>JAODAO010000313.1 GCA_025463465.1 Glaciihabitans sp. | reverse complement strand
TGCTCGAGCGTTTCGGCGACACCGCTTACGCCCGCGCCACCCGTGAGGCCGTTGTCAACGACATCGGCCCCGCCCTGTCACCCTTCAACTCGTTCCTGCTGCACCAGGGCATCGAAACCCTGTCGCTGCGGATGGAACGCCACCTCTCCAATTCGCTCGCCATCGCAGAATGGTTGTCCGTCCATCCCAACGTGGAAACGGTCGACTACGCCGGGCTGCCTGGCAACGCCCGCTACGACCTCGCCAAGCGCCTCTACGGTGGGCGAAGCGGATCCGTCTTCTCCGTCACCGTCAAGGGCGGCGAGGCGGGGGCCCGCCGGTTCCTCGACGGCCTGCGGGTGATCAGCCGGATGACCAACATCGGCGACACCCGCTCGATGGCGCTGCACCCCGCCACCACCACCCACATCGGCTTCAGCCCCGAACTGCGGGCCCAGCTCGGCATCGACGACGGGCTGCTTCGCCTGTCGATCGGCATTGAAGACGTCAACGACCTCATCGCCGACCTGGACCGGGCACTGCGTAACTGACACGCTGCGCAACTGACAAATGCTGCGCAACTGACAAACGCCGCTCAGCGTGCGGGCATTACGCGATGGGGCAGGGGGATGCCTGCGGCTAAGCCTCTGTTATCGCCCAGCCGTGTGCGCCGACGCTGAGGCCGTCGCCGCTCTGTGTGCTGTGCGCGCCGGCAAGCAGGGTGCCCGTGCCGGGGACGGCCAGGGTGGAGTCGCCGAGGTTGATGGCGACGGTGAGGGACTGGCCGTCACCACTGACCGTGTACACCAGCGACGCGTTCTCCACGGTGCTGGTGGTGCTGGTGGCGCGGTGCAACCAGGGGTGACGGCGGCGGATGCCGATCAGCTGCTGGTGCAGCGCCATCACCTCGAGGCCCGCCGTGACCGGCTGCGCAGCATCCACCGGGTAAGCGGGTCGGATGGCGTCGTCGCCGCCGAACCGTTCCTCCTTGATCGCGCGGTAGCCGTATTCGTCGCCGTAGTAGACAGAAGGCATCCCGCCGAGGGTCATCAGCAGCACCAGGGCGTGCGGGTGGTGGCGTTCATCGTCGATCTGGCTGGCGATGCGGGTGACGTCGTGGTTACCAATGAACGTGTAGGGGACAAACGTTTCCAGGAAACCGTTGTGGCGGGTCAGCGCCCAGTTCAGCTCGTGCAGGTTGACCTCCTGCAGGCCATGCCACACGCCCTGCCAGAGCTCGTACTGGGTGACGCTGTCGAGGGTGGCCTCTGCAACGATCTGTGTGTAATCGCCGTGGAGCACCTCGCCAAGCACAAACACGTCGGGGTGGTTGCCGCGTACCCGGGGGAGCACGGTGGCCCAGAAGGCGTTCGGCACCGAGTAGGCGGCGTCGAGGCGCCAGGCGTCTGCTCCGGCGTCGAGCCAGAAGTTCATCACCTCGGTGACCAGGTCGGCGACGTCGGGATTGCCGTGGTCGAAGGCGACGAGGCCGCCGTGGCCTTCGAAATTGGTGACGGCGCCCGAGGAGTCCCGGCCAAAGAGGGCGGCCTCGGGCGCGGTTGGGTCGGCGAGGGCGCTGACGAGTGCGGGGAACTCGCGGCCCACGTGGTTGAAGACCCCGTCGAGCATGACCCGGATGCCGCGGCTGTGGGCCTCATCGATCAGGTAGACGAGGTCGTCGCGGGTGCCGAGCCTCGGGTCGACGGTGAAGAAGTCGATGGTGTCGTACCCGTGGGTGGACGAGGTGAACACGGGACCAAGGGCGAGGCCGTTCGCGCCGATTTCCAACAGGTGGTCGAGCCACGGGACGAGGTTGCGCAGCCTCGGTTCCGGTGTGCGGTCCTGGCCGGTGGTGTCGGCCCCCAAAAACCCCAACGGATAGACGTGCCACCAGACAACATGCTCGGTCCACTGATTCATGCCAAGAATCGTACGATGCATCGGCTTTGAAGATGCTGGGCGGGCGGTCACCCCGTCCTGCTCACCGCCGGAGGGCGTCGGAGGGTGCCGCCATACTGTGGGGATGCGCCACGTGACCGATGCCGAACGCCGGGCCAGGCTGGCCGTGCGCCACGCCCTCGCACCGGCGGCCCGTGCTGGCTCACCGGAGGCGGCCGTCGAGGCGATGACGGTGTTGCACGCGACCGAACCGGCTACCGTGTACCTGTCGTGCTGGGCGCGGGTGCCCGGGGTGACCATCGCCGACATCGACCGTGCCCTCTACGGCGACCGCAGCCTGGTGAAGCAGCTGGCCATGCGCCGCACCCTGTTCGTTTTCCCACGCGACCTGCTCGGTGCCGCCCTGCCGAGTTGCTCGGCGCGGGTCGCTGCGACCGAGCGCGCCCGGGTGGCCAAGGACGTTGTGACGGTGGGCCTCGCGACGGACGGCATTCAGTGGCTGGAGCGAGCAACCGGCCACATCCTGGAGCAGCTGGCGGAGACCCCTGACGGCCTCACGGCGCAGGAGATCCGGCAGGCGATCCCTGCGATCGACGTCCGGGTTGAGTTGCCCGGTGGTGAGAGCTGGGGAGCGCCTCGCCTGCTTGTCCAGCTCGGCGCGACCGCCGAAATCATGCGTGGGATGAACACGGGGCACTGGCGCACGTCCCGTCCGCGCTGGACCCTGACGAGGAACTGGCTCGGCGAGGACATCCCCCTGCTATCGCCCGCGGACGGCTACCGAGAACTGGTGCGTCGCTGGTTATACAGTTTCGGCCCCGGCACCGAAGCGGACATCGTCTGGTGGCTTGGCAGCACCAAAACGGTCGTGCGTGCCGCGCTTGCCGGGCTCGGCGCCGTGGCGGTGTCGCTCGATGGCGGGGGAACCGGCTGGCTGCTGGCCGAGGACCTCGACGAGGTAACCGACCCGGGCCCGTGGGTGGCGTTGCTGCCCGTCCTCGACCCAACGGTGATGGGCTGGCGGGCCCGCGACTTCTACCTCGGGGCACACAGCGAACGATTGTTCGAGGCGAGGGGAAACGCGGGAACCACCGCGTGGGTCAACGGCCGCATTGTGGGCTGCTGGGTGCAGGACGCCGCCGGCGAGGTGCTGCTGCACTTGGTCGAGAGCATTTCCGCGGGGGAGCGGTCTGCCCTGGCCGCCGAAGCGGACCGCCTCACCGGCTGGCTTGCCGGCGAACGGGTCGCCACCGGTTACATGTCCCCGGCGATGAAGGACGCGGTGGCCCTGTTGGGCCCGGGTGTGCCCGCAGTGTGAAACCGAGAGGGTTGTGGACAGCGCTAACGGCCGCCGCCGCCACCCCCGCCACCACCACCGCCGGAGAACCCGCCGCCTCCGCCGCTGCCGAAGGAACTGCT
>JAODAO010000299.1 GCA_025463465.1 Glaciihabitans sp. | reverse complement strand
GATCCGGCCTGGCGGCGTCGGGTCTAAACCGCCAGGATTGGCAGGGGACTTCGCGCCGTGCCCCGGAGTGTGGCAAAATGGATTCTTGGGTCTACTGGGTTCTGCTCCTGCCGCAGGGGGAACGAGTCAACAGCCGGACCTACTGCCGATCCGCAAACGGATCGCGGTACCAAGCTTCGGACCGCCACATCTTTCCCTGGACGCACTTGTGCGGCGGGGGAACAATTGCGGTCCGTGTCTAAGGTAGATGACCTGCGGCGTCTGCCTAGGAGATGCAATCATGCGTATTCTCGACTCTGTCGACGCAGCCTCGCTGCGTAGCGATGTCCCGGACTTCCGCGCCGGTGACACCGTCAAGGTTCACGTCAACATCATCGAAGGTACGCGCTCGCGTATCCAGGTTTTCCAGGGTGTTGTAATCGGTCGCCAGGGCGACAGCGTCCGTGAGACCTTCACCGTGCGTAAGGTCAGCTTCCAGGTCGGCGTCGAGCGTACCTTCCCGGTTCACTCCCCGGTCATCGACCACATCGAGATCGTCACCCGCGGTGACGTTCGTCGCGCGAAGCTGTACTACCTGCGCAACCTGCGTGGCAAGAAGGCCAAGATCAAGGAAAAGCGCTAACCCTCGGTCGCGCCCAACTAACCCGGAGCTCCCTGCCTTTACACTGGCAGGGAGCTCTGGGCTTTAACACAAAGGTTTTGATGACACACAAAATTGACGGGGCGCCGGACGGCACCCTCCGGTCCGATGAACCACGTCGATCGCGTGGGGTCAAGCTGTTCATTCGCGACATCCTTCTGATCTTCCTGGCCGCGCTGCTCATCTCGTTCCTCATCAAGACCTTCCTCATCCGTTCGTTCTACATTCCGTCAGAATCGATGGAAAACACCCTCATCACCAACGACCGCATCATCGTCAACCAGCTCTCGCCCGAGTTGATGCCGATCAAACACGGTGACGTTGTGGTGTTCAAGGACCCGGGCGGCTGGTTGGATCCGGTCATCGAGCCGGAACCAAATCCCGTCGCCGGTGCCATCGACTCGGCCCTCGGGTTTGTGGGTCTCAGTGCTCCGGACAGTAACGACCACCTCATCAAGCGCGTCATTGGGCTGCCGGGCGACCACGTCATCTGCTGCGACGACTTCGGCCACGTCACCGTCAACGGCGTCTCCCTCGACGAGCCGTACATCGTGGTGGAGGCTGGTTCGGTCAACGCCACCCCCGAAACCTTCGACATCACCGTTCCGGCCAATAGCCTTTGGGTACTCGGCGACAACCGCTACCTTTCGGCGGACTCCGCGTACCACCACGAAAAGGATCCCGGCCACGAGTTCGTGCCGTACTCCGACGTCGTCGGCCGTGCCGTGCTAATCAGCTGGCCAATCAGCCGCTGGGGCCTGCTGGACGACTATCCCACCGTCTTCCGCGACGTCGTCGGCGAAAACGAGTAGCGGTGGCCGTCGCCGAACCCACCCTCGAGGTCGAGGCTGAGTTGCACGCCAAGGGTGCCCGCTACGTCATCGGTATGGACGAGGTGGGCCGTGGCGCCATCGCCGGCCCGGTCGGAGTCGGCGTCTGTGTGGTGGATGTCGGAATCGGGGTCCAGCCGGACGGGTTGCGCGATTCGAAGCTGCTCAGCGAGAAGCGGCGAATAGCACTCGCGCCGATGGCAGCTGACTGGGGATTGTTCAGTGCGATCGGCCTCGCCAGCGCACACGAAGTCGACGAACATGGAATCATCTTCGCCCTTGGCCTCGCCGGAAAACGCGCTCTCGCCCAGTTGCACAACGCCGGAGCATCCATCCGGGACAGCGTGCTGCTCCTCGACGGCTCCCACGACTGGCTGAGCCCAACACTGTCCTCGCCGCTGCGTGTGCAGACCCGCGTGAAAGCCGACCGTGACTGTGCATCGGTAGCCGCAGCGTCGGTCCTGGCCAAGGTCGCACGCGACACGCTGATGATCGAGGCAGACGAGACGCACCCCGGATACGGCTGGTCCGGCAACAAGGGATACGGTTCCCTCGCCCATTTCGACGCCATCGCGCGCCTCGGCGCAACACCCCTGCACCGTCACACCTGGCTTCATCCCCGTCCCGCAACCGGTTCGCTGAGCGAGAACGTCAATGTCAAGACCCCGAACGCCCACGGTGTGGGCCTCGAAACCGCTTAGACTGACTGCAGCATGGAAGAAGACGAATTCGAAGACTACGACCGTGAGGTCGAACTCGCCCTGTACCGCGAGTACCGCGACGTAGTGTCGCAGTTCCGCTATGTCGTTGAGACGGAGCGGCGGTTTTATCTTGCCAACGAAGTGACGTTGGTGAGGCAGGACACCGAGCATGATTTCTATTTCGAGCTCACCATGAATGACGTGTGGGTGTGGGACGTCTACCGCTCCGACCGCTTTGTGAAGTCCGTTCGTGTTCTCACGTTCAAGGACGTCAACGTCGAAGAACTCAGTGCCAAAGAGTTAGAGCTTCCGAAGGAACTCGCACTCGACGAGTAGTGCTTCACCGCTTCGCACGGCCCATTTTGCCGTTGGCGAGGTCGCGAAGTCTGCTCGGCCTACTGTTCCCACATTTTGCCGAATTAGTAGCACCCGCGAAGCACGGCCATGCCTCCGGGGAAGGCGCGTAGGCGGTGCCCACTGCGGTGCACCATCGGTGTCCCCTCCTTCCCACAGCTGCCACTACGGCAATCGTGCACGTCGGCGGTCCGGCACCCCGTTGACCCCACCCGGCCCGGGCAGTCTGGCAGCCGGAGGTCAACATGGCGGCGAAGGACGAACTGGGCAGGCGTGGCGAACAGTGGGCGGTCACGTACCTCGAAAAGCACGGGCTACGCATCATCGAGAGAAACTGGCGCTGCAGCTACGGTGAGATCGATGTAATTGCCGACGACGACGGCGAGTTTGTTTTCGTTGAGGTGAAAACTCGCTCCAGCGTCGCTTTTGGGCATCCGCTGCAGGCGGTGACCGCGGCCAAACTCGCCAGGATGCGCCGGTTGGCTGCCGCCTGGTGCGCCGAGAATCCCGGTTCCCATCACCGGGTTCGGCTCGACGTTGTCGCCATCGTGGTCGGAGGACCTGCGACGATCACCATCGATCATCTGGTGCGGGTGTTCTGATGGCCGCCCGCTGATGCCCCTCGGACGAACTTATGCGGTGTCCCTTATCGGTTTCCACGGCGCGATCGTGGAGATCGAAGCGGACATCTCCAGTAACCTGCCCAACTTCGTTCTGATCGGACTGCCGGACGCCGCCCTCAACGAAGCGAAGGACCGGGTGCGGGCAGCAGCAACAAACTCAGGCTGTGGTTTGCCCAATCGCAAGATCACCGTCAACCTGTCGCCGGCGGCGCTACCCAAGCACGGCTCAGGGTTCGACCTGGCCATCGCCCTCGCGGCGCTGGCCGCCGCCGGGACCGTCGACGCGGTCTCCGTCAGCAGCGTGCTCCATCTTGGGGAGCTCGGCCTGGATGGACGGCTCCGTCCCATCAACGGGATCCTCCCCGCTGTGCTCGCTGCACAAAGGGCGGGGTTCAGCACCGTGATGGTGCCAACCGGCAACACCGACGAGGCAGCGTTGGTGCCGTCACTGCGGGTGATCGGCGTCTCATCGCTGAGGGCAGCGGCGATCTGGCACGGTGGGGCGTTCGCTCCCGAATGGGTGACGCCGCTGCAGATGCCGGCTGCTTCCCACGGCGTTGTCCGGCCAGACGGGGACGTTGCCGACATTATCGGCAACAGGGAGGCAGTCGACGCGATGGTCGTCGCTGCGGCCGGTGGCCATCACGTGTTCCTCGTTGGACCCCCGGGTGCAGGCAAGACGATGCTCGCGTCGAGGTTGCCCGGGTTGCTGCCGGACCTGGCCGCCGCCGATGCGCTGCAGGTGAGTTCGATCCGGTCGTTGTCCGGCCTGCCGGTCGGTCGTTCCCTGGAACGGCGCCCCCCTTTCGAAGCCCCCATCACACGGCGACAGCTGCCGCGCTGATTGGGGGAGGCAGTTCGGTCATCCGACCCGGGGCAACCGCGCGGGCGGCTTTCGGCGTGTTGTTTCTCGACGAAGCCCCGGAGTATTCACGCGCGGTTCTTGATGCCCTCCGCCAGCCGTTGGAGTCGGGCGTCGTCAGCATCCACCGCGCCAACGCCGTCGCCGAATTCCCCGCAAACTTCCAATTGGTGATGGCGGCCAATCCGTGCCCCTGCGGCCAATACGGGCCGCGTGACTCTCATTGCTCCTGCACTCCGATGGTACGCAGGCGATACCTGGAGCGGCTGTCCGGCCCACTCCTCGACCGCATCGACATCCAGTTGCAGGTCGAGCGGGTGACGTCAGTCCAGCTCCGGCTCGCCCCGGATGCGATGCGCCTGACCACGTCGATTGCGCGGGGGATCGTGGTGGGCGCCCGAGCGATGTGCGCCGAGCGCCTGGCCGGAACCCCGTGGAAGGTGAGTTCGGAGGTGCCAGGGTCGTGGCTGCGCTCAACCCACCATCGACTTAGCCCCCGCATCACCTCTGCGATTGACCGGGCGCTGGAACGGGGCGGTATCACCATGCGCGGTTACGACCGGGTGCTTCGCATCGGCTGGACCCTCGCCGACATCGAGGGCGCGAATTCACCCGGCGTTGACCATATTGGTCGCGCCCTGCACCTGCGGAAGGCGTCGTTGTGATGACCATGTTCGGAATCAAAGAGTCAGACGTGGCCAACCTCGTGAGAGAGGTGACGGGGGAGCGGCTGGAATCAGACCAGACGCGAGACCGTGTGGCCCGAGCGTTCTGGAGCGGCATCGCTGAGCCCGGAGACGGAATGGCGGGCATGCTGATTGCGGCACTTGGTGCGTCCACCGCACTGGATGCGGTGATTGGGGGTCGCACCGCGCAGGACATCGCCACACTCCTCCGCCGCGAAGGTCACAACGGGGAGGTGGGCCCTCCGGTCGTCGAACGAGACATCCACCTTGCCCTCGAACGGTGGCGTCCGCGCCTGTCGCCACAATCGGTGCTGGTCTCCTTGCGCCAGGCGCAGCGTTACGGTGCCCGCCTCCTCACACCCGCCTCGCCGCTGTGGCCAAGTCGGCTTGCCGACCTGGGCCATTACGGGCCGGTCGCCCTGTGGGTGCGCGGTACGGATGTCGCGATGAGGTCTCTAGAGGCGTCCATCTCGCTTGTTGGGTCCCGGGCGGCGACCGGTTATGGCGAACACGTAACGATGGAGGCATCCGCGGGGCTCGTCGACCGGGGTTATGCAATTGTGTCCGGCGCCGCGTATGGGATTGACGCGATGGCGCACCGGGCGGCGCTTGCCAGCGAGGGGATGACGGTGGCCGTTCTCGCCGGGGGTGTCGACCGGTTGTATCCATCCGGCAATGAAGTCCTCATCACGAGAATCATCGAAACAGGTGCCGTGATCTCGGAACTGCCATGCGGTGCATCACCCACAAAGTGGAGATTTTTGCAGCGCAATCGTCTCATCGCCGCGCTCAGCCTGGCTACCGTGGTTGTCGAGGCTGGGAGCCGCTCCGGTGCGGTGAACACCGCCGGGCACGCCGTTTCCCTTGGCCGGCCGCTTGGGGCTGTGCCTGGTCCGGTAACCTCCGCCGCATCTGCCGGAACCCACCGGCTCATCCGGGAGTTCGACGCCGTATGTGTCACCAACGCCGATGAGATGGCGGAACTCGCCCCGATACTCGTCGAGCTTTCACCGATTGAAGCTGCGGTCGAGTCGGTGTCGCCGACCGGGCGGACACTGCTGGGCGACCGGCCGTCATTGCAAATCCGGGTGTGTGACGGACTGAGTTCCCAACTGCCTCGCAGCAGTGTTGATGTCGCCGCCCGCTGCGGTTTGTCGGTGCGGGTGGTCCGGTCCATCCTCGAAAGCCTTGAACGGGAAGGTCGTGTTGCAGGGGACGATTCTGGGTGGATGCTTATCTGAATTCGGGACCAAGCGAGGTCCCGCATTCGGAAACGACACAGGGTGGTTGCTGCTGGACCGAGCGGAAACGTCCCCGTGAAGCACACGGGAATAGGCGGCCGCTTGCACTTTCTTACGTGCCACGCAGTATTTGTTTGCCTCGCCCCGCACGGCGGAGAGCCGCGCCGCGCAACTGGCTCGCTCTCACCGGTGAACGACGGCGTCGATGACTTTGCCTCTTCCGATGGACTGCCGCCCCCTGTTGGAGAGCGCTGGGTTGTCGGCCTCGCCCCACGCCACTAGGTGTCCGAGTCGGCACTAAGTTGCTGTTGGTACACGCCGACGACCCGCTGTAAATATCGGGTGATGATCAACCGCTCTTCGATCTTGAAATCGTAGAGGACATCTCCGACTCCACGCACCAGCGGCATGATGTGCCCGAGGGCGGCAGCTATCGACGCCGGCTCCGGGACAACGACAACCCCTCGTCGATCGGTCGGATGAGGTTGACGGCCAACGTGGCCGGCGGCGACGAGCCGATCAACCACAACGGTCGCCGCTGCAGTGGTGACCCCAAGACGGTGCGCGATCTCTGTTGGGCCGAGTGGCCCGTCCATCAGGAGGTGTTGCATGGCTTCAAAGTCTCGTTTGTTGACCGAAAGCGCCGAGCCGACCTTCGCCTCGAACTCCGCGGAAAGCGTCAGGATCTGGCGCAGCAGCAGCCCAGGCTCGACCGGCGTGGCTGTCTCTTCAGCGATGTCGGTCGGGATGGGGAAATCCGACGATGAGGTTGTCACGCGATCACTCTACCGCTATGGTCTTTCAAAGATCTGGTAATCAAATGATTTAGCTAAAGGGAACCATGCGCCGCCTCACCGACTTGCTAACCGCCCGCTCGACATCGTGGATTGTTCTCGTGCTGTCGTTTGTGGCCGCGGGCTTTATTTTTGCCCTCGGTTCGGGCGCCACGGGCGAGACCAGCCCCGGAGTTGGGCTGCCGAAAACCGCGGAGTCGGTCGAGGTGTCCCGCCTGCAGGAAGCGCTGCCCACGGCGGATGACACCGCAGCGCTGCTGGTATTCAGCCGTAGCGGAGAGATGTTATCCGGCAGCGATCGGGATTCGATCGACGCGGCGGTGGAACGACTCCGCGCCCTGTCCTCGGATGGGTTCGTGCCGCCCGCCAGTTACTCCGACAACAACGAGGTTGCGCTTGTGGCGGTGCCCCTTGACGCTCTCAGCGATGTCGACGTGCAGACCGATCGCGCGAAACAACTCAGGGAGTTGGCCAACCAGGACCTTCCGGACGGGCTGACGGCGCTGCTGAGTGGTCCGGAGGGGTTCGCCGTTGACCTGAGCGCTGTTTTCGCCGGTGCCGACTTCACCCTTTTGCTCACGACCGTGATTGTCGTCGCGGTGCTGCTGATTGTCACCTACCGCAGTCCGTGGCTGTGGCTGGTGCCACTTGTGGTCATTGGCACAGCAGACGGGCTCGCGTCGATCGTGGCGACACGTGTTGCTTCGGCGATCGGTATCACTCTGGATGCCTCCACCACCGGAATCCTCTCCGTGCTCGTATTCGGTGCCGGAACCAACTACGCCCTGCTGCTGATCGCCCGCTACCGGGACGAACTCAGGATCGTGGAAGACCGGCGGAAGGCCATGGCTGCTGCACTTCGGGGTGCCGGCCCAGCTGTGCTGGCCAGTGGGAGCACCGTGGTGCTTAGTCTCCTCACCCTTCTCTTCGCGCAGTTGACCGGTAACCGTGCCCTGGGCATCGCCTGCGCGACCGGGATTCTGATTGCCATGTTCTTCGCACTGGTCGTCCTGCCCGCAGCCCTCGTCCTCTTCGGGCGGGGTCTGTTCTGGCCGTATGTTCCCCGGTTCGGGTCCCGGAACACCGCCGATCGCGGAGTGTGGGCGAAACTTGGCCGCCGTGTGGCCCAGCGGCCCGTCGTCGTCGTCGTTGCCGGTGTACTCCTCCTCGGCGGCCTCGCCGTGGGGGTCACACAAATTCACACAGGGCTGGCGCAGACACAACTCTTCATCTCAGAACCGGAAGCCGTTCGTGGCCAGAACCTTCTTGCTGATGCGTTTCCCGCTGGCAGTGGTTCACCCACCGCGGTCATCACCAACACCGACTACGCCGACGTGGTAGCAGCGCGGGCGGCGGAGGTCCCGGAGGTTGCGTCGGTCTCCCTCGGCGCAAGTGCCGACGGCATCACGCAGGTCACGGTCGTCCTGGCCGCCGCCGCAGAGACCGAGGAGGCCTTTGATACGGTGCGTGAGCTGCGGGCAGCCCTGCATAACCTCGACGGCGCCGATGCCCTCGTCGGCGGACTCGACGCGCAGGCGCTCGACGTGGCAACGGCTACCCAGGCCGACCAGGACCTGGTCATCCCCCTCATCCTGGCACTGGTCTTTGTTGTCCTCGTCATCCTGCTCAGGGCACTGCTCGCCCCGGTCCTCCTGCTGCTTACCGTCGTCGCGTCGTTCTTCGCCAGCCTCGGGCTGAGCTGGGTACTCTTCCGGACCGTCTTCGACTTTCCTGCGCTGGACACCAATGTGGTGTTGCTGAGCTTCCTCTTTCTCGTCGCTCTTGGCGTTGACTACAACATCTTCCTCGTCACCCGCGCCAAGGAAGAGGCCGAACTGGTCGGCACGCGGGAGGGGATGGTCCGTGCTCTGGCTGCAACCGGCGGTGTGATCACCAGCGCCGGGATTCTTCTCGCCGCGGTGTTCGCGGTGTTGGGAGTCCTGCCGCTGATCACCCTCACCCAGATCGGCATCATCGTGTGTGTCGGGGTGCTGCTCGACACCCTCATCGTGCGGACGGTGGTGGTTCCCGCCCTCGCCTTCATCGCCGGCGATCACTTCTGGTGGCCTCGGCGA
>JAODAO010000484.1 GCA_025463465.1 Glaciihabitans sp. | reverse complement strand
CCCGGAAGCTAAGACTCTCAGCGCCGATGGTACTGCAGGGGGGACCCTGTGGGAGAGTAGGACACCGCCGGACTCTCTTTAGAGTGATAGCCACCCCTCGGGGTGGCTATCACCATTTAACCCACCAAACGCAAGTACTGCGTTGTCCGATTGCGGTCGGCGAGGGCCTTGGGTTCTGCAGAGAGATGGAAAGCCACCCCAGGGGTGGCTTTTTTCGTTAAGCCGCACGGTCGCTGCATTGACTACCGTTGGCCCGAGATTGCCCAGCTGTTCACTGCTGAAAGCGACTTTTGCCAACGCTTGCCCAGCCCCCAGCCTGCGTTCTCGCCTTCATCGCGGCGACCTGATATGGCGAGCAATGATGAGGTCGTTGTTTGCTGCGTAGTTCCCCACTGGGAACTTCGCAAGCGTAAGGTTCCCGCGGGAGGCCAACAATGTTGCGAGTGTGGGGAATTGCTCTTAAGTCGTTTGTAAGCTGTGTAGGACTGTTGCTGGTTGCAGCGGGTATCTCAATGGCGCTGGAGATCGTTGGGGCATGGCAGCCGTGCTTCCAGTCGATCAGCTACGACAGTCGGGTGTGTATGCGGCTCCAATCGGACATCGGAATGGACTATTCCGAGTCGGGGCCTCTGTTCGAACGATTGTGGCTGTATTGGTGGTCGGCATTCGGTGGTCTGCTGTTCGCAACCTTGGTGACCTTTCTGGTTCGGCCGCTAAGGATTTTTCGCAGACCCTTGGGGTTGGCGTTTGCGGCAACCGCCGGCGGTTTTATCCTCGTCGACTACGTGGTGGTTCCGTTGTTCAACGGTGGGTACATGTCGCATGACTCGCCGCCCGGGGCCGGTCTGCTCACCTGCTGGTCGCTGACGCTGGCCGGTTTAATCCTGATCGCCGGGATGGCGAGGGCCTCACTGTTGCGACCCACGCTGCCCGCGTTTATGCAGGATCCGTCTGCAGCAACCGCACCGTCCGTCGAACGCTACGCCGAGAGGCAGGACTCCGAAATCTGACGCGCCCGGGCGTCGAGCAGATTTCGGCTCCGGCGATGCGCAATCCGTTGGGGTCCGCGAGGCCGCATGCCGCGGAACATCGCGGGATGCGGGGCAACGTGTGTCCGAGTGGCTGGGGCTTCGGCATCCCGCCCGGCAAACTTCGCGGGATCGGAAACAACGCCGCAACATCCAGACACTAGAGTCGGGTTATGGGCGACCTGTTCGATGGATATGGCACAGCGGCAACACGCTCTTCGGGGGCGGTTGCCTTCGACGAGATGTTCTCGACGCCCGGTATTGCGAGGCCTTCCTACAAGGAGATCCACGCAACCCTGGCAAAGATGACGCAGGAAGAACTCCGGGGGCGCACAGACGCCCTCGCCAGCAGTTACCTGGCGCAGGGAGTCACATTCGACTTCGCCGGCGAGGAAAGACCCTTTCCACTCGACGCTGTTCCCCGGGTGATCGCTCAGCCGGAATGGCAGGACGTCGAGGCTGGTATCAAGCAGCGGGTCAACGCACTTGAGGCGTTCCTCGCCGATATTTACGGCAGCCAGGCAGCAGTCCGCGACGGCGTGATCCCCGCAGCGCTCATCACCTCCTCAAGCCACTTCCACCGCGAGGCCGCTGGCATCGTCAGTGCCAACGGTGTGCGAATCCAGGTAAGCGGAATCGACCTGATCCGTGACGAAGCCGGAACCTGGCGGGTGCTCGAAGACAACGTTCGCGTACCGAGCGGTGTTAGTTACGTCATTTCCAACCGCCGGGTCATGGCCCAGACGTTGCCGGAACTGTTTGTCAGTATGAAGGTGCGCCCCGTAGGGGAGTACCCCAACAAACTTCTGAGCGCGCTTCGCGCCAGCGCCCCCGAGGGTGTCGAGGACCCGACCATTGTTGTGCTCACCCCCGGCGTCTACAACTCCGCCTATTTCGAACACACGCTCCTCGCGCGGTTGATGGGCGTTGAGCTCGTTGAGGGCCGCGACCTGTTCTGCTCGGGCGGCCGGGTCTGGATGCGGACCACTTCTGGCCCTACCCGGGTCGACGTCATTTACCGTCGCGTCGACGACGAATTCCTCGACCCACTGCAGTTCCGTGCCGACTCAATGCTCGGCTCCCCCGGGGTCCTGCTGGCAGCGCGCCTCGGCAACGTCACCATCGCCAACGCCGTGGGTAACGGCGTCGCGGACGACAAACTCGTCTACACCTACATGCCGGAACTCATCCGCTACTACCTCGGCGAGGAACCCAAGCTCGCCAACGTGGACACCTGGCGTCTCGAAGACCCGCTCGCGCTGGAAGAGGTGCTTGACCGCCTCGACGAACTCGTGGTGAAGCCGGTTGACGGCTCCGGTGGCAAGGGCCTCGTTGTGGGTCCAGCGGCATCGAAAACGGAACTGGAAGAGCTTCGGAAACGATTGCTCGCCGATCCCCGCGGCTGGATCGCGCAGCCCGTAGTTCAGCTCTCGACCATCCCCACCCTTGTTGACGACGGCATGCGACCGCGTCACGCTGACCTGCGACCCTTCGCGGTCAACGATGGAAAGGACGTCTGGGTTCTCCCCGGCGGACTGACCCGCGTCGCGCTTCCCGAGGGAGAGCTTGTGGTCAACAGCTCACAGGGTGGCGGATCGAAGGACACCTGGGTTGTAGGGCTGGCGCAGTTGAACGTCGATCGCCACAG
>JAODAO010000278.1 GCA_025463465.1 Glaciihabitans sp. | reverse complement strand
TCGGCGGAGTCAATCGAACCGGCAATCGCGAGAAGCACCGCGGGGAGGCCCGCAAGATAGAGCTCGGCGTCGAGAGCGGCGACCGTTCCCGAACCGGCGGCCGTAACGGCCAGGCGGTCCGTGGGCTCGATGACGTCACCGGCGGCAAAAACGCCGGGGAGGTTGGTACGCGAGCTGCGACCGTCGACGGCGATGGTGCCGAAGGTGGTGAAATCCAGCTGCCCGTGGACGAGGTGCGTGCGCGGGTCGGCGCCAATGGCGATGAACAGGCCACTGACATCGAGGGTGGTCTCGGTGCCATCGACGGTGTCGACGAGGCCAACACCGGCAACGAGGGCGTCGCCGTAGATGTGCTCAACCGTTTTGTTGAACAGGAACTCGATCTTCGGGTCGGCCTCTGCACGATCCTGCATGACCTTGGAGGCGCGCAGCGTGCTGTTGCGGTGGATGACGTAGACCTTGTCAGCGAAGCGGGTGAGGAAGGTGGCCTCTTCCATGGCGGAGTCGCCACCGCCCACTACGGCAATCGTCTTCTGGCGGAAGAAGAACCCGTCGCAGGTGGCACACCAGGACACACCCTGGCCGCTGAGGCGTTCCTCGTCCTCGAGACCGAGCTTGCGGTAGGCAGAACCCGTCGCGAAGATGACGGACAGCGCCTCATGCACGTCGCCGTTGCCGAGAGTCACCGTTTTTACGTCGCCAGCCAGGTCGAGGGATACAACGTCGTCAAGAACGACCTCGGTACCAAAGCGCTCGGCCTGTTCCTGCATCTTGAACATCAAGTCTGGACCCTGGATGCCCTCGGGGAAGCCCGGGTAGTTCTCCACCTCGGTGGTCTTCATCAATTCGCCGCCGGCTTCAACCGAGCTGGCGATCAACAAAGGCTTGAGGTTAGCGCGGGCCGCATAAATGGCGGCGGTGTACCCGGCTGGACCGGATCCAATAATGATCACTTGACGCACGTGCAACATCTCCCTAAGAGTCTTCGCTGAGCGGTATAACCCATACTAGGGTCCCGGTATTCCGGGCTTCTTTCGCATGCGGCCGTTGCTCAGGGTTCTGGTTTTTATGGCTGGAACGGGTATCAGCTGCGGCCGCGCAGGCGCATAACGACCGGTCTCAGCATTGCCCGCAGTTCCGGTGTGCCCAGTGCCGCGAGGACCACAACGTAAATGATGACCATCACCACGCCAACCACGGCCATTGTCGCGACGGCGGCGGCGAGGCCGGAAACGGCGAACCCCCCTGTGAAGGAACCGAGCGCGTTCGTCAGTGCGAGGCCGGCGATGGCCGCCGGGACGGAGGCGAGCAGATAGATAAGGTACTGGCGCACAATGTGGCGCCCGCCGAGCCCGTTGAGCCGGCGGCGCAGCAGGAGCGCGGCGATGAGAGACTGCGCCGTTCCGGCGATCGTGGTCACGGCCGCGATGCCAAGGGCGATGGAGTCATCCGGTAGCTGGGACACCAGAAGCGCACCGATGACAAACAGGCCGGACTGGGCGAGTTGGATGAAAAACGGCGTCCTGGTGTCCTCGAGGGCATAAAAGGTGCGTTGCAGGACGAACAGGATGGTGAAGGGGATGAGTCCGGGGAGGAATGCGATGAGCACGTTACCCATTGCTCTGGTCTCCTCGAAGCCATTCTTGGAAAACAGGGCAGAGAACGGGTAGGCGACAACGATCAGCGTCACGGTGGCGAGCACCATGATCAGGCCGATCGTTCGCAGGCTCGCCGAGATATCCCGCTTAAGGGACTCGGTGTCTGAGTCGCGGGCGTGGCCACTCATCCTGGTGAAGTAGGCGGTAGCGATGGAAACGGTCACTATTGAATGCGGCAGCATAAAAATCAACCATGCGTATCTGAGCACGGCCGAGGACGTCTCATCCGTTCCGGCGCTGGTTGCGACGCTGGACTGCACGATGCCGGCGAGCTGACTGACGATGATCATGCCGAAGGTCCAGCCGGCTGCCTTGCCGACCTTGCCGAGGCCAACTCCGCGCCAGCGGAATTCCGGACGGTAGGACAGGCCGGACCGGCGCCAGAAGAACACGAGCACAAGGGCTTGGGCAGCGACGCCCAGGGTGGCCGACCCCGCGATGAGCGCGATCATCCCGGGGGTCCAGGCCGAGGCATCCCCCACCGCACGGGACCCGAACATGACGTTGAACAGCAGGAGTCCGGCAATGGCGACAACATTGTTGACCACGGGCGCCCAGGTGAACGGGCCGAAGATCTTGCGGGCATTCAGCACTTCGCCGAGGAGGCTGTAGAGCGCGTAGAAGAGGATCTGGGGGAGGCACCAATAGGCGAACGCGGTTGCGAGGGCGATGTCAGCGCCGGTGTATCCGCTCGAGCCTGGGGTGGTTCCCTGGCGGGCGTAGAGACGAACGAGCAGCGGTGCGCAGACCGTGGCGATCGCGGCCGCCGCGATGAATACAACGGCCCCCAGGGTGACGATTCGGTTGATGAACTTCTGCCCACCGTCGCTGTGCAGGCCGGCGCGGACGATTTGGGGAACGAGGACGGCGCTCAGCACACCTCCGGCGACGATGGCGTAGACGTTGTTGGGCAGCTGGTTGGCCACGGCGAACGTGTTGGCGCCAGCGCCCTTTATGCCGAGTGTCTGGGCGAGCACCAGCACACTGACAAATCCGAGCAGGCGGGAGACGAGTGTGCCACTGGCCAAAAGGGCGCTGGCGCGCCCAACGCCGGAGGGTTCCGGCGCGGGTGGTGGTGCGGTCATTCGGCGGTACCGGTGTCCTTGCGTCGCTTACGGATGGTGCGCACGATGCCGAGTCCGAAGATCACCACAACAAAAGCACCGAAGATCACGGTTCCGCCGGTTTCCCAGCCCGCGTGCACGTTCAGTTCAACACGCGTGGGAGTGCCAACGGGCTGTCCGAGGCGGTCCGTGATGGAAACGTTGAGTTGCATCTGCCCGCTGGCAACGGCCTTAACCGGGATGGACGCCTTTCGTGACGACTGCGGTTCAATCACAACCTCAACCGCGGTCTCCTCGACCTTCAGGCCGATCGTGCTGGGGCGCATGGTGATGTAGACGGTGACCGGCTGGTCGAGAGCGTTGGCGACAACAACAGGGATATTGCCCCGGTCCGCGGGAAGCAGGATGTCGCTGCTTGGGGAGATCTGCACCGATCCACGAAGTTCTGTGGAGGCGTCGAGGTATTCCGTCGTTGCGGTGGACCAGCCATCCGGGTCATCCGACCATGCATTTGACAGAACCGATAGCAGTCGCAGTCGCTGGGCTGCGGTGATGGCCAGCGGGTCCTCGGCGACATTCGCGAAAGCGACATCGGCCGCCTCCGATGCCAGCAGGGAACTGACGATCGCGTTCCTGGCGTCATTGGGACCGGCGTCGACAATCGCCGCTGTCGATGAAGTGACTACGCCGCTTGAGACCGCCTCAAGCGCCGCTGGCAGGGAGCCGGCGGTGGCCCACGGCAGCGTTGACAGCGCCAAAAGGGTCTGCTCGAGCCGGTACCCGGTCTCCGGCCAGCTGCGGCCGAGGGTTGCCAGGACGGTCGCGGACGGGTCGGTTTGCAATTCGCTGCTGAGGGCGATGGTGGCCGAAAGTTCGGCCATGCCTGCGTTCCATTCGGCTGTTGTCGCGGCGTTGACCACGCTCTGTAACAGCAGGGACAGCCTCGAGTCGGCAACGGCGAGGGTGCTGCCGGAAGCCGTGGCGACAACACCGGACGAACCGGCGGTGACGGTGCGAGTGAGGTTGTCACTGGCGACGATGGTCTGCTCGTATCCCGACGACGTGAGGGTGCCGAGATTGGCGGTGGTGAGCGAACCACTGGCCGGCCAGGCGAGGCCCGGCAGGGTGTAGTTCCAGGCGGTCAGGTCGGCGCTTGTCGGAAGGGGTGGTCCGGAGTTCTGGTTTACCCCGGGCTCCTGAGGTTCGGCCTCGGGGGTGGGGGTAGTTGATGCCACCGTGAAACGTTCGGGATCGATGGCAAAGTCGAAGGAACTGGGCGAGAGGACGCCGGCGGAACCTGCGTCGATGGCCGCGGTGAGGTCGGCGTCGGCGTAGCTGAGGGGGAAGGTGGAGTTCGGTGCCGTACGCAGCTGCTCCAGCCATTGCAGCGCAGACTCGGGGGCCGTGGTGCCAAGGAGCCTGATCGACGCGATGATGCGGGGATCGATACCGATCGCGACGGGGCGCCCGATCATGGCGTCGAGCTGCTCGCTAAGGACTCCACCGCGTGCGGTGTATTCCGCGAGGGTGTCGGAGTCGATCAACCCGGACCCCGTTGCCGGGACGACAATGGGGGCGGCAATTGCCACGTGAAGCGCAACCGACGATGCGGACTTCCAGGAGATCGCGGTGCGCGCCTCGGCAACGGCGTCGCCCTGCGGCTCCGCGGTGGCCTGGTCCCCGGTGACCAGTTCAACTCCGAGGGCGTATATGCCCTCTTCGGGGAAGCCGAGGTTCTCCTGCGGCACGTCGATACTGACGATGCGGGTTTCCCCAGCGGCAATGGCTCCCGTGTCGACCTCGGTGATGGGGGTCGACGCGGTGATGCTGTCTTCGGCGAAGGTCATCCAGCCGGTGAGGACGGTGGGGTCGGTGAGGCGGCCGCGGTTGACGCCGACGTCGACAACGCCGGGGTCGAGCGAGGCGGCCGTCCCGTTTGTGACGGTGACGGTGAGGTGCACATCGGCGTTGTCGGCGGGAATGCCCAGCGAATCCGGCGCGACCGTCATCGTGACCTCTCCCGAGGGGGAGGCGCCGATGGATTCGGCCGAAGCGGGTGCGGAAAGACCGACGGTGCCCATCCCCAGAAGGAGTGCGACCGCGGCGCCGATTGCCTTAACGGTCATACTCCTACCCCAGAAAGATGTGTCGCCAGCATGGGTCGAGTCTATTGTCTAGGCGCCTCGGGGCCTGTGAACGAACCTCGGGGACTCCACCAAGCTCCCGCAGCGGCTGTGGCAAGCTAATAACTATGGACAGCGTCGCTTCGGCCCTCAAGCGACTCGAGCTACTCGCGTCGTCCGCCCCCATTGCCCGGCTGGCTTCGGCTTTCGCCGCCGCCGGGCAAGAACTGGCCCTCGTGGGCGGCCCGGTGCGGGACGCTTTTCTCGGCCGCCCGATTAACGACCTCGACTTCACCACCAGCGCCAGCCCAGACGAGATCCTCGCCATCGTCACTCCAATTTCTTCCGCCCAGTGGGACATTGGCCGCGAATTCGGCACCATAGGCGCACGGGTGCTGGGCGAAAAGGTCGAAATCACGACCTACCGTGCAGACTCCTACAACGGAGAGAGCCGCAAACCCATCGTCGAATTCGGTGACACCCTCGAGGGCGACCTGGTGCGCCGCGACTTCACCGTTAACTCAATGGCACTGCGGCTTCCCGAGATGGTGTTGGTCGACCCCTCGGGTGGTGTGGACGATCTCGTCGCGAAGAGCCTCACCACTCCAACATCCCCCGACGTCTCTTTTGGGGACGATCCGCTTCGGATGATGCGTGCCGCCCGTTTCGCCAGCCAGCTGGGTTTCACGGTCACGCCGGAGACCGTCGCCGCGATGACGGCGCTTGCTCCCCGCATCTCTATCGTCAGCGTCGAACGCATCAGCGACGAGCTCAGCAAGCTCCTGTTGACGGACGAGCCACGCGCTGGACTGCAGCTACTGGTGGACAGCGGCATCGCCGAGCTGGTCATTCCTGAGCTGCCGGCCCTCAAACTGGAGATCGACGAGCACGCGCACCACAAGGATGTTTATGAGCACAGCCTCACCGTGCTTGAGCAGGCCATTGGCTATGAGAAGTCCCGCGGGCATTCCCCCGACCTTGTGCTGCGTCTCGCGTCGTTGCTTCATGACGCCGGAAAGCCGGCCACAAAGAAGGTTGAACCCGGCGGCGTCGTCAGTTTCCACCACCACGATGTCGTGGGGGCGAAGATTGCCGGGCGCCGCCTGAGGGCCCTGCGCTTCGACAAGGAGACCATCAGCTCGGTATCGCGCCTTGTCGAATTGCACCTGCGTTTCTTCGGTTACACGGAGGCCGCGTGGACGGATTCGGCGGTGCGTCGGTATGTGCGTGACGCCGGACCGCTGCTGGAGCGCCTGCACATCCTGACCAGGGCGGACGTCACCACCCGAAACCAGCGCAAGGCCGACCGCCTGTCGTTCGCCTACGACGACTTGGAAGACCGCATTACCGCCCTCGCCGAGGCGGAAGGGGTGGCGGCACTGCGTCCTGACCTCGACGGTGAGGCAATTATGGAAGTCCTCGGGCTCAAGCCCGGCCGAGAGGTGGGGGCGGCATATAAGTTTCTCCTGGAGCTGCGCCTCGACGCCGGACCCCTGGGCCGGGAAGAAGCAGAACAGCGCCTGCGCGCCTGGTGGGAAGATAACCGTCCCGACGCATCGGTTTGAGGAAAACCTCTGTCCTCACATGCGCCCTTCTCGGGAGACGGACAGTAAATGCTGGTCGTAGGTGCTATCTGCAGGTTTCCCGCTTGTAACCGTCTTCATCGGTTACAACGGTTCATCCCCTCCGACCCCACCGGTTCGCTCGGCTAAAGCTGATGTAACCATGTTGGCTGGTTACAAATGAGAGGCATAAAGCGGACCTGTTTGTTGTCGAACGCCCGCTGTGCCGGAGACGCCTCGTCGACGAGTATTTCATAACTAGCAGCCCCCTATATATGGGTGCGTATGAGGGCGGCAACACAGCCCGCACAAAGATCTTCTTGATTGGTTCCCGCAATACCAACTACACTTGGCAGGTTGTCTCGGTCTAAATGGCCGTGTTTCAACACGTCAACACCCTCCTGTCACAGATCGTCTGTGGCCGTTTTAGTCCGAAGGAGGTGGGTTTATGACGCATCAGTATGAACTCATGGTCATCCTCGATCCAGAGATCGATGAGCGCACCGTGGC
>JAODAO010000234.1 GCA_025463465.1 Glaciihabitans sp. | reverse complement strand
CCAACAGCCGGCCCGGGCGAGGTGGTCGTGGAGGTGCTTTCCGCGGGCATCAACCACATTGAGGCATACGTCAGAATGGGGCGATACACCGAGGGGGAAGTGCAGGTATCGTTTCCCCAGCGCCAGGGCAGCGACTTCGCCGGGCTGGTGACGCAGGTGGGCGAAGGGGTGACAAGTTTCGCCCGTGGGGCCGAAGTTCTCGGGCATGCGGCAATGGGGTCGCACGCTACCGTCATTGTTGTTCCAGCGGGAAACCTCGTCGCCAAACCCCCTGCGCTTTCATGGGAACTAGCCGGTTCCCTTTTCCTTGCCGGCCTGGCGGCAGAAGAAGCCGTTAAAACGGTCCACGTCTCCGACGGCGAAACGATCGTCACCTCCGCAGCGGCGGGCGGGGTCGGCAGTATGGTCGCACAGTTGGCGATGCTGCGCGGTGCGACCGTGATCGGCACCTGCGGCGAACGTAATTTTGACTACCTCCGCCAGATTGGGGTGAAACCGGTCGTGTACGGTCCCGGTCTCGCCGACCGCATCCGGCAGCTGGCACCCCGTGGGGTCGCGGCCTACATCGACAACTTTGGCAAGGATGATCGAGATGTTGCGGACGAGCTGGGTGTGGACCCGTCACGGTTCTGGTCGAGCGAACAGCGACGAGACATCGAGTTGCGGGCCATGCAGCCGACCCCCGAAGACTCCGTTGAGCAGACTCGCACGCTGGTGAAGCTGGCGGGACTGGCCGCTGACCGGTCTCTCGACATACTTATCTCCGGGTTTTATCCGTTCGAAAAGATCAGGGATGCGTTTGATGACCTTGAAAAACGTCACGCACGCGGGAAAATTGTTCTAGGCATGCGGCCCGTTGATAATTCGTTCCACGGCATCGTTCGTGGGAAAATGCGAGACGCACAGGAACGCCAGGCCTAAAACGGAGGTCGGGCGCCGGCCCGGGACACCGGGACCCGCGCCCCACCTCTGATGAGCCAGAACGTCCTCCGCTACCTCAAATGGCCGGCGGATTCCATTTGACGAAGATCTTTTTTCAAGTCGGAAACCTCGTCCCGCAGCCGCGCGGCCAGCTCGAACTTCAGCTCACCAGCAGCCTGAAGCATCTGCTCGTTCAGGTCGGCGATGATGGTTTCGAGGCTGTTTCCGGCATCCGCGGCCAGCCCCTCGCGACGCAGGCTCGGGGTGGGAGCGCGCTTACGCCCACCACGACCGGCGAGAAGTTCCGCCGTATCTGCTCCCTCGCGCATCAGGATGTCCGTGATATCTGCGATCTTCTTGCGCAGGGGCTGAGGATCCACTCCGCGTTCGAGGTTGTATGCGACCTGCTTCTCCCGACGACGGTCCGTCTCTTCGATGGCTCGTTTCATAGAGTCGGTGAGGACATCGGCGTACATGTGCACCTCGCCCGACACGTTTCGCGCGGCGCGACCGATCGTCTGGATGAGTGACGTCGACGAGCGTAGGAAACCTTCCTTGTCGGCATCAAGGATGGCCACCAGCGATACCTCTGGCAGGTCGAGTCCCTCCCTGAGGAGGTTGATGCCCACGAGTACGTCATAGACGCCAGCACGCAACTCGCTAAGCAGCTCAACCCGGCGAAGCGTGTCGACATCCGAATGGAGGTAGCGAACACGCACCCCGGCCTCGCCGAGGAAGTCGGTCAGTTCCTCGGCCATCTTCTTCGTCAGCGTGGTGACCAGGATTCGCTCATCTTTTTCAACCCGGGTACGAATCTGCTCCAGGAGGTCGTCGATCTGGCCCTTGGACGGCTTGACGATGATCTGCGGGTCGATCAGGCCGGTCGGGCGGATGATCTGCTCGACTACCGAATCAGTAATACCCATTTCGTATTTTCCAGGCGTGGCAGACAGGTACACCTTTTGGCCGACGCGGTTGAGGAACTCTTCCCACTTCAACGGCCGGTTGTCCATGGCACTGGGAAGTCGGAAACCGTGTTCGACGAGGGTACGTTTACGGGACGCGTCACCCTCGTACATCGCGCCGATCTGGGGCACGGTGACGTGGGACTCATCGATGACGACCAGGAAGTCTTCCGGGAAGTAGTCGAGCAGGCAGTTGGGTGCTTCCCCGGGGTTCCTGCCGTCAATGTGCCTGGAGTAGTTCTCGATACCGTTGCAGAACCCGATCTGTTCCATCATCTCGATGTCGAACGTAGTGCGCATCCGCAGGCGCTGAGCCTCGAGGAGCTTCCCCTGGCGCTCGAATTCCGCGAGTCGGATTTCGAGTTCCTCCTTGATGGTCACGATCGCTTTTTTCATCGACTCGGGGCTCGCCGCGTAATGGGTCGCGGGGAACACGGACACGGCTTCTTTGCGCTCGATGACGTCGCCCGTCAGCGGGTGGAGAACATAGATCGCTTCGATCTCGTCACCGAACATCTCGATCCGGATGGCGTTCTCTTCGTAGACCGGGATGATCTCGATAGTGTCGCCTCTGACTCGGAACTTGCCGCGCGAGAAGTCCACGTCATTACGCTGGTACTGCATGTTCACCAGCTTGCGAATCAGGGTTTCTCGCGGAATCTTTTCACCCACCTGCAGGGCAACCATCGCCTCCAGGTATTCCTCCGCCGCACCCAGCCCGTAGATGCAGGAAACGGTGGATACGACGATGACGTCTCGGCGGCTGAGAAGCGCATTGGTGGTCGAGTGCCTGAGGCGTTCGACCTCCGCGTTGACCGAACTGTCCTTCTCGATGAAGGTATCGGTTTGCGGAACGTACGCTTCCGGCTGGTAGTAGTCGTAGTACGACACAAAGTACTCGACGGAGTTGTTGGGCATCAGGTCACGAAACTCGGTGGCAAGCTGGGCGGCGAGTGTTTTATTGTGCGCCAACACCAGTGTCGGGCGCTGCACCTGCTCGATTAACCATGCCGTTGTCGCCGACTTTCCGGTACCGGTGGCACCGAGCAGAACGACGTCGGTTTCTCCCGCGTTGATGCGATGGGCAAGCTCCGCAATTGCGGTGGGCTGGTCGCCGCTCGGGCTGTATTCGCTGATGACCTCGAACGGGTGCACAGAGCGCGTGGGTTCCATACCCTAAGCGTAAACGTCACCCCTGACATAGCGCTGGCCGCGCGCACCCACTTCGCCCACAGCGCATCCGCCTCGTATACGACGCTCGGAAAACGACGTTGGCCAACGAGGAAAACGACGAACGTGGGCTCATCCGTCGATTTGATGACGGTCGCGCGCCAGATCACCAGACGCGCGCCAACCCCTTACAAGCGCAAAAGGGAATGCCACAGCTCGTCAACCTGTCGAATCGTCTCCTCCATGGTCCCATTGGTGTTGATGACCACATCGGCGACCGCTAGCCGTTCCGCGTCGGTTGCCTGGGCGCCAATCCTGCGCTCGGCGTCGGCGACGGACATCCCCCTGATCTCGGTCAGCCGACGCAGGCGCACGTCTTTGTCGGCGTGGACCACCACAATACGGTCGAAGTTGATGGGCCGTTTCGTGGAGGATTCGACCAGCAGCGGAACGTCGTAGATGACGATCGCCCGCGGGTCGTGTTGCGCGGCGTTGCGGAATAATCCGCGCGCCCTCGCCCACACCGCGGGATGGGTGATCTGGTTCAATGCCAATCGGCTCTTCTCGTCGGAGAAGATGATGGCCCCAAGTGCGGCGCGGTCCAGGCGTCCATCTTCGGTGAGGACGCCGTCGCCGAAGCGAGCGGTGATGGCGGCAAGTCCGGGACTGCCGGGTTCGACTACTTCGCGGGCGAGGACATCGGCATCAACGTGAAATGCGCCAAGCTCGGCAAGTCGCCGGGCTACAACGGACTTACCGGACGCTATCCCGCCGGTGAGGCCAATGATGATCACGATGGAGCAACGTCCGCAGAAGCAGCGATGGTGGGGCTGGGCATAGGCCCATGTTAGCTTCGCTCGGTACCCCGCCCGAAGCAGACGACTGAACGACCCGTTAACCACAAACGACCGGCCCCTCGAGGGACCGGTCGTTGTGTGTGCCGGGCCGGTTACAACAAGCTGTTGTGACCGGCCCGACGATGGGACTTAGGAGTTGCTCGAAAGCTTCTCGCGAAGCGCCGCAAGCGACTCGTCGTCGGCAAGGGTGCCGGCGCCGGTCGACTCGCTCGAGAAGGAGGAGCCAGCAGGAGCAGCGGAGGAAGTGGGGTTCTCTTCCTCGGCAGCTGCAGCGGCAACCTGCTTCTTGTGAGCTTCCCAGCGAGCCTGGGCTGCAGCGTAGTCCTGCTCCCACTTCTCGCGCTGGGTTTCGAAGCCCTCGCGCCACTCGTTGGTCTCCGGGTCGAAGCCCTCGGGGTACTTGTAGTTGCCCTGGTCGTCGTACTCGGTGAGCATTCCGTACAGAGCCGGGTCGAACTCGGTTCCTTCGGGGTCGACACCCTCGTTGGCCTGCTTGAGGCTCAGCGAGATACGGCGACGTTCGAGGTCGATGTCGATGACCTTGACGAACACCTCGTCGCCAACCGAAACAACCTGCTCGGCGAGCTCAACGTGCTTGCCGGACAGCTCGGAGATGTGAACGAGGCCCTCGATGCCCTCTGCAACGCGAACGAACGCGCCGAAGGGGACGAGCTTCGTGACCTTACCCGGAGCAACCTGACCGATTGCGTGGGTGCGGGCGAATACCTGCCACGGGTCTTCCTGCGTCGCCTTGAGCGACAGGGAGACACGCTCGCGCTCGAGGTCGACCTCGAGGATCTCGACGGTGACCTCCTGGCCAACCTCGACAACCTCGCTGGCGTGCTCGATGTGCTTCCAAGACAGCTCGGAAACGTGAACCAGTCCGTCAACGCCGCCGAGGTCCACGAACGCACCGAAGTTGACGATCGAGGAGACAACGCCCTTGCGGACCTGTCCCTTGTGGAGGTTGTTGAGGAACGTGGTGCGGCTCTCGCTCTGCGTCTGCTCGAGCAGGGCACGGCGGGAGAGCACAACGTTGTTGCGGTTCTTGTCGAGCTCGAGGATCTTCGCTTCGATCTCCTGGCCGAGGTACGGCGTGAGGTCACGAACGCGGCGCAGCTCGATGAGCGACGCGGGAAGGAATCCACGGAGTCCGATGTCGACGATGAGTCCACCCTTGACGACCTCGAT
>JAODAO010000195.1 GCA_025463465.1 Glaciihabitans sp. | reverse complement strand
TTGTCACTCGCTCGCGTAGGGGGATGCTGCGTGTGTGAAGTCTGCCGGAATCGAGGCCGTCCTGGCCACATACGTCGACGAGTCTGGGCGAATTAACATGCCTGTTCGAGGGTAAACGGCCCGATTTAGGCGCTGTTTTGGGCAGGCTGGCGCGGCGGGACAGTTTCAGTATGACATCGATGTCAAACGGCGTAAAGAGGGTCTTGCAATCCATGTCATCGATGACATAGCGTGTGTCTCACCACTAATCGTGACCGAGGCGCTCGCGCTGACCGGCCCGCCGCTGAACGGAATTTCATGCCATGACCACTGACCGAATCTCCCGGGCACTCGTAATCTGCGGTGTGCCGGCGAGTGGAAAGACCACTTTTGCTCGCGACGTTGCACAGGAGCTGGCTTGGACGATCCTTGACCTTGATACCCTCACCAATCCGCTGTTCGAGCACGCCGGCGGCGAGTTCCTGGTGGATGTGCCGACCGCGGAGCCATCCGTCCGCGCCAGCATCAACGAGATCCGTTACACCTGCCTGTTCGACACGGCGAGGGAAAACCTGGCGCTCGGCGTCAACGTCATCCTCGTCGCCCCCTTCACCTCGGAGCGGATGTTCTCCCTCGCCTGGGACCGCCTCGTCAGCAACCTCGGGGTCACCCCGGAGCGCGTGACCCTGGCCTGGATGGACACCCCCGTCGGCGAGGTGGTCAACCGTATGCAGCAGCGAGGCGCAGCGCGGGACCTCGAAAAGATCGAGCACCCCGACCGCTTCCTCACCGCCGACGTCACCAGCGCCCCGGCGGTTCCCCACATCCGCATCGACGGCCTGCTCAGCCCCACCGAGCAAGTTGACCGGTTCGTATCGGACTTCGCCCTCGCCGCCACGGCCCGCTAACCCCCCATTCCTCTTGTCACACCCCACAAACCCTTCCTAAAGGAGACACAATGAACGACCTCACTACCGCAGAACGTCGCGGCCTTTCCTCCATCTCCACCCCCGGCGGACACATGCTGATCGTCGCCGCTGACCAGCGCAACGGAATGAAGGCCGTCATGGACGACGCGCCAGACGGCCCCGCCTCGATCACCAAAGAAGCGCTCTACGAAGCCAAGAGCGACCTCGTGCGTTACCTCGGCAACTCCGCCCCCGCCATCCTGCTCGACCCCGAGGTGGCCGTCCCCCGCGTCATCGACGAGGGTGTGCTCTCCGCCCACACCGCCCTGGTTGTGGGGCTCGACGCCTCCGGCTTCGACACCGTCGACGGCCTGCGCTTCACCAACCGCGTCGCCGGGATGACCCCGCGGAAGGTGCGCGAGCTTGGTGGCAGCGTCGCAAAGATGCTCTGGTACCTGCGCCCCGACCGCCAGGACAACACCTCCCGCGTCGCCGACGAGATCCGCGACCTCGTTCAGGCCTGCACAGACGAGGGCCTGTTGCTCATCGTCGAGATCCTCGTCTACAAGCTCGAGGACGAGTCAGAAGCCGACTACAACGCCGCCTTCAGCCAGCTCGTCGCCGACTCCGCCAAGCTGTCCGTCGAACTCGGCGCCAAGGTCCTGAAGCTGCAGTACCCGGGATCCGCCGCCGCCTGCGACGCCGTCACCGAAGCCGCCGACGGCGTGCCGTGGGCCGTGCTGTCCGCCGGTGTTGACCACGAAACCTTCATCGGCCAGGTCTCGACCGCCGTCGCCCACGGTGCCGGCGGGGCAATGGCCGGCCGCTCGCTCTGGAAGGACAGTCTGTCCATCTCCTCCGAGCGCCGCCAGGACCTGCTCACCAACCGTGCGCTCGTCCGCCTCAAGGAGCTCGAGTCGGTCCTCGACCGCGTCCCCGCACTCGTCTAACCCTTCCCGCGCGACGCGCCCTCCTCACCGTGGCGCAGTGACACTGGCGGTGGATGTCTGGATGCTTCGGCATTCCGACATCCACCGCATTGTCGTTCGATGCGAGAGAATTGACTCGTGAAGATTCTCTCGATCCAGTCAGCTGTCGCGTATGGCCATGTCGGCAATTCCGCTGCCGTTTTCCCCCTCCAGCGCATCGGTGTTGAGGTGCTGCCGGTTAACACCGTCAACTTCTCGAACCACACCGGGTACGGCTCGTGGCGTGGATCGCTCATCACCCCCGAGGAAGTGCACGACGTTATCCTCGGCATCGAGGAACGCGGGATCCTCCCCCAGATCGATGTTGTGCTGTCCGGCTACCAGGGCGGCACCGGAATCGGCGACGTTATCGTCGACGCCGTGAAGCGGGTAAAGGCGGCTAACCCGTCTGCCATCTACGCCTGCGACCCGGTGATGGGTAACGCGAAGTCGGGATGTTTTGTGGCGCCGGAGATCCCCGAGTTGCTGCGGGAGCGAGTGGTGCCCGCTGCCGACCTCATTACCCCCAACCAGTTCGAGCTGGGTTTCCTCACCGGCACCGAACCGCTATCGCTTGCCTCCACGCTGGAGTCCGTCGACCTCGCCCGCGCCATGGGACCATCCACCATCCTTGTGACGAGTGTGGAACGCCCCGACCGCGAAGCCGGAACCATCGACATGCTCGCCGTTGACAACAACGGCGCGTGGACGGTCACCACCCCGCACCTGCCGTTCAAGGCCAATGGATCGGGCGACGTGACCGCCGCACTGTTCACCGGGCACTACCGCGAGACGGGTGACGCCGCCGTGGCGCTCGAGCGCACCGCGTCGAGCGTGTTCGACCTGATCGAGCTCACCTACCGGTCGGGCCAGAAAGAACTGCAGCTTATCGAGGCGCAGGAATTCTTCGCGCACCCGAAACTGCAGTTCTCTGCCACCCGCGTGCGCTGAGGTCATCCTCGTGAGCGGGGCGGCGGGGGCGACTGATTCACCGCGTGACCAACGGGGCGTGGCGCCGTTCAGCCCCTGCGGCACCTGACGTAATTAGGGATACCTTTCGGGCACCCGCCGCACGAAGCGGATACGCGTTTGCCGTCCCGTGCGACGGATGCGGTCCTTTAGGAACGGAAGCGCCTCTGTGAGTGCGTTGAAGTGGGCAGGAGCATTGGCGACAGCCGAGACGATCCCACTGGCAAAGCGGTGAAATTCTGCCCCACAGGAGTCTTCGCGCTCTTTTGTCCTCGGATTAACATCACGATATTTTCGGAGGCGAGCATAGAGGCCGCGACCCACCCGTTGTCATCGGAGTAGAGATTACTTTCAACCCGGCGAGCAATAGCTCCACAGCCCCTCGCGATTCCGATGCCCAGAGCGGCCGACCAGTAGCAGATCCGATGCCGTGCAGCACGATCATCACCGCCCCAACGGCCACGTCGCTGCGAATAGCGCCCTCGACGGCCGCCCGGGTCAGTAAGTCGGCGACGGTTCGCTCAAGTTCGATTCCGCCGTCGGCAAAGATCGCTGGGTCTGCCACCGCAGCGAGAGCACGGGCGAGTCCCGTGTGCGCGAGCACGTACTCGACGAACCCGCGGAGAAAGATATCGAGATTTTCGCTTGCGGACCGAGTCGGGTCGTTGGCCTGGTCGCAGAGGGTAGCCACCTCGCCCTCATACACTGCCGCCGCCAACGCCTCCCGCGTGGGGAAGTGTCGATAAAGCGTTCCCACTCCCACTCCGGCATGCGCCGCGAAGTCGTCGAAGCGCACCTGCTCGTCCCGGTCGAAGACGTCCCGGGCCGCGGCCACGATGGCGTCCCGGTTGCGGCGCGCGTCGGCTCGCAGTGCTCGCGTTTCGGCCATGTCAGCCCTTTCGTTGACAAGCGGAGATTGTCTCCATATTGTGTGTAAGTGGAGACAAGCTCCAGCTTAGTGAGAGAGCCAATTGTGCGCATTTTGATGTTTGGCCGCGGAGTGATTGCGACGATCTATGGGCGAGTGCTCTCCGCCGCCGGCCACGAGGTCGAGTTCTATGTACGACCCGGTCGCGCCGCGGAGTACGGGCACGAGGTGCAGCTGGACTGGATCGACGGACGGCGCAAACCGATTGGCCGGCGGGTACGCGAATCGTTCCGAACTCGGTTACGAGAATCAATCGACCCGGGCGATGGTTTCGATTTGGTCGTACTCAGCGTCGGGCATCACCGTCTCACCGAGGCAGCGGCGTTCCTCGCTCCACGGCTGGGCACGGCGACGGTACTGGTGTTCGGCAACCTCTGGGAAGAGCCACTCACCGCAGTCGCACCGCTCCCACCGGATCAAGTCGTGTTCGGATTCCCGCAGGCGGGCGGTGGTTTCGGGCAGGACGGCGTGCTGTCAGGCGGGCTGATCCCGTCCGTCATCATCGGAACGACCGGAGCCGCGCCGACGCGGCGCGAGCAGGACGTATTCAGCGTCTTCCGGCAGGCAGGCCTCGCCGTTCGGCAAGAGAAAGACATGCGTGGCTGGCTGTGGCTGCACTTCATCGCAGACGCCGGTATGTTCGACCAGGCTGTGCGGAGCGGGTCGCTGGCGAACATGATCGGAGACCGTCGAGCCTTCCGCGACGCGTTCCTCACAGTTCGCGAGCTGCTGCCCCTTCTTACCGCTCGGGGCGTCGACCTCCGCCTGCATCGAAGCGCCATGCTGCCGTATCGGTTGCCCCGCTTGGTCTCCGCGGCGTTCGGATGGATCACTGTACTGATTCCGATCGCCCAAAGGAGCCTCGCGGCGCACACGGATCCGTATGCCGCAGAAGCGGGAGCCGTTATTCAGGACACACTCCGCGAAGCGCGTCGGCTCGGCATCTCCACACCGCGCCTCGATCGGTAAACCATGGGCCACAACTCTGTCGAGCGTTTTCCGAAAGGGGCGCTTCGAAGGATCGGTCAGACGCCCGGGGTGGTCAGGAGAACGAGTTGCTGGGTCGCCCTGGTCATCGCGACGTAGCGATCAACGGCACCTTCGATGCCTTCACCGAATGCGTCGGCGTCAACGACAACGACCAGGTCGAATTCTAGTCCCTTCGCCATTTCCGGGCTGAGCGAACGCACTCGAGCCGTCGCAACGTAGGTCGGATCGCCTATCACGCACGCGATTCCTTCGCTGTGGGCAGACAGCCAGTCAGTGACTATGGCTCCCAATTCGACGGTGGATGCGTGGATGACCGGCAAGCCGCTGTGACGGATCGACGATGGCACGTTGGCGTCGGGCAGGGCAGCGCGAATAGCTGGTTCGGCTTCTGTCATCACTTCCTGGGGTGTGCGGTAGTTCACGCTGAGCGACGACAGGTTGATCTCGGTGAATCCCGCCCGCTCAAGGCGTTCCCGCCACGATTCGGTGAAACCGTGCCTGGCCTGGGCGCGGTCGCCGACGATCGTGAAGCTGCGGGAGGGGCAGCGTGCCAGCAGCATCTGCCATTCCGCGTCGGTCAGCTCCTGGGCCTCATCGACCACGATATGGGCGAAGGGCCCGGCGAGAAGATCGGGGTCCGTTGTGGGAAGCGCAGACTGGTCGACCAGCGCGTCCTGCAGGTCCTGGCCGCGCAGCATCGTCACGATCCCGTCCCCGTCAAGGTCGGCTTCCAGCAGGTCGTCGATAACACGCGACATTCGGGCCTTCTCTACCGCGATGGCAGCGTCCCGCTGGCTCCTGCGCTGTGATGCCGCCGGGTCTCCAATACGCCGGTGCGCTGCGTCGACGAACGGAAGGTCAGACACCGTCCAGGCGCGGGCATCGGAGCGTTGCAGCCGATCCACCTCGTCGTTACTGAGTAGCGGCGCGCTCTGCTTCAGGTATGCCGGAACCGACCACAGGTCACCCACCACGCCAGCGGGGTCAAGCATTGGCCACGCGCGGGAAAAAGCGGTGCGCAACTCACGACTCTGCAGGAGCGCCTTGCGCAAAAGGGTTCGCGATGCGCTCTCGCCGTCGTCCTCCTCGATCTCCTGGTCGTAGTCGTCGGCGTCACCCTGTTTGTCCAGCAGGATCTCGAGCAACTTGTCCCAGACCGCATCCCGCGAGTCATTGTGGGAGGTGCCGGGTTCCGCCTCGGCAAAGGCCTCGGCCCAGTCCTCCCGGTCCAGCCAGAGATCACCCCACGAAGTCTCGATAGCCATCGACTGGGACGGCGGACGCTCGTAGTAGGCAACCGCCGCGTCGATCAGTGTCACCGGGTCTGCGGATGCCTTCAGCCGCATCACGTCACCGTCAGTTTCGGGTAGCGCCGCGGCGCCTTCCGCCACGAGGTCGGAAATGGTGCAGGTCTGCACACCGTCCTCGCCGAGGCTCGGCAGCACGTCGTCGACGTAGGCCAGGTAGGCCGGGCTTGGTCCCACGAAAAGGACACCGGCGCCCTGGCGGGATAGGCGAGGATCAGAGTAGAGCAGGTAGGCGGAGCGGTGGAGGGCAACAACGGTTTTCCCCGTTCCGGGTCCCCCGTCGACGACAAAGGCACCACGGGACCCCGCGCGGATGATCGCGTCCTGGTCGGCTTGGATGGTGCCGAGCACGTCACGCATCCGCGGCGAACGGCTGCTGCCGAGGGAAGCGATGAAAGCCGACTGGTCGTCCAGGGCGGCATTCCCCTCGAATCCGTCGGCGGTGAACACCTCATCCCAGTAGTCGCTGATCCGACCGCGGGTCCAGCGATACCGGCGGCGGCTGGCGAGACCCATCGGGTTGGCGTGGGTGGCGCCGAAAAAAGGTTCAGCAGCGGGCGAGCGCCAGTCGAGCAGCAGTCGCTGTCCGTCCGCGTCGGTGAGGCCGAACCTGCCGATATACACGGGGTCAGAGTTGTCGGCGGTAACCATACGTCCGAGGCACACATCGACGCCGAAGCGGCGCATCGCTCGCAGTCGCGCAGTGATGCGGTGGATCTCCAAGTCGCGTTCCATCGCGGCCTGGCCCGTTCCTCCCGGGGTGGTGCGGTGGATGTCGAGCCGGGTGGTGAGGTCGTCGATCGACCGTCGCTGGCTGGCTTCGATAGCGGCGAAATGTCGCTCGTCAGTGTTGATGAGATCGGGCTGCGCCTTGGCGATGAGGTGGCTGGGTAAGTTGAACGCAGTGGCAGCACACGTCATGATGGTCGATTCTCCGATATATCCGAGCGGTGTCGCAGGTCCGTCACCGAGGGACTGCCGCAGGTCCGAGGTTAGCCGCGTTGGGCTCCCGTCACCGCGGTATAGGCCTTCCACGACGGTCACTCGGACAGCATCACTCACAGACTGCGCTACCGCACGATGGCGAACTTTCCGCAGTGTCAGTCACCACCGAGCTGACTCCGGGTGCCCAGCTCGAAGGGTTATTTCCGCGAGCCATTTCCCTTTTTAGCGAGGCGCAGGGTCGCGCGCTGTCGAGCGGATTGAACTTTGGCGATTGCCGCTTTGCCTTTGGGGGTGCGCAAAAAAGCGATGACGGCGGGAAGGTATTTAAGCAGGCGCAGCATGTCTGTCTCTTTCTTTAGCTGTCGGACCAATGTGGTCAGCGGTGTTGGACTGGGAATCCAGACTCGTACTAATTTTGCCTCCGAGTCATGAGGGCTTGCTGAACGATGCCGCCCATTTCCCGCACGGAGGAGAAACACCTCATTTCGGAATATACCCCCCGGGGGTATATTAACGATTGATGAGACAACCCCGGGAGCATTCATGACTGAGCATCAGCATCACCACAGCACCAACATCTCAACCCGCGGAACATCCTGGCGGATGGCCGCCACCGCGACCCTGCACTGCCTGACCGGATGCGCCATTGGCGAGGTCCTAGGCATGATCATCGGCACAAGCCTCGGGCTGCACAACCTGGCAACCGTTGTGCTTTCAATCGCGCTCGCATTCGTCTTCGGTTATGCGCTGACAATGCGCGGCGTACTACGCGCGGGAGTGTCCTGGCGCGCCGCGGTGGGCATCGCCCTCGCCGCAGACACCGTCTCCATCGCCGTGATGGAGATCATCGACAACACGGCCATGCTCGCCATTCCCGGCGCGATGGACGCCGGGATCACGAGCGGCCTATTCTGGGGCTCTCTCGCCGCGTCGCTTGTTCTGGGGTTTGTCATCACAACCCCGGTGAACCGCTGGCTGATCAGCCGCGGCAAGGGCCACGCCGTGGTTCACACCTCTCACCAATAAACCGCGTCTCACAGGAGAACTATCGTCAAGTGCGAGTCGCCCGAATAGGTTCGACTACCGAGGAATTCAGGAATGTTTGGTGATATCGGACGTGCGAGCCGCCAAAAAGATCCCGACAATTCAAGTGAATCGTGTTTTCAAAGGGGTAGTGGCCCCGGGCACCTGATGACGTCGACATGCCGGCGCGGAGACGCCGTGGCCAACTGATTCTTACGGCGATCGTGAGGGTGGAACACGCGTCCCACTAGAAGGACGGCCACGCCAATTGCGTCTCGCGCCAGAAGTCTCCCCACCTTTAGCGGCATCCCGTCGAACGAATAACCGGTAAATCTCGCAATGATGACGACGTAGAGACCCTGACGGGCGCAGTACGGCTGGCCGCGCCGTGGAGGAAGTAAGCCTACGGTTCCGCTGTCTCCTGGGTCAGTCTTTCGATTCACCCGGCCGAGAGGACGACCGCGCGTCGTCGACGCCCTCCGGTGGGTCGAGGAGGGTGCTTAAGTTCGCGTTTTTGCGTGGCTTCAGTTCGCTGACGAGGGCGCCAGCAACGATAAATGCGGCGCCGGCGATCGCAATCGGGGGAAGGCGATCACCGGCCATGCGGCCGACAATCGCAGCCCACACCGGTTCCCCGGCGTAAATGATCGTGGCCCGGGTAGGTGAGACCGACTTCTGGGCCCAGTTCATGGTGAGCTGGATTATGCAACTGGCCGCACCGAGCGCGATTGCCGCGACCATCCATACCCAGGAGAAAACAGGTGGCTGTTCGCCGACGACGGGCATGGCGAGGAACCCGAGGAGCCCGGCGACGAGGAGTTGCACAACGGTGACCCGGCCGAGGTCGACCTTGCCGGCGAACCAGCTGATAAGGATGATTTCCGCCGCGATGGGGAGGGTACTGATGACCGTCGCGACCTCTCCCGTGCCGAAGGAGAACGTGGTGCTACTCGGGTCGGCGAGCAGCATGAGTCCAGTGAAGGCGAGAACGACTCCACCCCAGGCAAACAGCCCCGGCTGCTTTTTGAATACGATCCATTGCAGGATCGGGACGAGAGGTACGTACAGGGCGGTGATGAAGGCGGAGGTGCTGCTGGTAATCGTCTGCAGTCCAACGGTCTGCAATCCGTAACCGAGGAAGATCATGACCCCGATCGCAGCCCCAGCCACGATCTCCTTGAGGGTGATAGCGCGGAGCACGCGGGCAAAGAGAACCGCACTGATCCAACCCGCGGCGATAAATCTCATGCCGACGAAAAACCATGGTCCGCTGTATTGCACGGCAATGTGAACGATAAGAAATGTGGCACCCCACACGGCGGTCACGAGGACCAGGGCGAGTTCCTGGCGGGAAAACCGGTGCCCCCGCAATCGTGTGTGCAACATACTTCACACCCTATGGTGCAGAATGATGCACATGCAACCGGAAGGAACGTCGCGGGTTCTGGCCCATGTGGGCGCCAACGTGCACCGCTTCCGCCTCGCGGCCAACCTCAGCCAGGTCGCCTTGGCGGATCGAGCCGGCATCAGCCGCCGCACCATAATCAAGCTCGAATCAGGTGAAGCGAACATCAGCCTGACGGGCCTCGACCACCTGGCCGACGCCTTGGGCGTCACCTTCGTCGACCTGGTCGCAGCCCCCGCGGCCGCCCACGCCGATATCAGTGAGCTTGCCTGGAAGGGCCAGCCGGGCAGCTCCGCGGTGTTGCTGGCCTCGGTACCCGCCGCGAAAAATGCCCAGCTGTGGGCATGGGTACTGGAACCCGGGGACCGCTACGACGCCGAGCCCGACCCGGAAGGCTGGTCCGAATTGCTGATGGTGTCCGAGGGGACGATCCGTGTCGAGCAGGAACGCGGGGACATTGTGCTGGCTGCGGGTGACCATCTCACCTTCGGGACAGCGCAGCAGTACTCCTACGTCAACGACGGCACCCGCATCGCTCATTTTGTGCGGGTCGTCGTTAGCTAAGCGGGTGGCTATCGCTCAGGAGAGCTCTGCGCGCACGATGTCAGCACCCTTCGCGAGCGCGGTCATCTTGTCGCGCGCAACATGGCGGGCCAGCGGCGCCATGCCGCAGTTGGTGCTCGGGTAGAGCTTGTCGGCGTCAACGAAGGGAAGCGCGCTCCGCAGTGTGGCGGCGACGTCCTCCGGGGTCTCGACGCTGTTGCTGGCGACGTCAATCGCCCCGACCATCACCTTCTTGCCGCGAAGGAGTTCGATCAGTTCGAGTGGCACGCGTGAATTGCGGCACTCCAGGGAGACGATATCGATGCTGGACTGCTGGAGCAGCGGGAACGACCGTTCGTATTGGCGCCACTCCGAGCCGAGAGTCGCCTTCCAGTCGTTGTTCGCCTTGATGCCGTAGCCGTAGCATACGTGCACCGCGGTTTCGCAGCGCAGACCCTCGGTTGCTCGCTCCAGGGCGGCCACACCCCAGTCGTTCACCTCGTCGAAGAACACGTTGAATGCAGGCTCGTCGAACTGGATGATGTCGACCCCTGCCGCTTCTAGGTCCCTGGCCTCCTGGTTGAGGATCGTCGCGAACTCCCAGGCCAGCTTTTCGCGACTCTTGTAGTGGTCGTCGTACAGCGTGTCGATCATCGTCATCGGACCGGGCAGCGCCCACTTAATCGGCTGGCTCGTCTGCGCGCGGAGGGCCTTCGCGTCGTTGGCGAACACGGAGCTCTCCCGACTCACCGCACCGACCACGGTCGGGACGCTCGCGTCGTAGCGGTTACGGATGCGGACCGTTTCGCGTCGCTCGAAGTCAACCCCGGTGAGGTGCTCGATGAACGTTGTCACGAAATGCTGGCGGGTCTGCTCGCCGTCGCTGAGGATGTCGAGGCCCGCGTGAATTTGGTCGTCGGCCGCCAGGGACTGCGCGTCGAGCTTGCCTTCGAGCAGTTCGTCGCCCTGAAGCTTCCACGGCGACCACAGCTTCTCCGGCTCCGAGAGCCAGGACGGTTTCGGCAGACTGCCAACGATCGAGGTAGGCAGGAGTGTGTTCATCGATGAATTCCTTGCGTGGAGTGCGGTCAGATTGAGTCTCGAGCAGCCCACTGCTCGAGGACGGTGCCGTACGGCTTCATCAAGCTCTCCGCAACGAACTTCCCTTGCGTGAGGGCCAGCTGGTTGCGCTCCACCCGGTCGTAGAAAACCTGCGTCTGCGAGTAGTCCCGGTGCTCCAGGCTCGGCCGGTACACGTCTGCGGCCGCCGTATTGGCGTTGTAGATCTCGGGGCGGTAGATCTTCTGAAACGTCTCCATCGTGCTGATGGTCCCGGCGAGCGCCAGGGGGGCGTAGTCGTTGAGAAGGTCACCACGGTGATAAAACGCTAAGGGCGCGACGGCACCGCGGGGCATAAAGTATCGAACTTTCAGTCCCATCTTCCCGAAGTACTGATCCGTCAGGGAGTACTCATCCTGCTGGTACTCGACCCCGAGGATTGGATGCTCGTTCACGAGCCGATGATAGGTGCGGGATGTCGAGACGCTGATGCAGATAACGGGAGGCTGCGGGAATCGCTCGTGATAGGCATCCGACTCGAGGAAGCGATTGAAGAGGCTCCCGTGCAGCTCACCAAAGTCGCTCGGGATGCCCTGGCCGGTCGCTTTCGCCGCGTGCTCTGGCAGCAGCACGCTGAAGTCGTAGTCGCGAATGTATGACGAGAAGTTGTTTCCCACGATCCCATCGATACGCGCGCCCGTTTGGGTGTCCCGGATCAGCACGTTGAGGATCTCGATCAGCGGGAAGGCGGAATCGTCACCGGCTGCGTCGACCTGCAGGTCGACGGAGACGATGTCGAGTTCGACGCAGTAGCGATCCCCTTGGGGATTGTCCGAGCGCACCAGGTCGTTGAAGCGATTATTGATCATCACCAGCGCGTTACGAAGATTCTGCTCGCGATCCTCACCCCTGGCCAGATTCGCGAAGTTAGTCGTATTCCGGGAATGGGGCGACGGGGAATACGTTTCGTCAAAGCGCGTGGCACTAATACTGAAAGCACAGTCATTCGTCATTCTGGTGCCTCAATATCTCAGGATTCGCTGGAAGGCGTCATTCTCGACGCCGCGTCCTGAGCCTAAGTGCAACCCCCAGCCATAGCCCCATCAGTATCCGCGATGCCTGACCATAGCCAATAGCTATGTCAGAAGTTCGACCCCAAAATCAGAAACGACGTCGCGCATTTCCGCGACGAAACGTTGCGCCTGTGCCGTCAGAGAGATGGAAGATTGCCCAATCCAGCCGATCTCGATGCGCTCGTCGACGTCGAGCGGGACGGCGATGATGGACGGGTCGAGATCGTCGGAGATGATGCCGGTGGAGATGGTGTACCCACCGAGACCGATCATGAGATTGAAGATCGTCGCCCGGTCGCTCACCCGGATGTCCTGCTTCGACGAGCGGGTTGAGAGAATCTCCTCCGCGAAGTAGAAGGAGTTATTGGTCCCTTGATCAAAGGTGAGGCGCGGCAGCTCTTCGAGATCTGCCAGGGTGACGCGTGAGCGCCCGGCGAGCGGGTTCGTCCGGGCGATGAAGATGTGCGGAGTTGCGAGGAAGAGCGGGGTGAAGACGAGCCCGGAGTCTCGGAGCAGCTTGTCGATGACGTTCCGGTTGAAGTCATTGCGGTACAGCACACCAAGCTCGCTCCGCAGCGTGCGAACGTCTTCGATGATGTCCCACGTGCGGCTCTCCCGAAGGCTGAATGCGTACTCCGCCGCATCGGAAGCCTTCACCATTCGAACGAAGGCATCAACGACGAATGAATAGTGCTGCGTGGACACAGCAAGCAGGCGACGCGAGGGCGCGCGCCCGAGGTAGCGCTGTTCGAGGAGCTCCGCCTGTTCAATCACCTGGCGCGCATACCCGAGGAACTCGGTGCCGTCTTCCGTCAGCGTGACCCCGCGGACGGAACGAATGAAGAGGATGCAGCCGGAGCGGCTCTCGAGATCCTTCAACGCGGCCGACATCGTCGGCTGCGACACATAAAGGAGGTCGGCGGCAGCACTGATGGAACCTTCGGCCGCAACTTCGATGAAGTACCTCAGCTGTTGCAGCGTGATGCCACGCGCCGCCCCCAGACCGTCCTGAACCATAGCCACAAGCTATCCCATGCGGCGTAAATGGCGGACCCGCCGATACCGAAGTCGCTCCGCGAAGGAGACGTCAGCCAAGCCACTTCGACGCTTCAGAGGGCCGGGAGGGTCCTCTCCCTGCACTTCTTGGTGAGTATTCGCCCGACTTCGTCGCGGTTTTCCCAGCGCAAAACCTCATCACCCCGCGAGTGGCCGAGCTCCACCTGGCGCCGGCTGCAGGGACTTCGTCAGCAAAACGCAGAGGGTTTTCTGCTCTCCGCCGTCGAGCGACGACACCAGTGGATTGAGGTGGCTCGCCAAATCCCGGGCAAGCTGCTCCGCAAGGACGTGCCCCTCGGGGGTGAGCACAACGTCGATGACTCGCTTGTCCTTGGGATTAGCCAGCCGAGTCACAAGTCCTCGGGCTTCAGCGCGCGCAATCAATCCGGTCAGCGTCGACTTTTCCAGGCCAAGGTAGCCAACCAGGTCGCTCATTCGCAGGCGCCGATCGCGAAGGATGGCGAGCACCCGCAGCTGCGTCAGCGACAGGTCGTTGTCTGACGCGATCTTGGTCAAGGCGCCCATTGTTGTGAAGGCCGTCTGGGCCAGAGCATCGACCAGATCTGCCGCGGGCACGCCAATAGACTCCACTTTTTGCTGGCGAGCGGGCATCGCAGCCTCCTTGAGATTGTAGGTATTACCAACTATATTAGTTCGTATCACCAACTATACCAAGGAGACATGCATGAAGGCCGCAGTAGTCACTCGCTTCGACGAGGCACCCCGCTTCACGGAGTTCTCACTCCCGGCCGAACTTGGGCCCTACGAGGAGATCGTCGATGTCGTCGCCGCGGGCCTCCATCCCCGGGTTAGGTCACAAGCCGACGGATCGCACTACACCAGCACCAACGAACTCCCCCTGGTGCCAGGAATCGACGGCGTCGGCCGCACCGCCGAGGGAGAGCTGCGCTACTTCATCCTCCCCGACACCGCTCTCGGCTCGATGGCCGAGCAAACGATCATCGACCGGCGGCGCAGCGTCGCTCTCCCGCTGGGCGCCGACCCCGTGCAAGTCGCGGCAGCGATGAATCCTGCCATGTCGTCGTGGGTCGCACTTCGACGCCGCATCAACTTCCAGGTGGGTCAGAGCGTGATGATCTTCGGAGCTACCGGCAGCGCCGGGCGCCTGGCAATCCAGGTAGCGAAGCACTTCGGCGCCGACAGAGTCGTCGCCGTCGGACGCGGAGCAGACCGGCTCGAAGGCCTCGGCGCCGACACGGTTGTCTCGCTTGACGGAGATGACCGAGCCGTCGCAGCGGCACTCGCAAACGCGGGAAAGGATGTCGATGTCGTACTCGACTACCTCTGGGGCGCACCCACGCGCGACGCCCTTTACGCCATCGTCCCCGCACGCGCTGACGACGACCAGCCGCTCAACTGGATCCAGGTCGGCTCGGTTGCCGGCATCGAGTCTGCAATCCCGTCCGCGGCCCTCCGCGCCACGAAGTTACAGATCGTCGGCAGCGGCCAGGGCTCCGTATCTACTCGCGATATCGTCACCGAACTCGACGCTCTCGTCACAGCGGTGAGCGGTGACGCGTTCTCCATCCAGGCGCACGCGATACCGCTGAGTAACGTGCAAG
>JAODAO010000177.1 GCA_025463465.1 Glaciihabitans sp. | reverse complement strand
GCCTTGTGGGCTGGGCCAACTCGTTGTGCTGTATGGCAATGCCTGCTGATGCAGGACGTTGCCCTACGGGCGACGGATTAGCGTGCGGCGGAACCGTCGGTGTAGTCGGCGTCCTGCTGCTTCCACGCGAAGAGCGCGCGCAGTTCCTTGCCGGTGGCCTCGATGGGGTGCGCTGCACCCTTTTCGCGCAGGGCGAGGAACTCGGGAGCTCCGGCGTCCTGGTCGTCGATGAAGCGCTTGGCGAAGGCACCGCTCTGGATGTCCGTGAGAACAGCCTTCATGTTGTCCTTGACGGACGGGTCGATGACGCGGGGTCCGGAGACGTAGTCGCCGTACTCGGCGGTGTCGGAGACGCTCCAACGCTGCTTCGCGATGCCACCCTCCCACATCAGGTCAACGATGAGCTTGAGCTCGTGGAGAACCTCGAAGTACGCGATCTGGGGCTGGTAGCCAGCCTCGATCAGGGTCTCGAAGCCGTACTGGACGAGCTGCGAGGTTCCACCACAGAGAACGGCCTGCTCGCCGAATAGGTCGGTTTCGGTCTCTTCGGTGAACGTGGTCTTGATGCCGCCGGCGCGGAGGCCACCGATGGCCTTGGAGTAGGACCAAGCGAGGTCCCAGGCGCTGCCGGAAGCGTCCTGCTCGACGGCGACGATGACGGGAACACCACGGCCGGCTTCGTACTCGCGGCGAACGGTGTGACCCGGTCCCTTAGGGGCGACGAGGAGAACGTCGACGCCGGCGGGAACCTCGATGTAGCCGAAGCGGATGTTGAAGCCGTGGCCGAAGACGAGGGCCTTGCCCTCGGTCAGGTTGGCGGCGATGTCGTCTGCGTACAGGTGACGCTGGCTCTGGTCGGGCGCGAGGATCACGATGACGTCGGCCCAGGCGGCTGCCTCGGCGGAGGGCAGGACCGTAAAGCCGGCTTCCTCTGCCTTCGGCTTGGACTTGCTGTCGGCCTTGAGGCCAACAACAACCTCAACACCCGAGTCGCGCAGGTTCTGTGCGTGGGCGTGACCCTGCGAGCCGTAGCCAATCACGGCCACCTTTTTGCCCTGGATCAGTGCGAGGTCGGCGTCTTTGTCGTAGAAGATTTCGGTCACGGTTTTCTTTCTCCTTGGTTTGTCCCACAACTACCCTGCCCTATCGGGCAGCGCGGCAGGCGGATGTTTCAGTGTGTGAAGCGACGGGGTGTGAAGTGAGGTACTAGTTCTTGAAGACGCGGTCGGTGATGCTTTTGCTGCCGCGACCGATGGCGAGGAGGCCACTCTGGGCGATCTCCTTGATGCCGTATGGCTCGAGTACCTTCAGCAGCGCCTGGATCTTGCCGGAGTCTCCGGTTGCCTCGATGACGAGGGCGTCCGTTGCGACATCCACCACCCGGGCGCGGAACAGGTTGACGGCTTCGAGCACCTGGGAGCGGGTGACGTTGTCCACCCGCACCTTGATCAGCAAGTGCTCGCGGGTGACAGACTGCGTCGGCTCGAGCTCAACGATTTTGATGACGTTGATGAGCTTGTTCAGCTGTTTGGTGACCTGCTCGAGCGGCAGCTCGTCGACATCCACCACAACGGTGATGCGGGACAGGCCATCGATTTCACTTTTACCGACGGCGAGCGACTCGATGTTGAAGCCGCGTCGCGCGAACAGGCCGGCGACACGGGTCAGCAGGCCGGGTTTGTCTTCGACGAGGAGGGAAAGGACGTGACTCATGCGTTTACTCCTGTTCCCATTCGGGGGCGTGTTCCTTGGCGTACTGGACGGACGAGTTGCCAACACCCTGTGGCACCATCGGCCAGACCATGGCGTCGCGACTGACGATGAAGTCGATCACAACGGGTCGGTCGTTGGTGTCGAGCGCGAGCTGGATGGCAGCGTCGACGTCTTCTGCACGGGTCACCCGGATGCCGAGAGCACCGTAGGCGTCGGCCATTTTGACGAAGTCCGGGATCATCCGGGTCTGCGTGCCATCGCCAATGTGGCCGGTGTTCAGGTCGGTGAACGAGTGGCGGCCCTCGTAGAACAGGGTCTGCCACTGGCGCACCATCCCGAGGGAGGAGTTGTTGATGATCGCGACCTTGATCGGGATGTTGTTGATCGTGCAGGTCGCAAGTTCCTGGTTGGTCATCTGGAAGCAGCCGTCACCGTCGATCGCCCAGACGACACGGTCGGGGTTGGCGACCTTGGCTCCCATGGCCGCGGGAACACCGTAACCCATGGTTCCGGCGCCGCCGGAGTTGAGCCAGGAGTTGGGACGCTCGTACTTGATGAACTGCGCTGCCCACATCTGGTGCTGGCCAACACCGGAGGCATACACACCCTCCGGCCCGGTCATCTGGCCGATGCGCTGGATCACCATCTGCGGGGACAGCAGGCCGTCGGTCGGCATGTCGAAACCGAGCGGGAACTGCTCGCGCAGCGAGTTGAGGCGGACCCACCACTCGTCGATGTTGTGCTCTTTACCGTCGGCGGAGTTGTGCGCCACGATTTCATCCCAGGCGTGGGACAGGTCCGCGATCACTTCTTTGGCGTCGCCGACGATCGGTACGTCGGCAAAACGGATCTTCGAGATCTCGGCCGGGTCGATGTCGACGTGGACGATTTTCGCGTCCGGTGCGA
>JAODAO010000143.1 GCA_025463465.1 Glaciihabitans sp. | reverse complement strand
GTGAGGCGCGTCCGTTCAGCGCCCCCGTTCAGCGCAGCGGCGTCCAGCCGAGTGCGGGAGCCACGTGTTCGGCCACGGCGTCCAGGGTACGCAGGTGGGCATCGATCCCGCCGGGTGCCGGCAGGGTGAGCGTCAACTCCGTGGTCTCGGCCAGCGCCTCATCCGCCAGCAGCCCGTCGATAATGCGTGCGGGCTCTCCGCTGTGCACCACGTCGAAGCGCATCGGAATCGATGCGTCTCGGGGACGGCCATCCGCATACATGCGGTCGTTGTGGCCCTGGATGTACGCCGCATAAGCCTCAGTGTCACGTGAGGACATCAGCGGCAGGATAACCCGGCCTGCCGCGATCCGGGGGCGACGCCTGGCACCGGACTCCGATGCCGCGAATGCTTCCTTGTACGCACGCAACTGTTTGGCCTGGCCGACGGAGAAGGTGTCGCCGGTTTCTTCCGAGTTGAGGGTGGACACGTGGATGTCGAGGCCCTGCTCCCCCGTGCGGCGCGCACTGGAGAGACTGCCGGGGCCATACCAGACACGGTCGGCCAGCCCCGGGGACGCCGGGGTGACCTGCAGGTCGACGTCGGCTGGGATGCTCATAAATCCATTCCCACTGTTGGCTACCGGGACACCGGCCAGAGCGCTGCGCAGCCGTTGCAGGCGAAGCTGCGCCTCAGCGGCAAAACCCCGCTCCGATTCCCCAAAAACAGGATCAAGGATCGGGGCGAACTGGGGGATGCCGGCCGCCACGCCCAACTCCTAACGGCCGTGGCTGAGCAGGTCGACAGTCGAAGCATCCTCCGCGAGACGGACCGGGTCTTCATAACGAAGCGGTATCACGCCGGTGCCGAGACGGATACGCGAGGTCACTTGGCTTACCGCGGCCAGCAGTGTCAAGGGGCTGGAGGGAAACTGCTCGAAATGGCGAACGCGGATCCAACCGATATCGAACCCGAGTTGCTCGGCGTGACGGAAAAGACGGATGCCGTCGGCAAGCGCTCGGCCGGCGCCGTCCGGGCCGTATGGGTTCGGCACAAACGACAAAAAGCCGAGTTCACGGCGCAGTTCTTGCATAACCACACGATACTGGCGCGCGCTCGACCACCGCCGCAACGAATGCCGGTGCTGACTGTTTGCGCGAAGGGATGCGATCCGCCGAAATATTTCTGTGACAGGACTTTAACCGCAGCGCAATACAAACGGCTTGCGCGGACCCCCATTCGGGGGTTTAACGGGAATAAGCGCCAATCGAAACGAGGTCTCCGATGCCCAAGCACGTGCCAGCAGGTCCCCCCATTCCCCCAGAACACGACCCGGCGGGTGAGATCGAGAACGAACGGGAGCATCTCGGTGACGCGATGTCGGCCGTCCAGGACTTCTCATCCGAGCAGGAGGGCTACCACAAGACGCTGAAACCCCGACAGCTGCAGATGATCGCGATCGGTGGTGCGATCGGAACCGGTCTTTTCCTCGGCGCCGGTGGTCGGCTCGCCACTGCCGGGCCATCGCTGATGATCGTGTATCTCGTCTGCGGTTTTTTCGCGTTCCTGATCCTCCGTGCGCTCGGCGAGCTGGTGCTGCACCGCCCGTCGTCCGGCAGCTTCGTCTCCTACGCTCGCGAGTTCCTCGGCGAGAAGGCCGCGTTCGTCGCCGGCTGGATGTATTTCCTCAACTGGGCGATGACCGCCATCGTCGATGTGACGGCCGTTGCCCTCTATGTCAAGTTTTGGAGTGCCTTCACCGATGTGCCGCAGTGGCTGCTCGCGCTGATCGCGCTAGCGGTTGTGCTTTCGCTCAACCTTGTGTCGGTGAAGGTGTTCGGCGAGATGGAATTTTGGTTCGCCATCATCAAGGTGGCGGCACTGGTCGCCTTCCTGATCATCGGGGCCGTGTTCCTTGCTTTCCAGTTCCCGACGGACGTCGGTCCGACCGGCATCTCGATTCTCCAGAACAACGGCGGATTCCTGCCAAACGGCCTCCTGCCAACGGTGCTGGTCGTGCAGGGCGTGGTATTCGCCTACGCTGGCATCGAGCTCGTCGGTACCGCCGCGGGCGAGACCGCAGACCCGAAGAAGATCATGCCGCGCGCCGTGAACACGGTCGTCCTGCGTATCGCCGTGTTCTACGTCGGATCGGTGCTGCTGCTATCACTGCTGCTTCCCTACACCGCCTACAAATCCGGGGAGAGCCCGTTTGTGACGTTCTTCTCCAGCATCGGCAGCCCCACCACCGGGGCGATCGCCGGCAACATCATGAACTTCGTGGTGCTCACCGCCGCGCTGTCCAGCCTGAATGCCGGGCTGTACTCGACGGGCCGCATCCTGCGTTCGATGTCGGTGAGCGGTTCAGCACCAGCGGCGCTCGGAGTGATGAACAAAAGCGGTGTCCCCTACGGCGGAATCCTGCTGACCGGTGCGATCACCCTGCTGGGGGTTGGCCTGAACGCTATCGTCCCGGAGCAGGCCTTTGAGATCGTTCTGAACATCTCGGCCCTCGGAATCGTGTCCGGCTGGGGGATGATTACCCTCTGCCAGATCCAGCTGCAACGCTGGTCGAAGCAGGGCAAGGCGGTGCGACCGTCGTTCAGGATGCTCGGCGCCCCGTTCACCGCCTACCTGACGCTGGTGTTCCTGGTCGCCGTGCTGGTGCTGATGGCCATCGACTTCCCCGTGGGCACCATCACCATCGGCTCGCTGGTGATCATCATCCCCCTGCTGATCCTCGGTTGGTACCTGTCGAAGGGGCGCATCCTCGCGATCGCCCAGGAACGTGAAGGATTCACCGGCGCCTACCCCGTCATCGCAGAACGCCCGGGAATCGAATCGCAGAAGACGGACAGGACAGAATAAGCAGTCCGTAGCCTCCCGCCACCAGGCGGCACGGCAGGTGGGATGTCTTACCGGCGGTAAGACATCCCACCTAGGCGCGTGGAACGACTCGTTATGCAGCGGCGAGTTCGGTGCAGCACGCCTCGGCGGCAACCCAGCCGAGCATCGCGCACTTGACCCGCATCACGTATTTGGAGACACCGTGGAAGGCGACGGCGTCACCCAGGACGTCCTCGTCAGGCTCACCGGCCCCACGGGAGCGCAACATGTCGCGGAACGAGTCGATAGTTGATCGCAACTCCCCCAGCGACAGTCCCGGGGCCATCTCGGACAGCACCGAGGCCGAGGCCATCGAGATGCTGCAGCCGGCGCCTCGCCAGCGCAGGCTGTCGATGACGTCGGTTCCGGGGGTCATCACAACCTGAAGGGTGATCTCGTCACCACAGGTGGGATTGCGCTCGAACTTCTCGGCGTCGGCGTTGTCGACCTCGCCGAAGCCGATCTTTCGCTTTGAGTGGTCGAGGATGACCTCTTGGTACAGGCCGGCAAGAGCGTCGCTCATCAGTTTTCTCCGAAGAACGGACGCACCTGGGCCATGGCGGCCAGGAAGCGGTCGATCTCTGTTGTTGTGGTGTACAAGTAGGCGCTCGCGCGGGTCGTCGCGGTTACTCCGAGGCGACGGTGCAAAGGCTGGGCGCAGTGGTGACCAACACGCACGGCAATTCCCTTGTCGTCGAGAAACTGTCCGACGTCGTGCGCGTGCACACCGGCGACGTCGAAACTGACCAAGCCGGCGCGCTCGATGCCTGCGGCCGGGCCGAATACCCGCACCCCGGGAATCTGACTGAGCCCGTCGAGCATCCGCTGGGCCAGGAGATTTTCCCATGCGTCGATGCGCTCGATGCCGACCGCGTCAAGGTAACGAATCGCCTCGGCCAGTGCGATGGCCTGCGACACGGGCTGTGTGCCGGCCTCGAAGCGCTGCGGCGCCGGGAGGTACTCGGCAGCCTCCATGGTGACCGTGGTGATCATCGATCCACCGGTTTTGAACGGCGGAAGTGCGTTCAGTAGCTCCGAACGCCCGTAAAGCACACCCACGCCGGTCGGGCCGAGCATCTTGTGGCCAGAGAAGACGGCAAAGTCGACGTCGAGTTCACGAATGTCGAACCGACGGTGCGGAGCGGACTGGCATGCGTCCAATACCACGAGCGCGCCGACGGCATGCGCAAGGGCAGTTACCTCCGTGACCGGTGCGATGTAGCCGGTGACGTTGGAAACGTGGGCGAAGGCGACGATGCGGGTGCGTTCGTTGATGACCGCGTCTGCGTCCTCGACGTCCCACATCCCGTTGTCGTCAACCGGCACAAAGCGCAGCGTTGCCCCGGTGTCGGCGGCGAGCTCCTGCCACGGGATGAGGTTGGCGTGGTGCTCGGCTTCGGTGACCACGATCTCGTCGCCGACGCCGAGGGCGAAGCGGGAGGAGGCGGGAGCACCACGACCGTGGCTGGCGTTACGAATACTGTAGGCGACAAGGTTGAGGGCATCGGTGGCGTTGGCTGTCCAGACGAGGTCCTCGGCGTCAGCGCCGATGAACCGGGCAACAGTGTCCCTCGCCTCTTCGTACGCCTCCGTCGCAAGCGCGGCGAGGGTGTGCGCGCCACGGTGGACTGCGGCGTTGGAATTCTCAAGGAAGTCACGTTCGGCCTGCAGCACACTCGTCGGTCGCTGGGCGGTTGCGCCAGAGTCAAGATACGCGAGGGGTTCACCGTTCACGAGCTGACCGAGAATCGGGAAGTCCCTGCGAATGAGGGTGATGTCGTCGTCAACAAGCCCAGGGGATGACTGGGTCACAGCAATACGGGGCACAACTACCTTCTCAGCGCAATCGGGTTCATGCGCCAGCACACGTTCGGCACACTCATACGGGGCAATGCGGAGGCAGACGCCCTACCAGCCTACGCAGCAAGACCTCGGCTTCGCTCCAGTTTCACCGTATATTTGACCCCCTCCCCGCGGTCGAGGGGCAAAACGAGCTACCGAGACCAGGAAAATCGCTCTTCTGCCCTGGATCTGGCCCACAACCCGTCGGCGGAATCAGAAGCCCCGAAAAATTCGGCATTTCGGATTGAATTGGAAAGTCAACTACTTGACTACTGAGATTCGTCCGTCTAGGCAAACCAGTAGTGCTTTTACAGGGGTGCAGGGCTGCTTAGCCATTACTGTGAGGTCACCGACCAGTAGAACGATCGGTGGAGTACACAGGTGCCGTGTCGGCGGAACCTGAACTCCGGCCTTTACCGAGGCGAGGATTTCTGAGGGGTGTCCCAATGCACAAAGCCGAAGCGACGACGTACCTCTCTACACTGATGACCACACAGGGCCCCAAGGTCGTTGTGGGTCGCGGTCGCGATCCCGAGCGTTTCGCCTCGATGATCGTCGGCGGCAACAGTGTGATCTTCTTTGGGGCTCCCGGTTTTGGCAAAAGCCACCTCGCGGAAGCCGTGGACGCCCGGCTCCGGTCGAGGGGGCTGACCATAATAAAATTGCGCGGCTCACGCGGCAATCAGTCCACGCCTCTTGCAGCCCTGCGGAGGGCCCTGGAACTGGCCCCCAGCCCCGCCGACGGAGAATCTGCGATTACCGCGGCGTCGGTCCTCGATTACCTGACACGCAAGAGCGGGGAAGACCAGCCCATTGTCGCCGTCGACGACGCTCACCTTCTCGACACCCAGACCGCTGAGATCCTCTGCCACCTTGCTGCTGACCACTCCATCTCACTCGTCCTGACCTCTCTACCCGTTCCGGCGCGGACATCCCCCGACTTCAGCACAGAGACGATTCGTCTACTCACCTCCCTCTGGATCCAGGGGAAAGCGGAGCGGGTTGACCTGGAGGCGTTAACTCCGGCCGAAGCAGACGAGCTCATCGACAGCTACGCACCCGGTGAGGTCTTCGATTCCGTCACCCGCATTGCCCTCTACGAGCGAAGCGCCGGCTCACCCCTCCTGCTCCGCGAGTTGACCGCAGAGGTGTTGCGCAGCCGTTTCCTTCTCGAGGATCGCGACACCATCTCTCCCGGCGTTGCCGCACCCTCCGGTCGGCTGCTTGACCTGCTGCGGATGCAACTGTCACTCCTCTCGAGTGAACAGCTTCATGGCCTAGCACTGCTTGGCCGGGTCAATAGCCTCGCCCACACCCACAGCCTCAGCATTTTCAGTGCGGCCGACCTGCGGGATCTGCTGCACCGTGGATTTGTCTTCCGCAGCCTCGACGGTGAGGACCGTATCCGAGCGCACACCGTCTACGCGGAGGCGGCGCTCACCATGAGTGACCCGTGTGCACTGGACCTGTTGTCAGCACAACTTGCCCAGACCCTACTCGCTGGACAACACGGCGGCCGGGTCCTCAGCGAGATCGAATGCGTCATCATCGCGGAGCACTGGGTTGGCCTCGAGTCTCTCCAAACCGAGATCGACCAGTGGGGCCCAGCCGTTGTCGGCCAGGTGATGGTCGCTGCGGCATACCACTGCAACTGCAATGGGATTTCAGACAGCGGCCTGACGATCGGTCGCCGTGCGTACGAATTAGAACCGACAACGGCGACGGTCGTTGAGTATGCCCGCGCCCTCGCGAACATGAAGCAGTACAACCAGGCCCTCGCCCTTCTGCCGGAGGCCGAACACCACCTGGCTGACCCGAAGGCGGCGGTATCGCTGCTTCACCGTTGGAGCGCACTGGCGCTGCGGGAACCGGTGGGTAGCGATGCATTGCGGGTTCTCGCTGACAGAGCCGAGACGTGGTTTCCCGACAGCGCGATGGTGCAGGGTGAGATCGCCTACGTGCGGATGACGGACATGCTCCGCGGAATGGACAGGCTCGGCGCTGCTCGCCTTGGCGAACGGATCGCACGAACCGAATCTTTCCCCTCTGAACTTCGTGCCCGTGCCGCATACACGAGTGCCTTGGAGTTCGCCTTCCAGGGCGACACGGCGAGGGCGCAGGATCTGCTCACCGTCGCCGAGATCGCCAGCGTCCGCCATGCTGCAACGCAGTTCGACGGAGTGGACGAGGACCTGACGACGATGGCCGTGATCACCGAGACCCGCGTCAACATGCTCACCGGGTACGACCTCGAATCCGTTTCCGTGAGGTTGAATGACCGGATCCGTCACGTCGTGCAGTCCCAGAAGTACAAACATCTCGGTTATCTCGCTGTTGTCGCCGCCCAGCTGTCCGAGTTCCGCGGCGATACAGCTGCGGCGACCGCCGATCTCCAGGCCGCGGAGGCCCGATTCCTCCGTTGCGATGAGATGGCGTGGCTCCCCATGGTCCAGTGCTTGCTCGCCAGGTCACTATCCAGCGCCGGGCGAACCCAGGAGGCGGTCGTCAAACTGCGCGACGCCACAGCATCCGCGGCAAACCTCGGCCCCAACGAGTGGACCCGGTTCATCACCGAATGTGCGGCCATCGAGATCCTGAACTCCACCGACGACACATCCGCACCGCGTGCCGTATCAACGGCGGTTGCGAAGGAGTTGGAAAGCGGCGGACCTGTGATCCACGCATGGCTCCTCTATGACGTCTTCCTGCACGGGGAAACCGCATTGGATGTCGTCGACACAATCGAGACTGCCGCTGCCAACACCGACCTCCCTCTCCTTGCCGCCGCTGCTAAGCACGTTCGGGCAGCGGCCGAACACAACGCGGGCGCTCTTGATCTGGTCGCGGCGTCGTTCGCCGCGCTTGGCGCGTATGGCTACGCGGCGACGGCTGGCAACCATGCAGCCAACCTCCATCGCGACGCCGGTGACCGCGCTTCCGCTGCCCTGAGCAAGTCGCGAGCGGCCGGCTACACTGCATCTGCCCATGGCACCGCGTCAGTTGACAGTTCCAACGAGGCGTCAGCCCCCGGTCGACTCACCGGACGGGAGAGCGAGGTCGCACTGCTCGCCGCCCGCGGAATGAGCAACCGAGATATTGCCCGCGCGCTATTTCTCTCTGTCCGCACTGTTGAATCGCACCTCTATCAGGCGCGAGTCAAACTGGGGGCCGCGTCACGACGCGACCTCGGCGTACTTCTTGGCGCCCAAGCAGTCGGGTAGCTTCACTAATATCCGCAAGTAGCCAACGAAATCGGGCGGCTGCTTGGCCGACGCAATTTAGTCGACAAGACGGTCGCTACTCGCCAAATCCTGAATCGACCAGCGCCGTGAGCGACGCTATTGCTGTGACGGCGTCCGGGCCAGTGGCCTCGAGGCGCACTTCTGCACCTTTGTTCAGTCCGAGCGCCATGATCCCTAGCAGGCTGCGCGCGTCCACACCGTTTATTCGAATGGTTGCGTCGAATGTGCTCGCCAGACGCACAAAGTCCGCCGCAGGACGGGCGTGCAACCCCGAGTCATTAACGAGGACGGCCGATCCGAACTCCGCTGCCACAGGAGGCGGCCCGTCTGCCTCCCCCGACGCTTTCCGATCCGCGCCGCCCGCGGCGGCGGCGACCACATCGGATCGCGCGGCCGCAATCACCTGATCAATTTCACCCCCGACCTGAGCTGCGACCGCTGCTGCGACAGCGCCTTCGACAACGGGGGCGTCGACTATTCGCACCCTCGACTGCAGGTCTTCGTCCAGGAATTCGATGACGGTCTCCGCGGTCAGGATTGCCGATCCCAGATCGCACAGGATCACGACCCCGTCACCGCCGTCTGCTTCGTCTATGGCCGCGAGTATCTTCTCAAAGCTGGTGCCAATACCTGCATCATCCGTGCCACCGGCGGCGACGATTGTGACGTCCGGTGCCATCTGCCCGGCAAGGTCGACCACGCCCTCAGCGATCTTTGCACTGTGCGAAACAACAACGAGCGCAACGGTCACGATCGATTCCCATGAAGCGCGTCGGAGGCGGCCCGCAGGATGAGGGCGGAGGACACCGAACCAGGATCGCGATGCCCAATGGCCCGTTCACCGAGGTAGCTCGCGCGGCCTTTCCGGGCAACCAACGGATCAGTGGACGCAGATCCCGCCTCCGCAGCGTCCGCCGCTGCACGAAGGATTTCGGTGATGGAAAGGTCATCATCCAACGCCCGCTGTGCAGCATCAACCGCCGGTGTCCAGGCATCGATCATTGTTTTGTCGCCGACTTCAGCCTTTCCACGCAGGACGATGCCGTCCCGCGCGGCCGTGAGTAAGTCCACAACCGCGGAACCATCGAGTTCAGTGAGACCGGATACCGCAGCGGAGGCCTTGAGATAGGCGGTACCGACCAGGGGACCACTCGCACCGCCGACCGTCGAAATCAGGGTTGTCGCGACCAGCTTAAGCAGGTCCGCTGGGGTGGCGTCCGCTGCCAGGCCGGACAGCTTGCCGTGCACCGCGGAGAATCCGCGTTCCATGTTTTCGCCGTGGTCGCCGTCGCCGATGTCCCTATCAAGGCGTGTCAGTTCGACATGATGAGATGAGATCGCCGTGATGGTCAGTTCCACCCACTCCCTGGCCCAGCTAATATCCAACATCATCGTTAGCTCACCTTCCCCAGCGCAGCGCCGCAGTCTGAACGGGCGCATCCCACAGCTCGGTCAGTTCATCATCCAGCTTGAGCACCGTGATGGATGCCCCTTGCATTTCCAGGCTGGTCACAAAGTTTCCAACGAGTGTGCGGCTCACGATGATGCCCTGCGCAGCAAGAAGTTCCTCGGCCCGGCGATAAACGATGTATAGCTCAATCTGCGGTGTGCCGCCCATTCCATTAACAAAGAGAAGCACTTCATCTCCGGAAGCCAGCGGCATGTCCTCGAGAATCGCACTGAGAAGCCGGTCCACAATCCTGTCAGCAGGTTCCAACGCGATCCTTTCGCGTCCGGGTTCGCCGTGGATGCCGATTCCGATTTCGATTTCATCGTCCGCGAGCGTGAAGCTCGGCTCCCCTGCGTGCGGAACCACGCACGGAGTCAGTGCCACTCCCATCGAGCGCACTTGATCGTTCACCCGTGTGGCGATCGCTGCAACGGAATCGAGGTCGTCACCCCGTTGGGCGGAGGCGCCGGCGATCTTCTCAACGAGGACTGTGCCAGCTACACCTCGACGGCCCGCGGTGTACAGCGAATCCTTAACCGCCACGTCATCGTTGATGATCACGGTTCGGACCGCAATCCCCTCAGCCTCGGAAAGCTCTCCGGCCGTTTCGAAATTGAGGACATCCCCAGTGTAGTTTTTGACGATCTGCAGTACCCCGGCACCGGCGTTCACCGCAGCGGCCGCGGCGACGATTGGATCGGGAGTCGGAGAGGTGAAAACGGCCCCGGGCACCGCAGCGTCCAGCATCCCGTAACCGACGAATCCGCCGTGAAGTGGTTCGTGCCCGCTTCCACCGCCGCTGATCAATGCAACCTTTCCGCGAATTGGTGCATCAACGCGCCTGATGAACAGGGGGTCGAATTCGACGGTGACGATGTCAGCGTGTGCTGCAGCGAAACCTCTAGCGCCTTCGACGACGACATCCTTGGGATCATTAATGAGTTTTTTCAACGAGACACCCGGTCTTTCACTTCGTTGTGAACAAAAATTGCTGACACGGCGGCAAATTTGCATCGCCAGCTGCGATCAACCTACGCCCTTAGAAGATTGAGAATACGTGCAAAGCCGTATTTGGGTTATCCGTTTCTTCCGGTAGTGCGCCGGGCGTAGGGTGGGGTGAAATCCTCTCAACTCATGCCATCCGCTGCGTCGCAGCGCCTGAACCTCAAGGACGGTCAACGTGGACCTAGGAACTATTTTCTTATCAGAAACAGTGGGCACGGCAATGCTTGTGCTGCTCGGCTGTGGCGTTGTTGCCAACGTCGCCCTGGCCAAAACGAAGGGTAATAACGGCGGCTTCCTCATGGTCAACTTCGGTTGGGGCCTCGCTGTCTTCGCCGGTGTCACCGTTTCCTACTCATCGGGTGCCCACCTGAACCCCGCGGTGACCATTGGCTTGTGGGCTAGCGGCGCCGATCTCAGCTTCGGCCAGATACTGGTCTACCTCGCCGCGCAATTCATCGGCGCGTTCATCGGAGCCGTAATCGTCTGGGCTGCCTACAAGCAGCACTTTGACGACGAGCCGATCGCAGCCAACAAGCTGGGCGTTTTCTCGACCGGCCCTGCTATTCGCAGCGCCGGCTGGAACCTGGTAACCGAGATCGTCGGCACGTTCGTCCTTGTGTTTGTGATTATCGGCTTCGGCCGGGTAGGTGACACCGACCTCGGTGTTCCCGCCGGACTTGCCGCACTGGGTGCTTTGCCCGTCGCGTTGCTCGTTGTGGTCATCGGCACCTCTCTCGGTGGTCCGACCGGCTACGCCATCAACCCTGCCCGTGACCTTGGTCCGCGCATCGCCCATGCTGTTCTTCCCATCGCCGGCAAGGGATCAAGCGACTGGAGCTACGCCTGGATTCCCGTCGCCGGACCGATTATCGGAGGCCTCCTCGGCGGTCTCGCAGCAGCTCCCCTGCTACCCATTCTCTAGGCGGTAGCGCCACCATACGGTCGGTTCCCAGCCTGATGAACGAGTCCGGCTGGGGCCTACCGCGCGCTGATATCCAGCGCACCCTCGACACATACTCAATTCTCTTCAATCGGCGTCGTCAGCGGCGCCATCTATAAAGGAGTCAGTTCCGTGACAAAGTACATAGTCGCGATCGACCAGGGCACAACCAGTACCCGTGCCATCGTGTTCGATCACTCGGGTTCCATCGTTTCTTCAGGGCAGAAGGAACACGAACAGATCTTCCCCCGCGCGGGCTGGGTCGAGCACGACCCGATGGAGATCTGGAACAACACCCGTGAGGTCATCGGGCAGGCGCTGTCCCGAGCAGACATCACCCGCCACGATGTCGTCGCGGTCGGAATCACCAACCAGCGAGAGACCGCAGTCGTCTGGGACAAGAACACGGGGAAGCCGGTGTACAACGCCATCGTCTGGCAGGACACCCGCACCCAGGACATCGTCAATCGCCTCGCCGCAGATGGTGGTACCGAGCGGTTCAAGGAGAAGGTCGGCCTTCCGCTGGCGACATACTTCTCTGGTACGAAGATCGTCTGGATCCTCGAAAATGTCGAAGGCGCGCGGGAAAAGGCAGAAGCGGGCGACCTCCTCTTCGGGACCACCGACAGCTGGGTCACCTGGAACCTGACGGGCGGCACCGATGGCGGTGTGCACATCACCGATGTGACCAACGCCTCCCGCACCCTCTTTATGGACCTGCAGACCCTGTCGTGGGACGAAGAGATCCTTGAGGTTTTCGGCGTACCACTATCGATGCTTCCCGAGATCAAGAGCTCGTCCGAGGTCTATGGTGCGGTCGAGTCATCCAGCCTGCTGCGCGAGGTACCCGTAGCAGGCATCCTGGGTGACCAGCAGGCAGCAACCTTCGGGCAGGCCGCCTTCGACACCGGCGAGTCGAAGAACACCTACGGCACCGGTAACTTTCTCATCTTCAACACGGGCGAGGAAATTGTCCACTCGAAGAACGGACTGCTCACAACCCTTGGTTACAAGCTGGGCGACGCACCGGCGCACTACGCGCTCGAAGGTTCCATCGCTGTCACCGGTTCGCTGGTCCAGTGGCTGCGCGACAACATCGGACTGATCCAGAGCGCCCCTGAGATCGAGGAACTCGCGAAAACCGTTGACGACAACGGCGGCGTGTACTTTGTACCCGCGTTCTCCGGCCTCTTTGCTCCGTACTGGCGTTCAGACGCCCGTGGCGCACTGGTTGGACTCACGCGATTTGTCAACAAAGGCCACATCGCCCGCGCAGCACTTGAGGCAACGGCATTCCAGACCCGGGAGGTACTCGACGCGGTCAACGCCGATTCCGGGGTCGACCTGACCGAACTGAAGGTTGACGGCGGAATGATTGCCAACAACACCCTTATGCAGTTCCAGGCCGACATCATCGGAGTACCGGTTGTGCGCCCCGTCGTTGCCGAGACCACCGCGCTTGGCGCTGCCTACGCTGCCGGCCTCGCTGTCGGATTCTGGAGCGACCTGGACGACCTGCGCCAGAACTGGCAGGAAGACAGCCGCTGGGAGCCGAACATGGAAGAAGACGAGCGCGCTCGCTTGCTTCGCAACTGGAAGAAGGCCGTCACAAAGACCTTCGACTGGGTGGATGACGACGTTGTATAGCTAAACAGCTCTTTCAATAAACAAAGCACGTCGCGTTTTCGCGACGTGCTTTGTTTGTTGGTGGATGTTGCCGCTCCGCCCGCTACGAAGCGTTGGCAGCGCCGCCCCGGGCGGGATACCGGCGGTACGAAGTCAGGATGCGTTTGTGGCGCTAACCCAATCGGCCAACTTCGTCTCTGCGGCGCCGCTGTCAACTGCGGCCGCGGCCCGCTCGAAGTTGCTGTGGAGTCGGTCGACAAAAGACTCACGAATCAACAGAGGGTTCTGGGCGAGGTCGAACGCCACCAGACCTGCTGCCGCGTTGAGCAACACCACATCGCGCACGGGCCCAGTCTCTCCGGCGAGCATGGCGCGTGCGGCAGTCGCGTTGTACACCGGCCCCTCGCCGAGCAGGTCTGCCATGGCAGATCGCGCTATGCCGATATCGAGGGGGTCGAGGTCGTGTTCACGAACAGCACCGCGGGATATCTCCCACACGTGGCTGTGACCCGTTGTGGTGAGCTTGTCGATTCCGTCGTCACCGCGATAGACGAGCGCCGTCGCACCACGCGTCTGAAAGACGCCTACAACCAGGGGGACCCTCTCGAGACTTGAAATGCCCACCGCCGAGGCCTCCGGTCGTGCTGGATTACACAGCGGGCCGAGGATGTTGAACAGCGTAGAGATACCCAGCTCCGACCGTGTGGGCCCGGCGTGACGGAACCCGGGGTGGAACAGGGCAGCGTTGGCAAACCCGATCCCGGTCGAGTTGAGTACGTCGATGACGCGGCTAGGCGAGATCGTGATATCGACACCAAGTTCCGACAGCACATCCGAGGCACCGGAAGACGACGATGCTGCCCTATTGCCGTGTTTGAGGACCGGCACGCCGGCAGCCGCGCAGATTATCGAAGCAATCGAGGAAATATTCAAGACCGCGCCATACGGATCGCCGCCCGAACCAACAATGTCCAAAACCATGGGATCAATTTCCAGCGGAACCGAATTGGCAAGAACAGCGTCCCGGAACCCTACGATTTCATTGACAGTTTCGCCCTTGATGCGCAAAGCAACCAGCAGACCAGCAATTTGTGCGGAAGTCGCCTCGCCTGCCATCACACTTTGCATGGCCCATGTGGATTCGCTGACCGAAAGATCTGCGCCTTCCACAAGCATGCTGAGGAGACGAGGCCAGGTGAGCTCAGAGGTCATGGATCAAATCCTAACGATTGAACTGCGACTGGCACCCCGAATGGGGATCGGCGCGGGCTTTATCCTCCATAATGGAAGAGTGACGAGCACCTCTCTAGCGCGACCGGTCGGCGCCCCAATAGTAAATCGTCCGAACCCAGTTGCGGTTGGCACAATCGTCTGGCTCGGAAGCGAGGTGATGTTCTTCGCGGGCTTGTTCGCGATCTACTTCACTCTCCGTTCAACCTCTCCCGAGTTGTGGGAGCTTCAAAGTTCGAAGCTCAATCTCACATACTCAGGGATCAACACGGCGATCCTGGTCGCCTCTTCGTTCACCTGTCAGATGGGCGTGTTCGCTGCTGAACGTCTTCAGCCGAAGCGCAAGAGCTGGAAGATCTCCCAGTGGGGGATGGCCGAGTGGTTCTTCGTCACGTACGTGATGGGCGCCATCTTCGTTATCGGACAGGTATACGAGTACGCGCTGCTCGTCAGCGAGGGTGTCGGCCTGAGTTCAGACTCCTACGGTTCTGCGTTCTACCTGACTACCGGTTTCCACGGCCTGCACGTAACCGCCGGTCTCATCGCCTTCCTCCTCATCATCGGACGCGGTTACTCCGCCAAGAACTTCGGTCATAAAGAGGCCACAAGCGCCATTGTTGTTTCGTACTACTGGCACTTCGTCGACGTGGTATGGGTCGGCCTGTTCGCCGTCATCTACCTCCTGAAATAAAGAAGCGGAACGATATCAGCATGGCGAAGTCCACTCCTAAGAACCGCACCAAGAAGGCCGGTCGTCGGTCACCACTGGCAACAATTGCGCTGATCACCATCGGCCTGCTGAGCACAGGTGGCGCGTACGCTCTCTTCACCACCACCGCGACCGCCGACACCACCGTCGCTCACGAGCAGCTGGTGGATGAAGGCTCCAAGCTCTTTGCAGCGAACTGCGCGACCTGCCACGGCCTGAACCTTCAGGGTGCGGACAGCGGCCCGTCCCTCATCGGAGTTGGCGAGGCATCGGTGGAGTTCCAGGTTGCGACCGGACGTATGCCAATGGCACAGTCTGGTCCGCAGGCGGAGCAGAAGCCCGTGCAGTTCACTGACGAGCAGATCAAGGCTCTCTACACCTACGTCGGTGACCAGGCTCCCGGGCCCGGCATCCCAGACGACGAATATCTTCAGGCAGACGGTGACGCCGCCGTTGGTGCTGAGCTATTCCGCATCAACTGCGCCATGTGCCACAACGTCGCCGGTGCCGGCGGAGCGCTGACCGAGGGCAAGTTCGCTCCCTCGCTGTCCGGTGTCTCCTCGCAGCATATTTACGAAGCCATGGTTTCAGGCCCGCAGAACATGCCCGTCTTCAATGACAACAACATCAGCCCAGAAGACAAAGCCAACATCATCACGTACCTGAACTACCTCGATGAGACTCCGTCAGTGGGCGGCCTCTCACTTGGCAACTTGGGTCCGGTATCTGAAGGACTTTTCATCTGGATATTTGGTCTTGGCTCGATCGTGGCAATCACGGTCTGGCTCACGGCTAAATCCAACTAGCTCAGAATTACGACGCAAACGCGTTGGTCGAAGGGAAGAGAATGGCACAGCACGACGACGGTGTGGCTGCTTCGGATGGCTTGGCCCTTCCGGTGAGCGGAAACACTGCTGCCGGCTCGGCGATTGCAACAACGCACGAGCGCGAGGTGTCCCCCGGGACCGCGGTGGTCACGGCCGACAGGCTAGTGAACCCCGGCTTCCCCCCGCACAGGGCCCGCCTGACGGATACCGATCCTAAAAAGGACGCTCGAGCTGCTCGCCAGGTCTCGATCCTGTTCTACCTGTCTATCGTTGGAAGCATTTTCGCGGTCGCCGCCTACATTGCCTTCCCGATCGTTCCGGGTGACATGGCGTCCGTTCGTATGAACACCTTGATGCTCGGTCTGGGTATCACGCTCGGCCTTATGGGCATTGGTATCGGCGCGGTTCACTGGGCTAAGGCCCTGATGAGCGACGTCGAATTGGTTGAGGAGCGTCACGGAACCCGTGGCACCGACGCCACCCGAGCCCGCGCTGTGGAGATTTTCTCCCTGGGCAACAAGGAATCCGGCATCGGTCGCCGTTCGCTCATCCGCAACAGCCTTATCGGTGCGCTGGTTCTTACGCCGATTCCGGCCGTTGTGCTGTTCCGCGACCTCGCGCCCGCTGCCAACCCCGCCACTCTTCTCAAGCACACCCTGTGGGAGAAGGGCACGCGTCTCACCCGTGACCCCAGCGGAACGCCAATCAAGGCCTCCGACGTGACGGTTGGTTCTGCTTTCCACGTCATCCCGGAGAATCTAGCCGGCGCTGAAGAGTTCCTCGAGGAGAAGGCAAAGGCCGCTGTACTGCTGATGCGCCTTCGTCCCGAAGACCTCAATGAACTGCCCGAACGCTCTTCTTGGTCATACGACGGCATCGTCGCCTACTCCAAGATCTGCACACACGTGGGTTGCCCGGTGGCCCTGTACGAACAGCAGACGCACCACCTGCTGTGCCCGTGCCACCAGTCGCAATTCGACGTCGCTAACCATGCCGAAGTTATCTTCGGACCGGCCAAGCGAGCCCTTCCTCAACTGCCGATCGCGGTGGATACTGAGGGATACCTGATCGCGCAGAGCGATTTCACTGAACCAGTTGGCCCCAGCTTTTGGGAGCGTGAGCGTAATTGACAACCACCGAAACTCGTAGCACCGCCGTAGCACCTACCAAGGGTGCCCGCCTGACCGGCGCAGCTGCGAACTACATCGACGAACGCACCAGCATCTCCGGGCTGGTGAAAGAGGTCGGTCGCAAGATCTTCCCTGACCACTGGTCCTTTATGCTCGGTGAGGTCGCGCTCTACAGCTTCGTCGTTATTCTCCTGTCGGGTACATTCCTGACCTTCTTCTTCCAGGCATCGATGGTTGAAGTTCACTACGACGGATCGTACGTTCCCCTCAAGGGAATCGCGATGTCGGCTGCTATGTCATCCGCGCTGGACATCTCCTTCGACATCCGTGGCGGTCTTCTGATGCGCCAGGTTCACCACTGGGCAGCGTTGCTGTTCGTGGCCTCCATCGGCCTGCACATGCTCCGCGTTTACTTCACGGGTGCTTACCGCAAGCCGCGTGAGATCAACTGGCTGATCGGTTTCGTCCTCTTCATCTTGGCCATGGCCGAGGGCTTCACGGGCTACTCGCTCCCCGACGATCTCCTGTCGGGCAACGGCCTCCGCATTATTGACGGAATGGTCAAGGGCATCCCGGTTGTCGGAACATGGATCTCCTACCTGTTGTTTGGTGGCGAGTTCCCCGGAACCGACATCGTTGGTCGGCTGTATGTCTTGCACATCCTGTTGCTCCCGGCAATCCTCGTCGCGGCCCTAGGTGTGCACCTCCTGCTTCTGATTATCAACAAGCACACCCAGTTCGCTGGCCCCGGTAAGACCAACGACAACGTCGTTGGCGCACCGATCATGCCCGTGTTCGCTGCCAAAGCCGGCGGATTCTTCTTCATCGTCTTTGGCGTCATCACCCTGATTGCCGCAACGGTGACGATCAACCCGATCTGGGCTTACGGACCGTACGACCCGTCGCCGGTATCGGCGGGAACACAACCGGACTGGTACATCGGATTCGCTGACGGGGCACTGCGCCTGGTACCGCCGGGGCTCGAATTCGTTATCTTCGGCTTCACCGTTTCGATGAACATCCTGATTCCTCTTGTGGGACTCGGCCTCTTCATTGCGGTTGTCGCTCTTTACCCGTTCCTCGAGGCCTGGGTCACGGGAGACAAGCGCGAGCACCACATCGCCGACCGTCCCCGCAACGCTCCGTTCCGCACCTCCATCGGCGCGGCAGGGGTCACCTTCTACGCGGTCCTCTGGGCCGCTGCGAGCTCGGACCTCATCGCGACTCACTTCTACCTGTCGATCGAAAGCGTTATTCACACGCTCCAGGCGCTTTTGATCATCGGGCCGATCCTTGCCTTCACCATCGCGAAGCGTATATGTCTTGCTCTGCAGAAGAAGGACCGCGAGATCGCGTTGCATGGCTTTGAGAGTGGGCGTATCGTTCGCCTTCCCGGTGGTGAGTACATCGAGGTCCACGAGCAGCTCGACGAGTACGAGCGCTGGAAGCTGGTTAGCTACAACGAGTACAAGCCGTTGATGATCCGCCCGAATGCGAATGGCCAGATCACCGTGGCACAGCGTGTCCGTGCTGGACTGTCGAACTGGTTCTTCGAAGACCGGATCGCTCCGGTCTCGAGCACCGATATCGAACGCTCGCACGATTCGGGACATTAATCCCAACAACGCTAGGGCCCGCCAGCTCGAAGAGAAGATGATCATTGCGATGATTCTCAATCTTCAGCGGCGGGCCCTTCGTCGTTTCCTCGCCAGACTTCTGGTACCTGGTGGCCGAACCCCCCTCCTCTGTCAGCGCGTATAACCGCTGCGTCTACGGCGGCATATCCGTGCTGGGTGGTTAGCCCCTAGCGGTGAGCATGACCCCGACCATCGCACGACTTCCGTTCTTTAGCTCGACTTCTCACTCCCCTGAGCGACCAATCCAACGATCACGTACTCGCCGGTTCGAATGATGATTTGATCCCGTCGACTGCGGGAGAGGAACACTCCCCCACAACGAGACGACCGCTTTTCTCCTCGACGCTCAGGACGACGTTGACGAAACTTGGTGGTCCGTCGTACCGTTTGTCAGACCTTCCCAAGATGGCTGGTCATTGAGTGTCGCCCGCGGGGAGGGACACGGTGGGGACGCGACGTGACGGACCCGACACGGGCTCCTGCGCCTCGCTGAGCGCCAAGTGCGCCCGTGACAGCTTCGAACGCCACTTTGTCCCCACCAGTAGCCTGCTTGTCAGCGCCGGTTGAAAATTGAGCAGTAATGCCGGTCCAATATTGAGCACCTCATTCCACGATTGGAAGGGTGATCATATTGGAAGACTGGGCTCTGATTCGCAGGCTCCATCTGGGCGAGGGTGTGCCGAAGGCGCAGATCGCTAAACGGTTGGGCATCTCTCGCAACACGGTCGCGAAAGCGATCGCGTCGGAGGTGCCGCCGAAGCATGAACGTCCGCCGGCAGTGTCCGCCTTCACCGCTGTCGAGGTCTAGGTGCGGCGGTTGTTGGCCGAGGTGCCCTCGATGCCGGCGCCGGTGCTGGCTGAACGGGTCCGCTGGAGCGGTTCGGCGTCGTGGTTCAGGGAACAGGTCGCGAAGATCCGCCCCGAATATGCGCCGGCTGATCCGGCAGACCGGATCGTGTATTGCGCTGGCGACCAGGCCCAATGCGATCTGTGGTTCCCGCCAGCGGTCGTGCCGGATACTTGCGGGGCGGCCGGGCCGCCGGTGTTGGTGATGGTCGCGTCGTTTTCCCGGTTCATCACCGCGACGATGTTGCCGACGCGGACCACGGCGGACCTGTTGGCCGGGACGTGGTCGCTGTTGTCGGGTCAACTTGGCGCCGTTCCGCGGCGGCTGGTTTGGGACAACGAAGCCGGCATTGGCCGCCGCAACCACTTCGCGGCCGGAGTGACCGCCTTCACGGGGGCGTTGGCGACGAACATCGTCCAACTCAAACCCTTCGACCCGGAATCCAAAGGCATCGTGGAGCGGGCCAACCAATACCTGGAGACATCGTTCCTTCCCGGGCGCCGGTTTTCCTCCGCCCAGGACTTCAACACCCAACTCACCAGCTGGTTGCCGGTCGCGAACCGGCGGACAGTTCGAACGCTGAAGGCGCGTCCGGTCGATTTGATCGACCAGGACCGGCAGGCGATGCTCGCCCTTCCCGTGCTGCCACCGACTACGGGTTCGCTCACCGGATCCGTTTGGGCAGGGACTATTACGTCCGTGTCCTCAGCAACGATTACTCCGTCGACCCGATCGCGATCGGACGTATGGTCGATATCCGCGCCGACCTCACATCAGTGAAGGTGGTATTGGATGGCAAGGTCGTCGCCGTTCACCGGCGCAGCTGGAACACCGGACAGATCATCACCGATCCCGCCCATGTCGCGGGGGCGAAAGTGATGAGGGAACGGTTCCAACATCCCGCCGCGGTCGAGGAAGACACCCTCATCCGCGACCTGGCCGAGTATGACACCGCATTCGGGGTCGACCTCGCAGCGGAGACCATCAAGCAGCTGGACTACCTGGGGCGGGCGTTGAAAGCACCCCGGATCCGGCAAGCCGCGCTGCGCCTGGCCGACCAAGCAAGGACTGATGGGTGGTCGCACGAGGAATACCTTGCGGCAGTGCTCGAGCAGGAAGTGTCCGCCCGCGAAGCTTCCGGCGGCGACATGCGCATCCGCTCGGCAGGTTTCCCGGCACGGAAGACCCTCGAGGACTTCAGCTTCGACAGCCAACCCAGCCTCAGGCGCGACACGATCGCCCACCTGTCGGCCGGCAGCTACCTCAGCACCGCGGATAACATCGTGCTGCTGGGACCTCCCGGAACAGGCAAAACCCACCTCGCGATCGGCTTGGGAATCAAGGCAGCCCAAACCGGCCATCGGGTGTTATTCGCGACCGCGATTGACTGGGTCGCCCGGTTGCAAAGTGCGCATTTGCAGGGCCGGCTCAGCATCGAACTCGCCCGGCTGCGTCGTTACGGGCTGATCATCGTCGACGAGGTCGGATACATCCCGTTCGAGCAAGACGCCGCGAATCTGTTCTTCCAACTGGTGTCGTCCCGTTACGAACATGCATCTCTGATCCTGACCAGTAACCTTGCTTTCGCCCGTTGGGGCGATGTCTTCGGGGACCAGGTAGTGGCCGCTGCGATGATCGACCGCATCGTCCACCACGCCGACGTCCTGACCCTGAAGGGCTCCAGCTATCGCCTGCGCAACAGCGGCATCGATACTTTGCCTTCAGCTCGAGCCGAGAACGCG
>JAODAO010000120.1 GCA_025463465.1 Glaciihabitans sp. | reverse complement strand
GGACGTCATCGGCCCCCTGCTGGAAGCCCTCGATCCCGTCGGCCGGGGTCGCGCGGAAGGAACGCTTGACCGCTGGGCCGAGGAAGGCGACCCCTGGCTGGGGCGAGCCGCCATCCTCGCGCCGCTGCGCGCGCTACGAGCCGGCGGTGCTGACTGGAACCGATTCGAGAAGCGGGCGCACACGGTGGGGCGCGGTACCCCCGCGGCGGAGGCGGTCACCCAGGTTCTCAACGACCTCGCCCTGCGCCGGCCCGAGCTGGTATTCCGCCCCGCCACCGACCGGTGAGCCGTGGCACCCCGCACGACCCAGCGGCCCATGAGACTCAGCGGTCCACGAGAATTAGCGAGCCGGGGCCTTCTGCACAAGCCAGTCCATTGCCAGTGCGCTCGCATCGAGAATCGACACGTGGCCATCGTGGGGTCGTAGCCACAGCTCCGCGTCGGGAAGGTGCTCGAGTAACCACTGCGAGTGCGCCAACGGCAGCACCCGGTCGCGGCCACCCTGCGCCAACAGCACCGGTACCAGGACATCCACCACGTTGAAACCCCACGGCGCGACAAACGCGAGGTCATCGGCAATGAGCCCGTTGTTGCCGGCGGCCGCTGCGACCTGCACGTCGTCGCTGAGCGCGCTCCATTGGGAGTCGAGTGCCGCGTAGTCCCGGTCGACGAAGCTGTCCGGATCGAATTCTGCCGTGCTCTCGTAGAGCTCTTTCGCCCGGCGCCCCTGGGTTGCTGCGCGCAGCGAGGCCCCACCGGTCGCCATCCCGGCGAACCAGTCCAACCCGTCGGCGCCGAAGGGCGCCATACTGCCGAGGCACGCCAGCGCGCTCACCCGACCGGGCAGCAGCGCACCGCAGGCGAGGGCGTGAGGGGTGCCTCCGGACGCCGCGAGCATCGCCGCCGACGTGATGTCGAGTGCGTCGAGGATCCGTTCGACGTCGTGGGCGGCTGACGCCACGGTACGGCCGGGCAGCTCAGACGAGCCGCCGTAGCCGGGCCTGCCGTAAGAGACGAGACGGATGCCGCGCGCTGTCGCCGCCTCACGCAGCGGCGCGAGGATGGCGCCCGTCTGTGGGGAACCGTGGTGCCAGAGGATGGTGGGAGCGTCTGCACCGGCGCCGCTGCCACTGGTGTGCACCCGCAGGGAGCGCCCGTCGTAGAGCCGGAGGGTGACCGTTGACACCTGCTGTGTTGACGCCATCCGGCCAGTGTAAAGAGACCGGTCTACGGAGTCGACGCCCCGCCGATGTTTAGTTAGGCCAGGCGCGGGTTCTCCCGGTCATCAGCCATTGCGAGGTAGCTACTCAGGCGTTCGATGAAGCTGTCGTCCGGCTGGTAGGCGGCGTCGGCGCTGGCCAGGGTGTACTCGCGCTGCAGTTCGTCGATGGCTTCGTCGATCTCCAATACCGCCAGCGCATTGCGCTGGGAATTGTCGAGGTCAACAAGAAGGGCGATCGCGCGGTCGATATCGGCGGCGCCGCCGTACACATAGCTGGACATTTGTTACTCCCGTGATTGTTGCCACGAGCGTACCGGACGCAACTTTGTGTTCCCGCATCCGTCGCCCGCACCGGCTACTCATCGGCTCTGGCGCGCGGGCGCCCAGAGGAGGACACTGTGGAGTTATGACCCCTGAGATCCTTGCGAACCTCGCGCATCTGCGCCGGGCGCGTGACTACATCGACCGGGAATTCGCCCGCCCGTTGGACGTGCCCACCATGGCGCAGCGTGCCCTGATGTCGCCGGCCCATTTCTCCCGCCAGTTCCGCGCCGCCTACGGCGAGACCCCATACAGTTATCTGATGACCCGGCGCATCGAACGCGCGATGGCGCTGCTGCGTGCCGGCGTCAACGTCACCGACGCCTGTATGGCGGTGGGGTCGACCTCGCTCGGCTCGTTCAGCACCCGCTTCACCGAGATTGTCGGTGAGACTCCCAGCGCCTACCGGGCGCGGGACCATGCAGCTCTTAACGCGATGCCTGGCTGTGTTGCCAGGGTGGCGATGCGCCCGGCGCGGGTGGACAAGGACCCCGCTCAACGGAGCAGGATCAGAGAAGTGTCGGCGGCCACCCCGCTCTAACGTGTGTTCCATGACGATCTCACTCCAGTACTGCCAGGTCACCGTCACCGACGTTGACGAATCGATTCCCTTCTACCGCGATGGCCTCGGCCTCGATGTTCGCAACGACGTCGGTTCCGACTCGTTCCGGTGGGTGACCCTCGGCAGTGGTGGCCAAGACGCCCCCGAATTTGTGCTTTCCCCTCCGCACGCGGGCCGGTCGGAAGCCGACGGCGACGCCCTCCAGGACCTTCTGGCCAAGGGCGTCCTCCCGATCATTGTTCTGCGCACCGATGATCTCGACGCCACGTTCGAGAGGCTTCGCCAGTTCGGTGCCGAAGTGCTGCAGGAACCCATCGACCAGCCGTGGGGGCCGCGCGACTGCGCTTTCCGTGACCCCTCCGGAAACACGGTCCGCATCTCCGCCTCGGCACCGGCCTGACGCGCTTCGCAACGCAGAAACGAATTGCCTGACAAGGGTGCTTGACACCTTCATCCCGGCCAACCAGGATGGTGACATGACAAACAACCTTGACAGCAGAGCAGCCAGCGTCGGCGAACGTGCCGTGAACAAGGCCTACCTCCGAGAGTTCCTGATCGGCATGATCGGCTATGCCGTTATTTTGATGGCGGTGATGATATGGGGCGGCCTCGACGGTGACAGCCCGTGGCGTTACGCCTGGGCGGTGTTGCCCGTGGTCCCGATGTTGTGGGTCGTTGTCGCCCTGTGGCGCCACATCAAGCGCATCGACGACTACCAGCGCCTGGTTCTGCTGCGCGGCCTCGGCATCGGCTTCGCGGTCGCGATGATCTCTGCGATCACCCTGGGCATGCTTGGCATCGCGGGTCTCAGCGTGCCCTCCGTTGGGTGGATAATCTTCAGCCTTGGTATGGCCGGCTGGCTCGTCGCCACAACGATTTCCAACAGAAAGTGATCCCGCCTCGAGATGAGAAACACCCTCAAGCAACTGCGGGAGCACAAAGGCTGGACCCAGGGGGCACTTGCCGACGAGCTCGGCGTCTCCCGGCAGACCGTCAACGCCCTCGAAACCGGACGCTACGACCCGGCCCTCCCCCTGGCATTCCGCATCTCGAAGCTGTTCGCCCAACCCATCGAGGCAATCTTCACCCCACCGGACGAGGCGTAGGCCGACAGACATCCACCCCAGCGCCCTGGTCGGAGGAATTGGGGTGGATGTGTGGGGTCGCGGCCCGGCAGCGCGCCGGTTACTTTTCCCCGGAGTTCTCCACCACAAAATGCAGGACCTCGTCCGCCACTGTTTTCCAGCCGGAATCGATGGTGAGGGAGTGGCCGCGACCCGGGATGGAGATGATTTCCGTCACCGCGTCGTTATGGCGTTGCCGTTCGTAGGACGCGCTGACGATCGCCCACGGCGCCGTGTTGTCTTTCTCCAGCTGCCTGGCAGCAGCCACAGGCCGTGCGCAAACACCACCGGTGTTCTCCCGGACGCGTTCGCCCGCTCGATGTCCTGCAGTTCGAGGTCCGTGAGCTCTGCCATGTTCGCCACCTTGGATCGGCCGTGCCGGGCACTTCAGTCCCTGAGCATCCTTCACTTTGTGGCAACCGTGTTCAAGGGATTGAATTGTTGGGGCTCAGCGGCCGCCGCCGCCGCCACCTCCCCCACCACCGCCGGAGAAGCCGCCACCGAATGACCCACCGGAGCCGCTGCCACCTCCGCTGCTGGTATACACCGGAGTTGCCGACTTGGTTGCGCTGGTACGGAAGCCCGACATCGACGCCGAGAAGACCGCGGCGTTGAATCCGCTGGAGCCGACGTACCAGGTGGGCTCGGAGGTCGTCTCATATTTCACGGCCAGTTCCTTTGCCCATTGCTTCTCGACCCCCCAGAGCACCGCCCAGGGCAGCAACTTCTCGTAGAGCTTGACGATGTCCGCCTGGTTGTCGACGTTGATGCGTTCTGCACCGTCCGGGGACTGCAACACCCTGAACCGGTCCGCCTCGGCGAGTGCGAGGTAATCACGCAGGCCGATGATGTAGTCGCGCCTCTCCGCGCCGGCTTCTGTCAGGGGTTTTGCGGGCACGGCGCAGACGATACCGACCAGCACACCGACGATGGCGGGCACGATCACCGCAAGGCCGACAGCGGACGGGGCCGGCGACCAGACAAGATTGGCGATGAATGCCAGCAGGGAGAGCACAAACAGGCCAAGGCTGACGAACAGCAGCGCGACGGGGGCCACCCAGTTGGGCCGGGCACGCCACCTGCGGGTGATCGCGTAACCGCGGGAGGTGTCCGTCACCTTTTTGATCCGACCGGCCAGCGCGGTTTCTGGTTTTCCGAGCTTCTTGACGTCACCGCTGGACGGCGACCCGTCGAAGAGGGCAGTGAGAAGGGCGATCTCCTGGTCGTCCATCCCCTCCGTTGTGACAAAGCGCAGCGAGTAATCCTTGCCCTCGTCTGCCAGCACCAGGTTGCCGCGGACGGCGAGGCTGACGAACGTCGCGGCGACCGCGTTGGCGCCGCGCTTCACCAGGTCACTGCCGAGCAGCAGGTTGGTGTCGGTCGGCACGCTGTATTGGGGAACAATGATGCCGCGCCCGCGGTGGTCACGACCCACAACAACGCGGGTGACGATGGCACCGATGGCGACAAGGCCGGTGATGATCATCAGGACGAGGGGAAGCACAATCGCCCAGGCGGCGGGCTTCGGGGGTTCCGGAATGTCGAAGGTGCCCGGGGCGAAGCCGACCACAACGGTGACGTTCTCCTCGGGGCCGATGCCCTGTTCTGTCGCGGAGAAGACCGTGTCGGAGACCTCCCCCTGCATCTCCAGCGTGCAGGTATCGGTAGAGCCCTGCGGGCCGACGTAGCAGGCGGTGTTGCCGCTGAGCGCCGGTACCAGCTCGGGATCAATGTGCACCCGAGCGCTCACGGAACCGAAAGGCTGAGCAAAGCCGACACCGTTGGTGTCCCAGTAGAACTCGTCGGAGTTGGTGTCCTCGAAGAAGCGCACCACGTTGTCCTGTGTGTACGTGATCGTGTAGGTCGTTGCACCGAGCACGTACTCGTCGGTGCCGAGAGCCAGCTCCAGGAATCCGTTGCTCGATTCCTCCTCGTACGGAACGTCAACACCGTCCTCATCCACCACCGACTGCACCCGCGGGTTGAGCGCCACCCCGTCGTAGTCGCTGGGAATGGCGCGGATGATGCCGCGATTCTGGTTCGGAGTATCGAACTGCGCCACAAACGTTTCGACGGTAGTCAGCCTCGACGTGTCGTCGGCGGCACGCTCCAGGTAGTAGTCGCCGCTGTAGGAGGCGAACCGGAAGTTGTCGACGGAGTCGCCATCGGAGGACGAGGTCGCGGCGGCCGGGCCCACCCCGAAGCCGACGCCGCTCGAGACACCGAGGATCACCGCGGCGACCGCGACGGACTGGAAGATAATGCGTGCGCGTTTCACGCCACCAGCCTAGCGACCGGCATTTTAGACGGCGAACAACCTACTGCTTTGTCGTCTTCTCCACGCTCATCACCAGGATCACCCGGTCGGGGCTGTCGGCGGGTGGCTGCTGCTGCGCGTTACCGTAACGCCTGCCCAGGCGCACGTAGAACTCCCCAGCCGGGTCGGGCAGCACGTCGAGAAGGGCACCACGAACCTCGAGATAACGAAAGGGGTTCTGGGGGTCGATAACGGACAGGCTCATCGAGGGGTTCGCCTGCAGGTTGCGGAATTTCGCCCGTTTGGTCGTGTGGGTGAACCGGATGTTCTCGCCGTCGAACTCGAACCACATCGGGTTCACCTGCACCGTGTTGTCCGGGCGCACCGTGCCGAGATGGCCGTAGTTCGCCTCGGTGAGGAGGGGGAGATAGTCGAGGGGGATGTCTGCGCTCATAGTTCATCCAACCGCCGGCCACGGCCAGTCGGAGCGCGCCACGCGGGTGGCAGCCAGCGTCACTCCTCGCCGATGTCCTCGTTCCACAGCCCCGGTTGCGCGGCGATGAAGTCAGCCATGAGCTTTTTGCATTCCTCGTCGTCGAGCACCACAACCTCGACCCCGCGCTGGCGCAGGTAGTCCTCCCCGCCGAAGAAGCTGCTGTTCTCCCCCACGATCACCCGCGGGATCTTGTAGAGCAGGATCGCCCCCGTACACATATCGCAGGGCGACAGGGTCGTGACCATGGTCGCCCTGGCGTAGACGCTCGCTGGCAGCCGGCCCGCGTTCTCCAGGCAGTCGGTCTCGCCATGGTGGATCGAGCTGCCGAGCTGCACCCGTTGGTTGTGGCCAACGGCCAGCACCTCGCCGTCAACGATCAGCGCGGCGCCGATCGGCACTCCCCCCTCGGCCAGGCCGACCCTGGCTTCGTTCAGGGCGAAGGCGAGCTGTTCGGTATCGGTGAGAGCCATCGGGGTGTCCAATCGTTGGGAACAACAGCGTGCTGTCGATTGTATTCATCGGTCCCGCCGGAACACGCCGCGCGTCAGGCCGCTTCAGCGCGGCTTCAGCGGCGTTCGGCAAGAATGGGCCGACGGGAAGTGGGACACAGTGCGGGTATTGGTTGTTGAGGACGAGACGCGGCTGGCCGAGGGGCTGCGTCGCGGGCTCGAGGCGGAGGGTTTCGCCGTCGACGTCGCCGCCAACGGAACCGACGGGCTGTGGATGGCCCGGGAGCAGCAGTACTCCATCATCCTGCTCGACATCATGCTGCCTGGCATCAGCGGGTACCGCGTATGCGAGACGCTGCGCGCCGATGGAAACTGGACCCCGATCCTGATGCTCACCGCGAAAGACGGCGAATGGGACCAGATCGAGGCACTCGACACCGGAGCGGACGACTACCTCACGAAACCCTTCTCTTTCTCCGTCCTCCTCGCAAGGATCCGCGCCCTGCTGCGCCGCGGGGCAGGCGAACGGCCAACCGTGCTGGAGGCCGGAGACATCCGGGTGGATCCCGCCGCCCGCCGGGTGTGGCGCGGCGACACCGTCATCGAGGTGACCGCGCGGGAATTCGCCGTACTGGAATACCTCATCCGACGCCGCGGCGACGTGGTTTCCAAGCGCGACGTGCTGAACAACGTCTGGGATGACGATTTCGAGGGTGACCCCAACATCGTTGAGGTGTACATCGGGCACCTGCGCAACAAACTGGACCGCCCCTTCGGCCGCGCGGCCATCGAGACGCTTCGTGGTGCTGGCTACCGGTTGGCGAGCAACGGTGGCTGAGCGCTCGCTTCGCACCCGTGCCCTGCGGTCCCGGATCACCCTGGGCGCTGTCACCGTGGTGGGCATCGCGCTGGTGCTCGGCGCCGTTGTCTTCGTCAGCCTGGTGCGTGACGGGCTCCTGGACGGTGTGCGGTCCTCCGCCGACCGGCACGCGGCCAGCATCGAGGCACAACTCACCACCTCCGGCATCGCTGGGTTGCTCACCGGCGCGGAGGAGGATGACGACGAGCTCTACCAGGTGCTCTCGACGAGTGGCGAGGTTCTCGCCGCCAGCGAGAACGCCAGCGCCCTCCCGCCGCTGTTGTCCGGCGGTAAAGACGACACGGGGTTTCTGGCTATTGCCGATGAGGACTCCGACTTTGTCCTCGTGAGCAACGACGTCGACATCGCCGATGACGCCTCCGGCGACGACGAACTGGTGGTGATCACCGGCGCGAGCACGGAAGATGTCAACGACACCCTCGCCACCGTGGTGCCCCTCGTTGTGGTTTCGCTGGTTGTGCTGCTCGGTGTGCTCGCCGCCACCACCTGGATTGTGGCCGGGCGAGCCCTCCGCCCCGTCGAAGCTATGCGCCGCGAGGTGGATGCTGTTACGGCCACGAATTTGCACCGTCGAATCGCGGACCCCGGCTCTAACGACGAGATCGGGCGGCTGGCGCAAACCATGAACAGGATGCTCGACCGGCTGGACAACGCCCAGACCGCCCAGCGACGGTTCATCTCCGACGCGTCGCACGAACTGAAGTCGCCGCTGGCGTCCCTCCGCCAATTTGCCGAGGTGGCCAAGCGTTATCCGGACCGGGTGAGCCCGGGCGACCTGTCCGATGCCGTCCTCGACGAGGGTGCGAGGCTGGAACGCCTGGTGCAGAACATGCTTCTGCTCGCTCACGCCGACGAACACTCCCTGGCGCTGGCGCAGCGTGACGTCGACCTCGACGACATCCTCCTCGCCGAGGCATCCCGGCTGCGCTCCTCCAGCGAGCTGCGAATCACCTCGAGTGGCATCGGGGCAGGGCGGGTCAGCGGTGATGCCGGGCTGCTCGGTCAGGTGGTGCGCAATCTCGCCGATAACGCCGCTCGGCATGCCGTCGGCGCTGTCACCCTCACCCTCGCCGAATCCGCCGGAACGGTGCTGCTGGCCATTGAGGACGACGGGCCGGGGGTGCCGGCGGCCCAGCGTGAGCGGGTCTTCGAACGCTTTGTGCGTCTCGACGATGCCCGTGGCCGCGACGCCGGCGGCAGCGGGCTTGGCCTCGCCATCGTGCGCGAGATCGTCGACGCCCACGGCGGGTCTGTTGTCATCGGCACCGGCGCCCTCGGGGGCGCCCGCGTCGAAGTGCGGCTGCCCGCTGCTCCCGACGCGTAGCACCAGAAAAATTACGCCCACCGCCCACCGCCCGTCAGCGGTCTGCCCGCGTTGAGCCGTTCGCGCTGAGCTGTTGGCGTCGCGGAACAGCCGCCTTTGGGCCGCAGCGCCGTTCCTGAAAGCGTCTTCAGGAGGCTTCAGGTTCACTTCAGCACCCTCCGGGCACTCTGTGTTTATACCGCGCAGCAGCAGCGCGTGGCCACCCGAACGAAGCGTACGAAAGTACACCATGAGGAGAACACCGTGAACAAGAAGACCGTATGGATCGGCGCAGCAGCACTCGGAGCCGTCGTCGTCATCGGAGGTGCCGCCGTACTGATCACCGACCCGTTCGACAACGACCGACTCAGCGGATCGACCCTCGAGCAGGCCAGCGCCGCCGCCCTCGCCGAGGTGGGTTCCGGCACCGTGCGCGAAGCCGAAACCAGTGACGACCTCGACCACAGCTACATCGTCGACGTGCGCCTGAGCGATGGCAGCGATGCCGACGTCGCGCTTGATAAGAACTTCGACGTCGTGTGGGTCGACCTGGACAACGTCAATCGCGCCGACGACAACCAAGACGGCGACGACCGGGCCGCCACGTCGAACACGGGTGACTCCGGCCAACAATCATCCCCCTCGTCAAGCACCGCGCCGAGCGATGCTGCGGCGTCCACCACGGTCGACCCCGAGGACGTACCGCTGACCGACGCCGAGGTCGCCAGCACCTCAGAGGCCGCGATTGCCGCCGCGGGCGGCACGGGTGGCACCGTCACTGACATCGACCGCAGCGACGATGCAGACCACGCGTTTGAGGTTGAGGTCACCTTCGCCGACGGAACCGACGTCGACGTCGAGCTGGACTCGACCTACAACGTCGTCAGGATCGACGACGACTCCCTGACCGCAAACCGCTGATCGCGAACCACCGCCCTCGAACGGTTGACCTCGACCCGCTGAGAGTGGCCGCGGCCGGGTTCAGGGGTGCGGGTTCAGTGGCGCCGGGTTCAGGGGCGCGGGTGCAGCCCGAACTTGCCGTCGGGGTCAAGCTTCCCGAGAATGCGGGCCATCAGGCGGTCAAGGTCAGCAACATCCCCGTCGTCGAGGGCGTCGATCACGTTGTCCCGCACCGTACCAACGTGGCCGGGAGCCGTGGCGACCACCTTCTCCCAGCCCAAATCCGTGAGGATCGCGTTGGTAGCGCGCCGGTCCTCCGGGCAGGGGGTTCGTTCCACGTAACCCCGCCTCTCCAGTCGCGATACCACGTGCGACAGGCGGGGCAGGGTCGAGTTGGTCCTCGACGCGAGGCCGGTCATCCGCAGCGTGCGATCGGGCGCCTCGGACAGCGTAGCGAGGGTGAAGTACTCGAAGTGGGTGAGGTCTGCGTCATGCTGCAGCTGGCCGTCAAGGACGCCGGGCAGCAATTCCACAACGGCAACGAGCTTTTGCCAGGCTTCAAGTTGTCCGGGGGTAAGCCAGCGCACATCTTCCATGGCGCCAGTCTACTAAAGCTTGACGCTACAACTAAGCATGGCGCTACAACCCAACATTGGGCTACGACTCAGCCTGGTGGGCGGCAGGCCAGTGGGATCATCCCATCGACTCCCAGCGTCCAGGCCGACGGTCAGTTGCGGCGACGCTCCGCAACGGACAGGCGAACGTACGCAGCCGCAAGCAACGGCACGGACACACCGAGCTGCGCCGCCCGCCCGACGAGGTCACCGAGGATCTGGTCGGCCTCCGTCGCGGAACCGGCGATGAAATCCCGGTACATCGACGTTGTGAACGACGAGTCGGCCTCGCTGAGCATGGCGGTGGTGCTGGCCAGGTGCGCCTCCGGAGGCGGATAGCCGGCGGCGGTCGCAATGGCGGCGGCCTCGCTTACGATGGCGCGGGCCGTCGTAGTGCCACCGGGGACGGCGGCGATGTCCCCCACGGTTCCGCCGAGCAGGCAGCCGAGCGCTCCCCCGGAGGCCAGCATCACCCACTTTTTCCACATCTCCGCCTCGATGTTGTCTGCGCGGGTGCTGCGGAACCCGGCGCCCGCCAGCGCGACATCCACCCGGTCGAGCGCAGCCGTGAACTCCTCGGTGGGTTCGGCGAACTGCGGCGCACCGAACGTGATGGAGGCCTGGGGCATCATCTTGCGCACACTGCCGTCGTTTTGCAACTGCGCGACGACCACACACAGCCCGCCGAGCACCCGGTCGGCGCCGAACCTCTCGCGCAGCACGTCGAGATGGCGCATACCGTTCAGTAGGGGCAGCACCAGCGTCCGGGGGCCGACGGCCGGGGCGATGTCGGCCAGCGCCGCCTCGAGCCCGTATGCCTTGACGGTCAGCACCACAACATCGAATGGCGCCGCCGCCGCCATCGCGGGAAGGTCGTCGGCCGTCACGGTCGCAATAGCGGTCGTGAACGTTTCGGTGGGGGTCTGCACGGTGAGTCCCCCGGCCAGTTGCGCCGCACGCTGTGGTCGCACCAAAAATGTCACGTCGCGTCCCGCGGTGGCGAGCCTGGCTCCGAAGAAGCCGCCGACGGCGCCGGCGCCCACAATAAGAATGCGCGGTGCTGCCATGGGTATCTCCTGCAACAGGTCGGTGGAACGGTGCGGTGGTGGATGCGTCGGCGGCGGTAATCCGCCACTGCCGCGCCCTTTACGTTACCGATGTCCGGAGACTGCCGAGCCCGGCGACGCTTCGTGCGGTAAATTGCGGGTGTCGCAACGGTTTCCCCACAGGCGCCGTTGCGTATGGTGTGGTGTGACCTATCGACCGAACGTTCCCTTCGCGTCGGGGCCCTCCGCTGACAGCGCGGACGGGGGCAACCCCCGATCCCCGTACGAACCGCTTCCGCCGCTACCCCGGCAGCAGCAGCCGCAGCAGCAGCCTGTCCACGAGCCGTCGCCGCACGGACCGGGCCAGAACCGTCGCCGTAAGGTACGTCGCCGTCGCCGGGTTGCGCTGCGCTGGCTCGCCATCCTGGTGGTCGGTGCGATCCTCGCCACCGCCGGCTATGCCTTTTACAACTACCAGCATTTTGTTGGCGGGGTCACCCACGTCGACGCGATCACCAACGCCTCCGCCGGTTCCGATGCCGACGGCGAAAACATCCTGCTGGTGGGCGACGACCACCGCCCGGACAATGCCACGGCCGAGCAGCTGGCCCAGATCGGAACGGAACAGGACGGCGGCAGCACAAGCACGGACACCATGATCGTGCTGCACGTGCCTGCCGATGGCGGCACCGCCACGATGATCTCCTTCCCGCGGGACTCCTGGGTCGCCATTCCCGGTTTTGGCAAGAACAAACTCAACGCAGCGTTTGAATTCGGCAGTCGTGACGGCGGCGGGGCCAGCGGCGGAGCCCAGCTGCTGATCGAAACCATCCAGGACATGACCGGCATTAGCATCGACCACTACGTGCGGGTGTCGATGCTGGGCTTCTACAACGTGGTCGACGCGCTCGGCCCCGTCACGGTGTGCTTGAACAACGCCGTCAAAGATCCCTATTCGACGGTTGACCTGCCGGCGGGGGTGTCGACCCTGAACGCCCAGCAGGCACTTGCCTTTGTGCGCCAGCGGCATGGCCTGCCCAACGGTGACCTCGACCGCCAGGTGCGCCAGCAGTACTTCCTGTCGGTGGAGGCTCGAAAGATCCTCTCCGCCGGTACGCTGCTGAATCCCGGCAAGCTGCGGAAGGTGCTCGATTCGGTGAGCTCCTCCATCGAAACCGACCCCGACCTCAACTTCCTCGACCTGGCCGCACGGCTGCAGGGGGTTGGTGCCGACAACATCGCCTCGGCCACCATCCCTATCAGCGGCACCCCCACCATCACCGTCGGGCGAAGTGAGGTGTCGATCGTCGAGGTCGACACCGCGGCCATGCCCGCGTTTATCAACGGCATCATGGGCACAAGCACGGACTACTCCGAGGCCACGGCGGCCGCCCCCGGCGACGTGACGGTCACGGTGCAGAACGGTGGCACCGTCAACGGGGCCGCCGCCGTCCTCACCGCAGAACTCGCGGCGCAGGGATTCCAGACCACCGCCCCAACATCCACCGACAGCACGACCGTCAGCGCCATCCTCTGTGCCCCCGGCCAGGAGGCCGCCGCCAAGGCGGTTGCTGCCGTCCTGCCCGGCGCGACCATCACCGAAACGGCTGGCCACACGGGAATCACCGTGGTCATCGGCGAGAACGGGTTGGAGGTGGTTGCCCCGGCGGCCGCGGCACCGGCCGCCCCCACCGGGTCAGGCGGCGCGACCACCGAGGAACCCCTCGGTCCCTTGTCGGACAGCGCCGTCGACAACTCCGGCGAGGCCACCACCTACGCCGCCGGGGCCTGCATCAACTGATCGACCATAAGCGTTCGCCGCCGGGTGGGCGACAATGGTGCGATGGAGCCAACAACGATCCGAGCGCGAGCCATTCTGTTCGACATGGACGGGACCCTGGTTGATTCGACCGCCGTGGTCGAGAGTGTGTGGGCGAGGTTCGCCGACCGGCACGGCCTCGACGTCGGCGAGATCCTGAAAACCTCGCACGGCCGGCAGATGAAAGACACCGTGCTGCAGTGGGGGCCGGTGGATGTCGACGTGCGGGCTGAGGCGCACGACCTGTCCACGTTCGAGATAGGACAGACACGGGGCATCATCGCACTTCCCGGCGCCGATGTTTTCGCCAACGCCCTCCCGCGCGACGCGGTCGCCCTGGTCACCTCCGCCCCGCTGGCTCTCGCCGAGGTACGGATGGCTGTCGCCGGGATCGACCTGCCCGCCGTTGTGGTGACGGCCGACGATGTGGACAACGGCAAACCGGCACCGGATTGTTACCTGCGTGCCGCCGAACTGCTGGGGATCGAACCGGCCGACGCCGTGGTGTTCGAGGACGCGGAGGCGGGAATTGCCGCCGGCCTCGCCGCGGGGATGCGTACCGTTGTGGTGGGCGAGGTCTCCGGTGGGATCACCGTGGGGCTGCCGAGGATCCCCGACTACACCGAGCTGGGCTTCACCGTCGAGGTGGACAGCGAGGGCACAAGCTGGCTGGTCATCCAGCTCTGATCACCCCGGGCACCACAACGGTTGGCGCCGGGGCGTCGCAGCTTATTCCGCAGCGTTCCCGTCGTCCTCGGCCGGACGGAACCACGGCGGGTACACGGCGACCTTTGTGATGTAGGGGCCGTCGCGCATGATCGACTTCACGACGTCGCGGGCACGGTCGTTGGCCACTCCGATGAGGGTGATGTGGTCGAACGAGAACGACTCCTCAACGAGGAGCTCTGCCTCGAGCAGCGCGTCGGTAGCCTCGTCGGTGCGGACAGAGCGGATCATCCGCTCCGCCGGCTCGCGGCTGACCGCGAAGCGGGTCAGCGGGTGCAGGGCGTCTCGGTTGGTGACCACAACGGCGGAGTTGGACTCCGCTGCGTTGTCGAGCTCCAGGACGTGTTTCACCGTGCTGACCAGCATCACGAAGTCGGAGGCGACGCTGCCGGCGCCAGCAGCCGACAGCCGTGGGTCGCTGTTGCCGGCGACAAGGGCCTCCCACACCGCCGACTTCGGCGACAGCGAGAACGGCACGAAGCTGGCAACAGTGGGGCCCTCTGCTCCATCGACGTGAACGGCCCGGCGGGCCTCACGGATCGCCGGGGCGGAGATGTCAACGGTGGGTCGTTTCTCCCAGCCCGCGCTCGCGTCGGCGAACAGGGTGCCCGACTCGAGGATGGAGGCGAGGTTGTCGACGTGTGTGACGTGATAGATGCGCTGGGAACCGACGTCCTCGAGGGCGCGGCTGGGGGCGCCGGCCACGGGGGCGGCTCGTCTGGTGGTTGTCCGCGTGGCGGACTGGGGACGGCTGATGGCCCTGGCGCGGGCGGCAGCGGGCTTGCTGGCGACCTCCACAACAGGGGTGGGACGCGGACTACAGGAATCGCAGCGTGACAGCTCGAGTCCGTGGATACATTCCTCGCTCAAGGCGAAACCTTTCTAGGGGGCGGCACCCAGATAAATCGAAGCGCAAGTTCGAATGCCACCCGACCACGTTACGGTGATTTTCGTGTGGCCGATTACCGAATTTGCTTCTTCCATACGCTGGTCTATTCCTGTCTACCCCCTTATCTGACTTTCCAGCCACTCCTCGGTGACCACGGGGATGCCGTAGTCCTTCGCCTTCCTGGCTTTGCCGGACAGGCTGTCGACGTCCGCCGCGACCACAATGGCGACATGTTTGGTGACGGCTGGCCATGGTTCGTAACCGCGGGAGGTGAGGATGCCGTGCCACTCGGCCCGCGGACGCGACATCTCGCCGGTGAGGACGATCCGGTCGCCGTGGCAGAGGGCGAACAGGGTGGATGCCGCGACCATCACCTGCGTCGCCGCTCGTGGCTCCATCGCCGCGGCAACCACATCGGTGCCGATGTCGAGAAGGTCAGCGACGACGAGCAGGTCCAGGATCTCAGCGTCGGTGAGGATTCCATCCGACCAGGCGATGTCGACGAGGGTGTCGAAGTAGCGGTTGTGCAGGGTGGCGCAGGTGCTTCGACCGATGCCCAGCTCCTCGGCGATCGCCACCAGTGCGTCAGCCTCGTGGGAGGAGACGACCCGGTCGACCAGGCATCGGTCGAGCAGCGCCAGGTAATCTAGCTGCTCGCTGGCGCCGGCGAACTCGGCTATCTTCTCTGTGATCCGTTCCAGGAACGGCATCTGCTTCTCGGGGCTGTCCGGTCGCGACATCCACCCCACATTGGTAGGCATAAGCGACGGCCACTGCACGTGACCGGCTCGGTCAAGGGGCTCCTGCCAAAGGCTGTCCTCCGGGTCTAGGCCAAGGTATGCGCTGAGCAGTTGCGCCGTGGCCAGGGCGTCGGCCGAGGCGCGGTGGGCATTGGCCAGGTCGATGCCCAACGCAGCCGCGCAGTCGGCGAGGGACCGCCCGGCCCCCGGCACAAAGGTGCGAGCG
>JAODAO010000090.1 GCA_025463465.1 Glaciihabitans sp. | reverse complement strand
CGCCGACGTCCTGATCTACCAGGTTGGCCTCGAGGAACTCGCCGAGCAGCCCACCCGCGTGCTCTCCCGCGGCCAGAAGCAGAAGCTCAGCCTCGCCCGCGCCCTGGTCCACGACCCGTCCGTCCTGCTGCTGGACGAACCGGCCTCCGGCCTCGACCCGAACGCCCGCATCGAACTGCGTGAGACCGTTCGTCGCCTCGCCAGCGAGGGCAAAACGGTCCTCGTTTCCAGCCACGTCCTCGCCGAGCTCGACGAGATGGCCGACACCGCCGTCTACCTCGAACGTGGTGTGACGGCCTCCCCCGAGACCATCGCCCGTAGTGCGGCCACCTCCCGGGTCTGGCGGATGCGCTCGTCCAACGGCGCCCAGCTGCGCGCCGCCCTTCTCAGTACCGGGCTCACCAACGACGACATCCGCTCCGACCGCAACGAGCTCTTCGTCGCCCTCGCTGGTGAAACCGCCGCGGCCGAACTGCTCTCCCGCCTGGTCACGGCCGGGGTGCGCATCAGCACGTTCGCCCCCGCCGTCGGTGACCTCGAACACACCTTCCTCGACCTCAGTAAGGACACCCAGCGATGAGCGCCCTCTCCTCCTTCTTCTCCGGGGTCGGCGTCATCGTCTCCCTCGAGCTACGCCAGCGGGTGCGCGGCGCCGCGTGGTTCATCCTGCTCGGGGTCTACGTGGTGCTGGTCGCCATCGTCACCGTTGTCAGCAACATCGCCATCGGTGGCTTCCAGCAGGGCTTCGGCGACACCGGCGGCACCGTGTACTCGGCGATCATCTACTTCGTGCTGCTGCTCGGCACCCTCGTCACCCCCGCCTTCAGCGGTAACGCCGTCAACGGCGACCGGGAGGCCGGCACCCTCGCCACCACCCAGGTCACCCTCGTCAGCACCGGCCAGATCATCATCGGCAAGTGGCTATCCTCCTGGATCACCGCGCTCGCGTTCCTCGCCGCTTCGGTACCTTTCCTGATCTTCTCGCTGTTCACCGGCAACGTGTCCGGCCCCACCATGGTCGTCTCGCTGCTCGTCCTTGCGGTCGAACTGGGAGTCGTCGCCGCGATTGGCGTTGGACTATCTGGCATCATCGTCCGCCCCCTGTTCTCCCTCGTGGTGACCTACCTCGTTGTCGCCGCGCTCAGCGTCGGCAGCCTCATCGCCTTTGGCCTCGGCGGACTCGCCGTGCAGGACACCGTTCGCTATACCGGCAGCTACTTCGCCTACGACAACCCAGACGACCCGGAGGACCCGGGCGAGTGCATCGTCCAGGAGCCGTACACCAGTGAAGTCCCCCGCTTCGATCACTTCTGGGGCATCCTCGTCGCCAACCCCTACGTGGTGCTCGCCGACGCCGTGCCCACCTCGTATAACAGCCAGGGGGCCCCGAACGACCTGTTTGGCCAGATCAAGTACGCCGTCCGCCAGGTGCAGATTGCCCCGGAACTCGACACCTCCTACAACGGCTGCATAGACAACCGTGACGAGCGTTCTCCGACCGGCAAGGAGATCATCAACTCCACCACCCCCGGCTGGTTCGTTGGCCTGCTGATCCACGTCATCCTGGCCGCCGCCGCCCTGCTCGGCGCCTGGTCGAGAACCCGCACCCCGGCGAAACGCCTGGCCAAGGGCAGCCGTATCGCCTAAGCAAACCGGTCAACGAAATAGGTCGGGTCAGCGCATTGAGCGCTGGCCCGACCTTTTTGTTGCGTCGCTCCCTGTCAGAACACGAACGGCACGAGCAGGTGGATGTCCGTCAGTCGGCTATTGGGAACCCGATGATGCCGGCGTCCGCCTGGTCGCCGCCGCCCTCACGCAGCTGGCGTTCGGTGTCGCGCATCTCGTCCTGCAGCCCGCGCAGGGTGCTGCGCAGTGCCCGCTCGGCGTCGAGCCCGTTGGATCGTGCGGCAGTCACGATCGCGAGCAGCAGCGGCCCGAGCTCGTCCTCGCTGGTGACGGCGATGACGGGCGGGGCATCTGGGTCGATCAGGCCGAGCTTTTCCGCCTTGCCCAGAACCTTGTCGGCGAGCGCGAGGGACGGCATCCCCTGCGGGATCCCATCGAGCACACTGGTGCGGGTGGGCTTTTCAATCTTCTTGAGCTCGTCCCAAAGACCAACCACGTCATCGGAGGTCTCCGCGACGGTGTCGCCGAACACGTGCGGATGACGGCCCACCATCTTCGCTGTCATATTGGCGGCGACGTCCTCGATGGTGAATTCCTCGCCCGGGGTGTGAGCGGCAATGTCGGAGTGGAAGACGACCTGGTAGAGCACGTCGCCGAGCTCTTCGATCATGTCTTCGCGACTGCCGGACTCGATCGCATCGACGAGTTCGTGGGTTTCCTCGATGAGGTACTTTACGAGCGACTCGTGGGTCTGTTCGCGATCCCACGCGCAGCCGCCCGGCGCACGCAGCTTCGCGAGCACGTCGATGAGTTCGTCAAGCTTCGGATGCTGCGTCTGCGTCATGGCACCCATCTTCGCATCCGTAATCGAAGCGGAAACACAGCGAGCCCTGGAACCACCGCACGGTGGAGCGCCGGGTTCAGGGCTCGAGGTGGATGCTGAGGTCGATTACCCCGGCTTTACCGCTGTGGTGCTTTTTGAGATTGTCGCGTAGCCGCTCTTCGAGCCGGTCACCTTGACGGTGATCATTTTCCCCTTGTCCGCAGCGACCAGCTTGTAGCTGGATGAAGTGGCACCCGAGATGGCGGTGCCCCCGCGCAGCCAGGTGTACTTCAGGGTCACCGGTGCCGGTGACCACGTTCCCGCGGTCACCTTCAGCGTTTGCCCTATCTTGGCGGTGCCCGTGATCTTCGGTGTCGGTGTCGCCGTGAGCACCTTGGCCACGGTCGTGGCAGTGCTCGTCTTGGTGACCGAGACGTAGCCGGACTTCTTTCCCGTCACCGCAACCGTGATCTTCTTGCCGGTATCCGCCGAAACCAGTTTGTACGTTGACGCGGTCGCCTTCGGGATAACGACGCCCTCACGCTTCCACTGGTACGCCAGCGCCACCGGCGACGGCGTCCACGTACCCGCCTTTGCGGTCAGCGTGCCACCCAGGACAGCCGTTCCACTGATCGTGGGGGTCGGCGTCGCAGTCAGGATCGACGTTACCGTTTTGCTGCCGCTGGTTTTGGCGAGCGTCGAGTAGCCGGCCTTGGTCCCGGTGACGGTCACGGTGATGGCCTTGGCGGCGTCCGCCGCCACGAGGGTATAGGTGGATGCCGTCGCTGATTTGATGGCCGTACCGCCCCGCTTCCACTGGTAGCTGATCGCCACCGGTGCCGGGGACCAGGCGGCCACGGTTGCGGTGAGCGTTTTGCCCACCGTTGCCGTTCCCGAGATAGTGGGGGCGAAGCCGATCATCGTTGCCGGTACAACAGCAGCGGTTGCCGCGCTGGTGCGAGGCACCGTGGCATACCCCGCCAGTGTGCCGGTGACGGTGACGGTGAATTTCGCTCCGACATCGTCGGCGAGCAGGGTGTAGCTGGTCTTTGTGGCGCTGGCCAGGATCACTCCGTCGCGACTCCATTGGTAGGACAACGTCGCCGTCGCCGGCGACCAGGTGCCGGGTTTTGCAGTCAGCTTGCCGCCGACCACCGCGGACCCGCTGATTGTGGGCGTCGGCATTGTGGTCATCACACCCTCGATGGTGACGGCGGTGCTGGTGAACGAAGTCGTAGTGAAACCGGGTTTCGTTCCGGTTGCTTTCACCGAAATCGATTTGGTCGCGTCTGCCGCGACCACGACGTAGGTCTTGCCCGTTGCTCCGCTGATCGGGCTGCCATTGCGCAGCCACTGGTGGGTCACCGTCACGGGTGCCGGTTCCCAGGTTCCGTTGGTGGCCGTCAGCGTTTTACCGATCTTCGCCGTGCCGGTGAAAGTTGGCACGACGCCCGTCAGCACTCCCCCGGTGACCGTCGCCGTCTCCGCACTGGTCGCCGTGGCGCTGTGGTAGCCGGTTTTGGTCCCGCTGACGGAGAAAGTCACCTTGGTGCCTGCGTCCTCGGGAGTGAGGGTGTAGGTCAGGGCAGTTGCGCCGCTGATCGATGTACCATTGCGGCTCCAGGTGTAGCTGAGGCTGACGCCGGTCGGCTTCCACGCGGCGGTACTGCCCGTCAGCTTCTGCCCGACCTTTGCCGTACCAGCAATCTTCGGCACCGGCGGGGTGGGCAGGGTCAGCAGGGTCGACTCATCGACCATTGTGAAGTCGATCGCGTCGAGGTCGGATCCACTGGCGAGAACGACGTCCGTGGCTGAGGCCATGTCGGCCGCGTTCTTCCACCAGCTCTCCGGGTATGTGGTGGTGGGACTATGAAATTCGCTGACCACCATCTTGTAGCTGCCGGGGCGAAGCCCGGGGACCGTATACGTCCAATCCTCGCGGATCGTCCAGGCGGTCACGGGGACGTAGCCACTCGCCGTTTTGACCCAAGCGGTGACGGTCGGCCGGTACGGGTCATCGGTCTCCTTTACCCCGGACACCGTCCCGCTGATGGAGCCGGCGATTTCGAGCGTGGCGGAGATGCCCGTCACCGCGGCACTCGCCGCAACCGTAATTGGCGTGGCGTCGGATCTGCTGTTTGCGTTCTTCCACCATTGGCCCGCATACGACGACAGTGACGTGCCGAACTCGACGTAGTAGACCCCCTGGGGAAGGCCGCCAATGGTGAATTCACCCCCGGTGCCAGTACGGGTTGATCCCAGCCAGTTTTTGTCAGACGAGTAGATGTAGGCATAACCGGTTGGGATGTCCTCACCCGCACCGGCGTGAAGAATAGTTCCGGAAATCGATGCACCCTGCGTCAGGGTCGCATTGATCCCCGCGATGCTCTTTCCGGCCACCACGGACACCGCTGTGGCAGTCTCGAATGTTGCCGCGTCTTTCCACCAGCGCGCGATGAAAGCCGAATCACCGATGTTGCTTGTGCCGAACCCAACTCGGTAGCTGCCAGTGGGCAGCCCGCCGACGGAGTACTTTCCGTTGCTGCCGGTGGTGCCGTTGGCCACAGACGAACCATTGGCACTGTAGACCGTGACCTCGAGATCGGCCACGGCCGCCCCGGCCTTGTCGGAGACGGTTCCGGTGATGACACCCGCCGCGGCAAGTTGCGCATTGATGCCGGAGGTGGTGCTTCCCGGGGTGGCCTGTACCGGATCCGAGGACCACGACTCGGTCTTGTTATCCCACCATTCCGACATCAGGACGTCGCTCTGGGACGAGAAGTACACCGAGTACGAATCAGCGGACAGTCCGGTCAGGGTGTAGTTGCCGGAGCTGTCGGTTTCGGTACGGACGTAACCCGAGCCATTGTCGCTGGAACTTGCGCTGACCTGGACGCCGGCAACTGGAAGGCCAGTCGCGTCAGCCGTTACCTTGCCCGTGATTTCACCGCCGGTAGCCAGGGAGACGTTTTTGCCGGTCGAGTCTTTGCCCGCCACAACGGCAATCACATCGGCCGCTTCCCGGGTCGGCTTGTCATTCCACCATTCCGAAAGGTAACCACGATTGAGTTGACCGTTGTCGAAAAACTGGAGGGTGTAGTTGCCCGAGGTGAGACCGACCAGGGTGTACGAGCCTTTCTCGTCCGTGGACGTACCGCCCTGCCACTCGGAGTCGGTGCTGTAGGCACTCACGTAGATGTCGCTGAGTGCAGCCCCGGCGGTGCCAGTGACCGTCCCGGAAATTGTTCCGCCGCGGGTGAGTTGCGCGTCCGCGGTCGAGGCCTTGCCACCGACTACCGTGAGCACGGTAGCGGCGGCGAGGCTGCTTTTGTTGTCCCACCACTCGCTCAGGAACTCTTCACCGCTCGAATTTTGACCAAACTGGACCCGGTATTTCCCCGGCGCGACCCCCGTGATCATGTAGACCCCATCAGAATCTGTCCAGCTGTACAGATATTCCTCGCCGGCGGCGTTCAAGACGGAAACGAACTGGGACTGGATGGGGGCGCCGGCGCTATCGGTGACGGTGCCGGTGAGAGACCCGGCGAGGGCCACGCCGATATTTTTTCCGGTGAGCTTTTGGCCGGCCGAGACGGCGATGGAGTCGGCGTCCTGCTGGAGGGTGCGATTGTTCCACCACTCGGTCTGGTGAGTGTCGCTGTAGACATTGAGGGTGTACGACCCGGCGGGCAGGCCACCGATCGTGTATCGGCCGTTTTCGTCGGTATCTGCGGAACCTGGGCTGTCGTCCCCGCTGAGAGCCCGGACGGAGATGTTAGGCACGGGTTTACCGGTGGTGTCATCCGTGATGACGCCGGAGATCGTGGCCGCTGTCGCCAGACTCGCATTGCGTCCGGTGAGTTTCTGTCCAGCGGTCAGCGTGAACATCGTCGCCGTCTCGAAGGAGGGTTTGTTATCCCACACCTCGTTCAGGTAGTTCCCGTCGTAGTCCATAAATGCGATGGTTCGTTGGCCGGGTGTCAGATTGCCAACCGAATACGCGCCGGTGGCGTCGGTGTAGCTGTAGCCCACCCAATTCTGGTCGGCGTCGTAGATGACTACGGTGATGCCGTCGAGGCCGGTGCCGGCGGAGCTGGTCACGCGACCGGAGACCACCGCGGCGGGCGCGAGGACAGCGTTCACCCCCGTGCGCTGGCCCGTCTCGGTGAGGACAAAGCTCGTCGCGGTCTCGGAGGTGGGCTGATTGTCCCAGTACTCAGAGCGGTGCAGTCCGTCATTGCTGCTGAACTCGACCGTGTAGCTACCGGCATCAAGTCCGATGATCTCGTACTTGCCGGCCGCGTCGGTGGTGGCACTCCAGCCGCCATTTTCCTGCCAGGCGATCACGCGGATGTTGCTGAGGGGTGTGGTGCCGGCGGCACCGCCGAGAACCGTGCCAGAAATCCTCGCGGAGGCTTCAGCGATGCCCACTGACTTCCCGCTGCTCGCGGTGGCTTCGGGTGTGGCCGGGGTCGGTGTTACCCGTGCGTTGTCTTCCGCTCTCGTGGGAGTCGGGGTGGGTGTCGGTGTTGAGGTCGGCTCTTGGGTGTGCCGCGGCGCGGGTACCGGCGTGGGAGTTTCCGCAGGGGTCGCGGTGGGAGCACTTATCGGGGTGCTGGTAGGCAAATCGTCCGCGCCGTGGGTGGGGATGCTCGTGGGCGTCTCGTTGTCCGGCGCGGTGGTCCTCATCTCAACTTCGACCGCCTGAGCCGAGGTGGACGTGGCCGTCGGATCTGCGCTCAGTGCCTCCGTCGGCGCCGCGTAGGCCGAGGTTGGTGCCAGCAACAGCGACGCGGTGAGCACCGTCACCGTAGTGATCGCCGTCAGCAGCTTGGAGCGGAAGGCAGGACGGCGTGACAGGGCGTGCTCGGTCATTCGAACCTCGGTTTTCAGCAGCGGAAAATTACGGGCAACCGGGCTCTACAGAGGCAGAACGGTGACACTACCTGCAAATTAGCTGAATATGTCTTAGGTTTGCAACGAACCGTCTACCCCCCTTTAGGGAAATGACTAGTGACCCGCACGCAGTCACTCTTCGAGTTGGTCGCCCCAGCGGGATCGATGTGCCCGTGTCGGGGCATCATTGGATTCCTCAAGATTCAGATGCTGCGTCTGCGTCCTAGCATCCATCTGCCATTACTTGGCAGACGCGGCGAGCAGCGGACCCGACGCACGTCAGCGCGGCGGGGATGGAGCTCGTGTCGAAATCGGAGTGCGACTACCCCGGCTTCACCGCCGCGCTTGTTTTGGCGACCGAGGTGTAACCGCTTTTGGAGCCGGTGACCTTCACGGTGACGGTTTTACCCTTGTCCGCGGCGACCAGCTTGTACTTCGACGAGGTGGCTCCCGAGATCGCGGTGCCATTTCGCAGCCACGCATACTTCAGGGTCACGGTCGCCGGCTTCCAGCTGCCAGCGGTCACCGCCAGGGTACTGCCGACCTTCGCCGTCCCAGTGATCTTCGGAGTCGGCGTTGCCGTCAACACCTTGGCAACGAGTGAACCGCTGCTGGTTTTGCTCACCGAGGTGTAGCCGGGCTTGCTTCCGGTCGTTGTGACGGTGATGGTGCGGCCGGCGTCCGCCGCCACTGGCGTGTACGTGGAGGCGGTGGCCTTGGCGATGACGGTCCCGCCGCGCTTCCACTGGTATTTGACGGTCACACCCGCGGGTGCCCAGGTGCCCGGCGTCGCCGTCAGCTTTGCACCAACCTTGGCGACACCGCTGATCTTCGGAGTCGGTGTTATCGTCAGCACGTTGCTGATGGACGTCGCCGCGCTCGTGGTGTAGTTGGAGGCATAGCCGGGTTTTGTGCCCGTCACGGTGACGGAGATCTTTTTCCCCGCATCGGCGGCCACAACGGCGTAGGTGGAGGCGGTCGCGCCCGAGATCGAGCTACCGCCGCGTTTCCACTGGTATTTGAGGGTGATTCCCGCCGGTGCCCAGGTCCCGGGCTCCGCCGTCAGGGTGCTGCCGACCTTCGCGGTGCCGCTGACCGTTGGGGTTGGCGTCGCCGTGAACACCGACAGCACGGTTGCGGTGGGGCCACTAGTACGCACCTCGGTCCCGTAACCACTCTTTTTGCCCGTTACCGTCAGCGTGATCTTTGCGCCGGCGTCAGCGGCGACCAGTGAGTAGGTCGAGGCTGTCGCCTTGGCGATGGCTGCACCGCCGCGCTTCCACTGGTACGCCAGCGTGACCGTGGCGGGAGCCCAGGTGCCGGCATCAGCGGTCAGCATGGTGCCCACACGGGTGGTCCCGGAGATCGTGGGGTTAGGCGAGGCGGTCAGAAGCTTCGGCACCGTAACAGCCGTGCTGGTGCGGGTGGCCGAGGTGTAGCCGGCCTTGGTTCCGACGACCTTGACGGAGAGCTTCGAACCTGCGTCGCCGCTGACGGGTGTGTAGGTTGCTGAGATCGCCCCGGAAATGAGCTTGTCGCCGCGTAGCCACTGGTAGGCCAGTTCCACGGGTTCGGGGGTCCAGCCGCCCGCTTCGGCAGTTAGCTGCTGGCCCACTCCGGCGGTTCCGCTGATCTTGGCGTCGGCGCCACTCAGCGTGCCGGCCTCCACCTCGGTAGTGGCGGTGATGATCTCTTTGCCGTAGCCGTCCTTGGATCCGGTCACCACAACCGTGACGGTGGTCCCGACATCGGCGGGCGTCACGTCATAGCTCATCCCATGCTGATCCGGCAGGGCGACACCGTTGCGCTCCCAGCTGTAGTCCATCATCACCGGCTGCGGCTCCCAGGACTTGCTGAAGGTTGCCGTGACGGTCCGCCCGGCAATGGGTTCGCCGAGAAGGGTCACTGTCGGTGCCTCCCCCAGCGCCATCAGGTTCGAGCTACCGCTCTGCACGATGTCGCGGGATTCCGCGGTGGCCCCGGCAGCGAGCACGATTGGGGATGCGTCCTCCAGTGAGGTCGCGGCGTCCGCGGCGGCGGCGTCGATCTCCGTCCGGGACATCGGATCTGTAGAGGACCCGTTCCACCACTTAGTGGCGTAGGTGGTGGCGCCGTCGGAGGTCGTCCACTCCTCCACCCCTACCTTGTAGGTTCCCGGCTCGAGGCCTTGGAAGGAGTATCTGCCCTGCGCGTCGGGGCCAACCGCATCGGTGCGCACGTACTGGGTTGCGACCAGCCGCATCGCCACCACCTGTGCGCGCTGGCTGCCGCTGTAGTCGACGCCGCTCACGGTACCGCTGATGGCCACTGATTCCCGAAGGTTCGCGTTGACCCCCATCTTCGCCTCCCCCGCGTGCAAGGTAAATGACATCGCCGCCGAATCCGAGGCACCGGAGGTTGCCGTCGATGTGGCATTCCAGGCCTGGCTGAGATGGCTGGGACTACCGGACGCAAACTCGACCGTGTAGTTGCCGGCATCGAGACCGCCGAACGTGTAGTTGCCCGCGCCGTCGGTGTAGGCGGTGCCGAGCCAGGTGCCGTCGGCCGCCGTCACATAGACGGAGCTCAATTCATCGTCGGCACTATCCCCGCCGTGGGCGACGTGGCCGGAGATGGAAGCGCCGAGGTGAAGTTGGGCGTTGATGTCGGACGCTGTGCCGTCGGCAAGGACGACGACCTCGCCGGCAGCGGCGAAGGTGTTGGCCGAAGCGACTGGTTCAACGTGAGGCATACCGTCTTCGCCGATCGTGTTGTGCCACCAGCGGCTCACGTACGGGTCGGAGCCGTCGATGTTGTCGGCGAATTGCACCCGGTAGCTGCCCGGGGTGATGCCGCTGATCAGGTAGCTGCCGTCGGCGTTGGTGTAACCAGAAGCAGCCTGGTTCTGGTTGGCGTCGAAGACCACCACCCCGACGTTGGGCAGCGGCGCCGCGGATTCGTCGGTCAGCACACCAGTGATCGAGCCGACCCCGCTCGAGACGAACGCCGTCGACGTCACTTCGGGCTGCTCAGGATTCCAGCCGGAGGTCACATCGGGGTCAAGGGTCTCCGCTGACGCCGTGCTGCCGTTGAGCTGCACCCCAATGATGAGGCCAACAACGGCGAGGGAAGCTATGGCGATTCCCACGCCAAGGCGCGCCGATTTACGGCGCAAAAATACGGGCGATGACAT
>JAODAO010000054.1 GCA_025463465.1 Glaciihabitans sp. | reverse complement strand
CATCGCCAGCGTCGACCTCGCTGGTGGAGCCGGCATCGTCGCGGCGGTGGTCGCCGTCGTTCTCCTCGAGCAGCCATTGCCACAGCTCAGCCAGGCGCTCCAGCGGCAGCAGCACCTCGATGACCGGGGAGATGCGGAAACGGTCGGGATCGGTAGTTTTCAGCAGCACCCGCGCCTTTGCCAGCGCATCAACAGCGCCGGCGACGCGGCGGGCATCCCCGGAACGGTCGGTGGCGTGGCTGGGACGGAAGTGAGCGACGTTGTCGGTGAGGTTGTCGCGGTCGACGATCACGATGTCCTGGCCGTTGGCCCGCTCACTGCGGAAACGCTGGCGCAGCAGCACCAGCAGGATGGTCTCCTCGCGGGTGTATGACACGTCGTGGAGGAGGGTTGGGAAGCGGTCCCCGCCCTCGGCGGCGGCCTGGCGTTTGAAGGCGACTTCGTACTGGATGTCGACGTGCAGGTCGAGGAACAGGTCATTGAGGCGGGACTTCAGCAGTGTCTGCGACGCGAGGACGGTGCGCCATTCCCGCGGCTGCAGCGCCGCGGAAATGTAGCGGTGCTTTAGAAGCATCACCAGGGCGCGGCGCTGGTCGGCGGTCAATCCACCCTCGTCGCCCTCGAACAGCGAGAAGCTGTCTGTTTCGGCATCCAGGCCGACGGCGTCGCCCTCGAAGTCGTCGTCGTCGGACGCGAATCCGGTCGGGTCGAGATCGGGATCGGTCGTCTGCTCAGTCAATGTCGGTTCCGTAGCTCAGGGCGGACAGAGCCGCGGTGTCGTGGGGTTCGAGGATGATGCGCGGCACCTCGAAGCGGCGTTGGGAGCCGTCGGGTCGAATGGTCTCAAAGACCTCCACCAGCTTCGCCCGCTCGACAGCATCGAGCTGCGTTGCGAGCTGTAACACCCCGAGGATCTCTACCGGGCGCCGCATCGCCGCCTCGAGGTCGTTGAACGCATCACCGACCGACGCGGCGCCGCCAGCGGTGAAGGCGGTCACCATCGCGGAACGCATGTCGTCGAGCAGCGGACCGCCCTGGGTTCGCATTTCGACGAGACTCGGCGGCGGCGGCGCATCCTGGGACACGTCCGCCAGTGGCGGCGGCGGGGTGTGTGACCGGGGGTCGTAAAACTTCTCGCGGAGATGGTCGATCTCGAGGCCCCCGGGCATCAGCTCCGCGGTGACGGTGGAGCGGGGACCTGCTGTCTGCATCCAGGTAGCGAGTTCCTTGTTGATCTCGCGCAGGAGGCGTTCGAGCTCGCGGTCCTTCACCACGTCGTGGTTGACGATGTGTTCACGCAGGGTGGTGGTGAGGCCGGTGCGTTGGGTGAGGACGTCGTTGATACCCTTACGGATCACTCCAACGGTGCCGAGAAAGTTGCGCCGTTCGCCCGGGGTGAGTTTCGCGGCGAACGGGTGGTCGAGGATCGCCTGGAAGTCGTCCTTGATGTCTTGCAGCAGCGCGTCGTTGCGCAGCAGTGCGAACGCACCCTCAAACGCGCGTCCCTCCGCGGTTGAGGACATCAGGGTGTCGGTTTTCTGCAGGTACTCGTCGAGCACTTCGCTGATGGGGCGCTCTTCCCCGCGGAAATCGTTGATGATCTGGCGGTGCATCGCCGCTACCGACTCCTCGACCCGCTTGAAGTCGCTGGGTAGCTGGCTAATCAGGTCAACGAGGTTGGCGTAGCCCTCAAACATCTGGTCGTCGGTGGCGGTGATGATCTCGCCACCGTCAACGAGTCGTTCTCGCTCAAGAGTGGCATCGGCGATCTGGGCGTCGAGGCGTCGGATGCGTTCCTCGCGATCGGGGTTCGCCTCGGTGGCGCGATGACGGACGGTATCAACGATGGTGGTCAGCCGGGACTCGCTGATCAGGGCACGGTCGCGGGACAACCCGTCAACGAGCAGCAGCGCCTCGAGGGCATGAGAGGTGAGGGAGTAGTACTCCTCGTCGCCCTCCCCCGTTTCGCGGTACAACCACTGGTCGTTCATCCACTGCACGCACAGGGCGCGACCATTTCCCTTCGGCACGTCCGCGCCGACCGTCCGCAGGTCGGCGAGATATGCATCCACCTGGGTATGCAGCAGGTCGGACTGCACACTTCGCCTGTCTCGGCTGAACGACGACTTGAAGACCGCGAGCACAAACGGAGCCCATTTGCGGTCGAGAAGGCGAAGGGTCGGTTTGTCGAAGGCTTCGCGTACACGCGCCAGTTCGCCGGCAATATCACTCACGCGTGCTCACGCCCATAGTTCCGCTCAGTCAATTCGCTCCACTCCAGCGTCCCAGATTACTGGACGGTGAACGGCGGCCGAGCCGGGGGCCCGTGTTGTAGCGCGTGGAGCCCCTCGCTGGTGCGCCATCGAGAGAGCTGTAGCATCATCAGGACGTTCTGCCCATACCTCCCGGTTACCGGGACAACGGCATTCATCGGGGTTGAATCTTTCCAGATTCACGGGAAATCCGGCCGATGTTCCAGCACCTCTCACGGGCGCATCTCGGTGCAGCGTCTGCGTCAGGTGATCGATACCCGCTGGTCAGTCCACGGCTGCGGCGACCGCCTCAATTTCGACGAGCTGGTCGTTGTAGCCCAGAGCCGTGACGCCCATCAGCGTGCTGGGTGGGCCGTGTTCCCCGAATGCCGCTCGGACAACGGCCCACACCATGCGTAGGTCCTCCGCTGACGCCGAGGCGACCAGCACACGCGTGTTCAGGACGGAGGACATCGTCGCCCCTGCTTCGACCAGGGCCGTGCGCAAATTGGCCACCGCCTGTGCTGCCTGGCCTGCAAAGTCTCCGGGCGAGACCGTGAGGCCATCTACGCCAAGCGGACACGCTCCTGCCAGGAAGATCAACCGGGTGCCGGCGGGGGCGCTGGCCGAATAGGCGTAGTCCACCATGGGCGCCAACGAACGGGAACTCTTGAGTGTCACGGGCGAAACCACGGGTACCTCCTTTGGCGTTGTGGGGAATCCTGCCACAGGTGCAGGTCGTATGCCCGGCGGCGGGAAGCGAGGTTGTCCCGCCATCCGCGGCCCGGGGATGTCGGTGCTCATTCGTAAGGTGAAGGAGTTGTGAATACCTGCACCCGAATGCCGCGAGCCCTCCCTCCCGCCGATGTCGTACCGCGTGAGTCGGTGCCATTGCCATGATGGGATCCCATCACGCCATGACGGGAGCGGCAGCGTGGCTTGCCGTGACAGCTACGGCGGGACACGGCCTTGGGCTGTTTCCGGTCGAGCCCGTTGGGGTGCTGGTCGGAGCATTGGTCTGTGCGGGCGCCGCCCTGATGCCGGATGCAGACCATGGCTCGGCGACGATCGCCCATTCGGTGCCGATAGTGGGCAAGATCATTACTCACGGCATCTCTCACGCGTCGGGTGGCCACCGTCATGGTTTTCATGCCCTGCTCGCCGTCGTCTGCGCGTGGTTGTTGTCGAGTGCCGTGAGTGGGCTGGTCTGGGAACCGTTGTGGTGGAACCAGCCTGTGGGTATCGGTGCCGCCGCGATCAGTGCGGTGTCAATCGCGGTCGCCCTGAAGGCGCTGGGCCTTGCGCGGGGTGAGTGGACCAGGGCATGGCAGCTGGCGATTGTGCCGGCAATGTTCGTCGCCTTTTTTGCGCCGGACCGCCACGACTGGTTTCCCGTGTGCTTCACCCTCGGCTACGCCGTACATCTGTTGGGTGACCTGCTCACCCGCGGCGGGCTGCCGCTGCTCTGGCCGCTGGTCCCGAAACCGCCGAAATGGTGGCTGCGCATCGCGTTGCTACGCGGAGTCTGGCTGCGCGGTGGCAACATTGCCCTGCCGATCCTTGGTCGCACCGGTTCATACCGGGAGTGGATCGTGCTTGTGCCCGTGAGCATCTACGTGGTGTATGCAACGGCATTCGCCGCACTGCAGGTTTTTGGTGTGAATCTTGCTGGACTTATTTCGACCGTGGGTGGATGACGGGTCTGGCGCATCGGGTTGGTGCCCAGTGGCGCTAACGGGCGGCTTCATGCCGGCGCATGCCCCGTCGATCCGGCTGCGCGACGCCATTCACGCCGATGATCACGGCAGCGGCGGAGTTGAGCATGAAGCACCTCCGGCCGGTCCATCCGGATCGGCTGGCCCGCTGTCGTGGCATCGCAGACCTGTTGCCCGGGTGTCCATCCGATAAGTCGCGCTCTGCGCTGATACCGCCGAGCGACAGCCGAAGCGACGTTCGGGAATGAATGTCCCGGACTCCGCCTCGACCCGCCGCTGACGAACTTCGCTGGTGTTTAGTCGGCCGCTGGGGCAGGCAGGACACCGAGTTGACCGAGAAGACCCGCAACATCCATGATCAACCGGCTCTCGGTCATCTGGCCGTTTATGTACCGGTCGATGGTCCACGCGTCGACGCTGACCTGTTTACCCGTGGCGGGGATTCCCATAAATTGGCCGAGGTGCGTCCCTGTCCACGTCGAATACGCCGCAACCCGGTCGTTTTCAGCGAGCGTGTCGCGGATGGTCCAGTGCTGGTCAGGAAAGCCGGCGAACATCCCGGAAAGCACGTCAGCGAGCCCGGCCCGGCCCGGGCCCTGTCCGGGGAACGGGATCTGCTCGATGAAATCCTCCGCGACGACCTCGGCCATGGCGCGGTCGAGGTCGCGTCCGTTGATAACTTCGTTGACAAAGCGGTGCAGCACCGAGCGTGCATCGGTCGTGAAGATGTCGGTAGTGATTGCGGTCATGGCAGATCCTTCTCTATTGGGCGTTTGTAGTGATTACGTAGTGCGGTCAAGTGGCGCTGGGGCGCCCAGGATCAGTGCGCCAGCGGATGCGCGATGGTGTCGTGCCAAGTGTTCGCTGCGGCGAGCGCTCGATGGTTCGGCTGCCGGAGGTGGTGCGTCGACACTCAGCGACGGTTTCCTGCGCTGGTTGCCGGTGACCACAGCCGAATCGAGCGAATGCGTTGCGCATTGCACGGTACCGATGAGGCGCGCCTGTGGGATGCGGACAAATGCGGTTTTCACGACGTCTCCTTCGATGCGGATGCTTCGGATCGCGGTAGCGGTTGGGGAGCTGTATTTACCTATCGCTGATAGAAAGACTATTGCTGATAGGTAAGCTGTCAACCCGTTCCGCAATGATTTTTCACGGCCGCATTCCTCGTCGTCAGCCCCATGACGTAGTGAAGCAAAGTAGGCTTATCTATCAAATATAGATTTACTATCGGAAATAGAGATTCCACATGACAGCAGTAGCACAGACGGGGGCGGATCAGCCCGGAACCGACCGTCGAGCCGTGCGGCGGGCCGCGAAGATCGCCGTGATCGTCCACGAAGCGTGGGCGCTGAGCCGCACAGAGGGATTGGCCGGCATCCCGCTGCGCGACCTGGCCGACCGGGTAGGCCTGCGCCAGCCATCGCTCTACGCGTACTTTGATTCCAAGCTGGCCCTCTACGACGCAATGTTCGCAGACGCCAATCGCCAGCTGCT
>JAODAO010000046.1 GCA_025463465.1 Glaciihabitans sp. | reverse complement strand
TCCTTTCCACGGGGATGTCGACGCTCGAGCAGATCGACGCGGCCGTCGAGATTCTCGGCACAGACAACCTCGTCATCCTGCACGCGACATCCACCTACCCGCTTCCCCCCGAGGAGGCGAACCTGCGCACCATCACCACGCTGCAGCAGCGGTACGCGGGGGTGGCGATCGGTTACTCCGGTCACGAGACGGGACTGCAGATTTCCCTCGCCGCCGTCGCCCTCGGGGCCGTCGCCGTTGAGCGCCACCTCACCCTTGACAGGGGGATGTGGGGATCCGACCACTCCGCCTCGCTCGAGCCCCTCGCCTTCACCGAGCTGGTCAGCGACATCCGGGTCCTCGAGACCGCCCTCGGTGACGGTGTAAAGCGGGTATTCCCCGGCGAGCTTGCCCCGCTGGCGAAGCTGCGCCGCGTCCCGGTCTAGTGGCAGAGGTTGAGGTAGCGCAGGAGCTGGTGGCACCGCTGCAGGAGGCACCGCTGCGGGAGGCACCGGTGCGGGTGCTCGGCATCGGGGACTCCGACTCCTACGTGAAGTGGGGAGCCGCCGTCCTCGATGCGATGCCGGGCCACTGGCAGCGTGAGCTTGTGGTGGTGGACACCCCGGTGACGCCGAGCGACGCGCAACTGTCCGCCGCGCTCGCCGGCAGCGGCTTCGCGGCGGCCGGCGCCCCCGTCGTTGACCTCGCCGGGGTGATGCGCCGGGTGGCGCAGCTGCGCCCCGACGTTGTGCTGGTGTCGGTGCGTGGGCAGGTCGCCCGGGTGCTGGTGCGCGGCATCGTCGCTGCGGCGGCGGACGCCGGCTTCGCCCGCCCCGTGATCATCACCGGGCTGCCGGGAATCTCCATCCCCGCCACTACCAAGGCCCTCTATTACCGGTCGCAGTGCGACTACTTCCTTCTGCACAGCAAACGCGAGATCGCCGACTTCCGCGCGCTCGCCATGCGGATCGGGGTGCAGCAGGACTTCGGGCTCGCCAGCCTGCCGTTTCTGCCGCGACCCTACCCCGCGGGATCCGCGGAGGCCGAGCAGCCCAAAACCGACATCATCTTCGCGGCGCAAGCCAAGGTGCCCCGCGAACTCGACGACCGCCTCCGGCTGCTCGACTGGCTGGTCGCCGCCGCGCGCGCCCAGCCGACACGGCGGGTGGTCATCAAGCTGCGCGGTATCGCAGGGGAACCGCAGACCCACGCCGAGAAGTACCCCTTTGACACGCTGCTGGCCGAGATGGCCGACCGGATCGCCCCCGAAACGCTTCCCCCCAACCTCGCAATCGAAACCGGCCCGATGCGTGAACACCTCGACCGCGCCGTTGGCCTTGTCACCGTCAGCTCAACCGCCGCCATCGAGGCGGCGGCGCTCGACGTGCCGATCATCGCCCTCGACGACTTCGGCACAAGCGCCCAGCTGATCAACCTGGTGTTCGAGGCGAGCAACCTGCTGGCCAGCTCACCCGCCCTGGTCGAGGGCCGGTTCCGCCGGCCGAGCCCCAGCTGGCTCGACCTGAACTACTTCCACGAACCGTCAGACAACACCTGGCTGGATGGTGTCGAGCAGCTCCTCGCCCGCCGCGCCGCCGGGCAGCTTCCCCTTCGCCAGCAGTACCGGGGCCGGCTGGGCGGAACGTTCCGTCACGCCTGGGACCGCAAACTCGCCTTCGGGCACCTCGACACCAGCCTGTCCGGCGCCGTCGCGAACCTCGTCGGCCAGCCGGTGCGCTGGTCGCTGGTCGCCTCAAAGCGGGCGCTGCGCTCGATGAAACGCGTGTGAACGGGCAGCGGTGGCATCCTGTAGGAATGGAATTCCCGCGCAGCAGTGCCATTGTCGACGCCGAACACGCCACCGTCGACTACCGCGAACAGACCGGGTCGACCAACGACGACCTGCTGGCAAAGGTCGCGATCTCCGCGCACAGTGAATCTGCGCACAGTGAACCTGCGCACAGTGAATCCGCCCAGCGCGACTCCACGCAACCTGACTCCACACAACGTGACTCCGCCGCGCTGCCCTCATTCTCGGTGGTGGCCACCACCAACCAGACGGCTGGCCGCGGTCGCCTCGGCCGTGCCTGGATCGCCCCGCCCGGGCAGACCCTCGCCGCCTCCACCCTCCTGCGCCCCACCCTCCCCGGCGGTGCACCCCTCCCACTCGACGCCTACGGCTGGCTGCCGCTGATGGCGGGCCTCGCGATGACCCGCGCGGTCACCGCCGTACTGCCCGACGCCGATGCCGCCAGGGTCAGCCTCAAATGGCCGAACGACGTGCTCATCTCCGGCAAAAAAGTCGCCGGCCTGCTCGCCGAACTCCTCCCCACCGCCGACGGAGTGGTCATCGGTTCCGGGGTCAACCTCGCCATCCCCGCCGCTGAACTGCCGACCGAGACATCCACCTCGTTGCAGCTAGAAGGCGTGCAGCTGGAAGGCGCGCAGTTCGACGGCACGCCGCCGGGCGACGCGCAGGACCTCGCCGACGCCGTGCTGGCCGGTTACCTGCAAAACCTGCGGTCGCTGCTGGCCGATTTCACCGAGGCGAAGGGGGATGCTGTGGCCAGCGGCCTGCGCGATGCCGTCAGCGAGCGCTGCAGCAGCCTGGGCGCCCGGGTGCGGGTGGAACTGCCGGAGGGCAGCAACCTGGTGGGCATCGCGGTCGAGCTGGATTCCAGCGGCCGACTCGTGGTGAAGCGTGCATCGGATGGGTCACTTCAGGCTGTCGCCGCCGGGGACGTCACCCATCTGCGGTATGAATGAGTCATGTCAGCGGAAACCGGACCATCAGGACCCGAGGTTGAGCGCGTAGTCGCCAGCCTCCGTCCCCACGGCCGCGCGCTCTTCTGGCCATCGCTCGCTCTCGTCATCATCTCGGGGGTGACCGCCTATTTTGTCGGCAGCTTCGACGCCGCCTGGCAGAACTGGACCATCTTCGGCCTCGGCGCCGCCCTCGTCGTCCTGGTCTGGCTGCTTCCCATGTTCGCCTGGCTGGGCCGCCGCTACGTCATCACCACCCGCCGGATTGTGCTGCGCCGCGGACTTTTTGTGCGCAGCCGGCAGGAACTCCTGCACAGCCGCGGCTACGACGTGACGGTGCGTAAAAATGCGCTGCAGTCGATGTTTCGCAGCGGAAACATCCAGATCAACACGGGTCTAGACCACCCGGTTGTGCTCACCGACGTGCCCAACGCCGACCTGGTGCAGGCCGTCCTGCACGACCTCATGGAAGCCAACCAGAACTTCGTCTCCACCCGCCGCCAGCAGTCGGCCTCCCGCCCGGGAAGCAACGGCACCGGCGGGATCGGCGGCACCGGGGACAACGGCCCCCGCCACGGCAGCGGAGGCGGCGCCCTCGGCAGTGGCTACCCCGGCGGCAACTCCGGTGGCTACGGCACCGGCCCAACCACCGCGTATGGCCAAGGGAATGGCCAGGGGTACGGGCGGGACAACGGGGACACGGGCGAGACCACGGCCTTCGGCTCCCGCTAGATGGTGTGACACCACGCACCATCCACCACCACGACCGCGAGCCACCGTCTCCGACTCGATCGTGCCGGTTCCGTTAGAGAGTTGACAGTTAGAACTCTAACCATTAGAGTTCTAACTATGGACGAACCAGAGAGCCCCCTCACCACCAGCCTCGGGCTCGTCCGCTGGATCGGCTGGGCCCAGATGAAGGCCGGCGAGGACTGGATCAGGGAGCGCGAGCTCAGTCACCCGCAGGCGTTTGTGCTGGGCTACCTGGAAAAAAACCCCGGCACCAGCCAGCGCGACATCGCGCAGGTCACCCGCACCAGCGCCGCGAGCGTCTCAAGCCTCCTGCAGGGGCTCGAGCGACGCGAACTGGTCGAGCGTCGCACCGAGGACGGCAACGAACGCACCAAACGCGTCTACGCGACACCGGTCGGTGCTGAGCTCATCGCCGGATTCGAAGAAGCGATGACCGCGGCCGACGAGACCATACTCGCCCCTCTGAATGCCACCGAACGGGACACCCTGCACTCCCTGCTCGCCAAAATCACCTCCGTACTACCGCCACCCAGCCGGTCATAACCCGGTGAGGACCGGCGGCACAACCGCCAGTCCTGCCGAATTCCGGTAGTCCAATTCCCCAGCTGGATCGCCTCTCGATCCCCAGCTAATTCCCCTAGCTAGTCCCCCCAGTGCTTTCCCAGTGCGCCAGCGCTTTCCGCTGCGCCCGAAGAGCCTGAGGTCCCCTCCGCCGTGCCGGCGTCCGCCGGCGCGCGCTCGAGCCTGCCCGGAAAGGAGCAGTCATGAGCACCACACCCACACCCCGCACGTCGCCGCCAGCCACCCCGCCGCCATCCACCGCGTCCCCATTCACCCCGTCCCTGACCACCCTGGATCCCGTCCCGGATCCCAGCACAGACTCTGCGGTAAAGGCGGACTCGTTCGGCAGCAACCGCTGGTACCTGTCCTCAGCGCCGATCGTGCGCGCCCTCATCCACCTCTGTGTGCCCATGGCCGCCGCGATGATCGTCGGCGCCGTCTACAACCTCATCAACGCCGGCTTCGTCGGATCCCTCCACAACAGCGTCGTCCTGCTGGCCGCCATCACCCTCGGTGCACCCCTGCTCGGCCTCGTCATGGCCGTCGGGGGAGTGTTCGGGGTCGGCGGAGGTGCGCTGATCTCCCGGCTGCTCGGATCGGCGGAGCAGGACCCGAGCAAAGCGGGCGAGATCAAACACGTCGCATCGTTCGCCGTCTGGGGTTCCGTGATCGTCGGCGCCGTCCTCGGCGGCCTCGGGCTGCTCCTGATGCACCCCCTGGTCTCGGTGCTCGGCGCGGACGCCGCCGCAGAATCGGCGACCAGCGCATACACCGCCGTGATGCTCGCCTTTGTGCCGGTGCTCGCCGCAGCGTTCTGCCTCGAGCAGATCGTTCGCGCGGAGGGTGCAGCACGCCAGGTCATGATCGGCCTGATCGCCTCAACCATCGCGAACGTCGTCTTCGACGTACTTTTCATCCTGGTGCTGCACTGGGGAGTGGCCGGTGCCGCCCTCGCCATGGGCCTCGCCAACCTCGGCGTTGTCGCCTACTTCGTGGTCTGGCTGCAGCGCAACAGCGAACACGTCAGCCTCGCCCCACGCTGGTTCACGCTGTCGCCCGCCGTTCTCAAACCGGTTTTCGGGGTGGGCGTCGGTGAACTGTTCCAGTCCGCATTCCTCATCGTCACCTCGCTGGTGCTGAACAACCTCGCCGCTGCCTACGGAGACAGCGCGCTGGCTGCCATGGGCATCGCCGTCCGCATCGTGCAGGTGCCGGAGTTCCTGGTGATGGGCATCACTCTCGGGGTGCTGCCCCTCCTCGCTTACTCCTACGGCAAAGGCGACAAGGCCCGCCTCTACTCGGCCGTCCGGGTCGCGTCGGTCACCGTCGGCGCTGTCACCGTGCTGTCAGCCGCCGGACTGTTTGTGCTGCGCGACCAGGTGTTCTCCGCCTTCTCGGCTGACAGTTCTGTGCTCGCGATCGGTGTGAGCATCCTCACCGCACAATCGGTGGCGATGGTAGCCAACGGATTCGCCGGCCTCATCACCTCGCTGTTCCAAGCCACCGGCCGCGCCACCGCCGCTATCG
>JAODAO010000035.1 GCA_025463465.1 Glaciihabitans sp. | reverse complement strand
CTGGCTGTAACCGCGGGAGGCGGATTCGTGGTGGATGAGGAGTGAGGCCGGCTCGTAGTAGCAGCGGATTCCCCTGGTCCACGCGGTCAGGCCGTAGTCGACGTCCTCGAAGCCGAGCCAGAAGTTTTCGTCGAGGGAACCGAGCTCCGCGTAGGCCGCGGTAGTGATGTAGACGCAGGCGCCCGAGATGGAGCGGTTGTAGCCAGCCACGTTCGCCTGCGCGCGGGTGGCGGCACTGCCCACGTAGAGGTGCCCAAACCACTGGGGGGCGAGCACCCGCGCGTAGTAGGTTCCGGCGTACTGGATCCGACCGTCCGGGTAGACCAGCTTGGGGCTGACCATCCCGATCTTCGGATCGATGTTGTACGAACTGTGCTGCAAAGCGTCGAGCCAGCCGGGCTGCGCCACGATGTCGCTGTTGAGCAGGACGATGTCGTAGCGGGCTGCTGCCATCCCGACGTTTACCGATACGGCGAAGCCTTTGCGTTCCTCCTTGAAGATCACGCGAACACGGCCGTTGTGGCTGCCCTCGAGGGTGCGCAGCAGCGTGCTGTTCTCTTCCTGGCAGTAGTCGTCGACCACAATGACCTCGTAGTCGAAGTCGGCGCAGGTGGTTTCGACGCTGGCGAGCGCTGCCGTCAGCAGCGGAAAGTCGTTGTAGCTCGGAATCACGATGCTGACCTGGCGTCGGTGGGCGGCAACCCAGTGGAGGGTGTCTGCGCTGACGGCGAGCCCGGCGGTGTTGCTGGCGAAGGACCGGGCGGTCACCGTGTCGGCCATGGCCGACTTCGCCGGGGCCGGCAGCTTCGCGTACACACGTCGGGCAATCGCTCGCACTATTCTCACGGCCACACTCTCTTATTCGTTGCCCGGCAGGATTGCCGGCCAGCGGAAGCGAATTTACACGTCGCCACCGAACCGGCGGCTCGGAAACGGCGGGGCACCCCGCCGGGTTGTCACTTCCGATGGGCCGGCTGCGTCGTCCCGCGCAATCACGGTGCGAGATTTCTGACCCTGCTGACGGCATCGGAAACTGACAAATTCCTGCCTCTGTGAGGGAGTCTCCGTACGCTCGCGGCCGTGCGGTGGCACGATGGGCTGACAGCTCCGACGGCTCTGCTGCGCACCCGACGGCACGGTCACGGCAACGCCCCCTGCCGGAGGGGGCCAGCCATGCGCAGGTAAGATGCTGTTTCTGGCTAGGAAGAGTGGACATGGTCAACAAATCGCCCGGTGCTGTTACGCAGCGGCATATCAGCGAACCGCTTGTCGAAATCGGCGGACGCGACCGCGACGGACGCGGCACCTGGTCGGCCATCGTCGAGGTGTTCGCTCACCGCGAATTGCTGCGACGCCTGGTCAGCCGTGAGATCCGCGCCAAGTACAAAAACAGCAGCCTCGGTATCGTCTGGTCGTTGATGCGCCCCCTCGTGCAGCTGGCCATCTACTACGTCGCGATCGGCCAGTTCCTCGGCGCCGCCCGCGGAATCCCCGACTTCGCGGTGTTCGTCTTCACCGGCCTCACAATCTGGTCCCTGTACAGCGAGATCATCAGCTCGGGTACGTCCTCGATCATCAACAACGCCGGACTGATCAAAAAGGTCTACCTGCCGCGGGAGATTTTCCCGCTTTCCATGGTGGGCGGCGCCCTCTTCAACTTCGCGATCCAGTTCCTCGTCCTGGTCGCTGCCACCTTCGCCATTGGCAAACCGCCGTGGCATATCGAACTTCTGTACGCACCGCTGGCCATCGTGTTGATGATTGTGCTCGGCACCGCCCTTGCCCTGGTGCTGTCGGCCCTGAATGTGTACCTCCGAGACATCCAGCACCTGATCGAGATCTTCCTGCTCGTGGTGTTCTGGGCCTCCCCCATCGTTTACGGCTCGGGCTTTGTGCACACGGCCCTCAATGGATCGTGGATTGAGCAGATCTACTTCGCCAACCCCGTTACCCTCGCCGTACTGGGAATGCAGAAGGCGATGTGGGTCGCCGGTGGCAGCGACGCCGCCCAGTACTGGCCCCCGCATCTCGCACTGCGGATGTTCATCGCCCTCGCCCTGAGCGCGGTATTTCTGTGGATCGCCCAGCGAATCTTTTCCCGCCTCCAGAGCAACTTCGCGCAGGAGCTGTAAAGAATGAGCAACGTGACCGAAACCCGCTTCCCGGGTACGTTAGGCAGCGTGAGCGCCGTGACCAACACCACCCAGACCGACACGGAACCGGTGATCCGCGTTGTTGACGCGTCCAAGCGCTTTGTCCTGCACAAGGACAAGTCCGTCAAGGAACGCATCCTTTACTTCCGCCACCGCGAGAAGTCCAAGAGTGATTTTTGGGCGCTGCGGGATGTCTCCATGGAGGTCGGTCTCGGCGAAACCGTTGGCCTGATCGGGCACAACGGCTCCGGCAAATCCACCTTGCTCAAGGTCATCGGCGGCATCTTCAGCCCCACCACCGGCACCGTGTATCGCCGCGGGCGCGTTGCGGCGCTGCTGGAACTCGGCGCGGGGTTCCACCCCGACCTGTCCGGTCGCGAGAACGTCTACCTGAACGCCGCGATCCTCGGCATGACGACCAGCGAGACGGACGCCGTTTTCGACCAGATCGTTGAGTTCTCCGGCATCGGCGACTTCATCGAATCCCAGGTGAAGTTCTATTCTTCAGGCATGTACGTGCGCCTGGCCTTCGCCGTCGCCGTGCACTCCGACCCGGACCTTCTCCTGGTCGACGAGGTTCTCGCCGTCGGTGACGAGCCCTTCCAGCAGAAGTGTATGAACAAGATCCGCCAGTTCCAGCGCGAAGGTCGCACCATCGTGTTGGTGAGCCATTCCGCCGAGCAGGTCGCCGACGTCTGCAACCGCACGATCGTCCTCGACAACGGTGTGATTGTGCACGATGGTGGAGTTGGCGAGGGCATTCGTGTCCTGCGCGAAGGCTACGAGCGCGACCGCGTCGAGGCCCAGGTTGCCGCCCAGGCCGCCGC
>JAODAO010000008.1 GCA_025463465.1 Glaciihabitans sp. | reverse complement strand
CACCGTTGTCGCCGATCAAAGCGACCACCTCGCCGGGGTAGAGCTCGAAGTCGACGTTGTCGAGCGCACGCACGGCGCCGAAACTACGGGTCAGGCCTTTGGCCTCGAGGACGGGAATGTTTCCAGTGCTCATGCGACATCTCTCCAGTAGGTCAATGTGGGTTGGGTAGCCCGCAGATGACAGAGAGGTTTCGCCACATCAACGGAGCGGGTGAGGCAGTTTTCCGAGGTGAAGAACACTTCGGGAGCTGCTTGCAAGACCGAACGTACTCGGCCATGTCATCGATGTCAATAGGTCAAAGCCCGGGCAATTTATGTGTACGCACTGCCCGGCTAAATGACGGCCGGCGCGCGCTCCGTATGATGGAGGCTCACACGGACCAGCGAGTACGGCCCCGCTGCGGACCCGAAGATTGTGCCGGCAACCGCGGGTTGCCCAGGTGCGTGCCGGCGCTCGAGAAGGTGTGGAAATGTGACAACGATGCAGGACGTAGCGCTCCGCGCAGGGGTAAGCGCAAAAACGGTTTCCCGGGTGTTCAACGACGACCCGCACGTCACAGAAGAGACCCGCCAGCGGGTGACGGATGCAATAAAAGAGCTCAACTATGTGCCGAACATGTTGGCTCGTACGTTCCGAGAAGGAAAGGCTTCCGTCGTCGGAATCGCCGTCCCCGACATCGGCGACCCATTTTTCGCCGCCGTCATCCGGGCTATCGATCGAGAGGCGCAGGCCCACGACATGGCAATCGCGGTGACCGGGCTCGGCGACGATCCCCACCGCGAGCGCGGGATCGTCGAAGCGTTGCTTCGCCGCCAGATCAGCGGACTGATCATCGCCCCCAACTCATCCGATCAGGGTTACCTCGAGCGTTGGACGAGTAACCTTCCCGTCATTTTCATCGACCGTGAGCCGTCCAATATCACCGCAGACAGTTTCGTCGAGGACGATCTGGGTGCCGCCCACACCGCGACTACGCACCTCTTCGAACTCGGACACCGTCGGATTGCCTTCATCGGCGACCGCGGCAACATCGTAACGAGCGAGCTGCGCCTGAAGGGCTACCGCATGGCACTGTCGGAAGTTGGCCTCGACCACAACGAAGACTTGATCGCGCTCGGTCCCAGTGAGGACGCCGAACGAATCGTGGCGGGACTGCTCGCGCTGCCATCTCCTCCGACGGCGATCTTCTCCTCAAACGCCCGCACATCGCTCGGGGTTTTCCCCGCGCTGCAAGCCCTTGGCCGCACCGACGTCGCCCTCGTCAGTTTCGGCGACTTCCCGATGGCATCCGCCCTGCAACCGTCCGTGACGGTTCTCGACCAGGATGCAGAACGTCTTGGACGTGTCGCCATCGAGCGACTGCTTGCCCGTCTACGCGACCCGGACGCCAGCCTCCAGCAGCGCACCGTACTTCCCGTGGAACTCATCGTTCGTGCCTCTTCTGCACGGATCACTGTCGCAAGCTAGCCACCAGGAACACTCGAAATGGCAAAGATCTCCCTCACCGTCATCCTCGCCTTCGCGGCGAACCTGCTGGTCGCAATCGCTAAGACCGTCGCGGCCGGGCTGACCGGATCTGCGTCGATCATGGCGGAGGCGGCACACTCGTGGGCCGACACCGGCAACGAAATCTTCCTCCTTGTCGCCGACCGGCGCGGTTCGGGGAAACGCGACTCCCGCCACCCACTCGGCTACGGTCGCGAAGCGTACTTCTGGTCAACGATTGCCGCGTTTGGGTTGTTCACGGCCGGGGCGCTTGTTGCCATCTATACGGGAATACAGGAGTTGGTCAACCCGGAGCCGGCGACCGATTTCTGGGTCGCCTATCTTGTCCTCGGCGTCTCCGCCGTCCTCGAGGGCATCTCCTTCTCCCAGGCGTTCCGTCAGTCGAGGAAAGCGGCCCACGAACGGGGTCGCGGGACCCTCGAGCAGGTCCTCACCAGCTCCAACGCTACGTTGCGGGCCGTTTTCGCCGAGGATGCGGCGGCCCTCAGTGGCCTGGCGATCGCGTTTATCGGCGTGCTTCTTCATCAGCTCACCGGATCAGCCGTCTTCGACGCGATCGGTTCCATCCTGGTCGGTGTCCTTCTCGCGATCGTGGCAATCGTCCTGATCGACCGCAACCGCCGGTTTATCGTGGGGCAGCAAACCGGAGCCGACGTGAATGTCGCGGTGCTGCGCCTCCTGCTCTCGCGCCCCGAGGTGCAACGGGTCACCTACCTGCACCTCGAGTTTGTTGGCCCCGAGCGGGTTTACCTCGTCGCCGCGGTCGACCTGGTCGGCAACGAAGACGAGACCCACGTCGCCATCCGCCTCCGTGGTGTGGAACGCTCGGTCGAGGAGAACGAACACGTCGAGGAGGCCGTGCTGACGTTGTCCACCCCGGACGAGGCATCGCTGGAGCTACCAACAGCCGGCTGAGTTGCTGCTGCGCAGCACATCTCCTAACCAACAAACGTTGGGCAATTGGGACGTTCAGGGTGGTGCGGATAAACTGGGCGCGCTTGCGGACCTGCCGTGAGGGGGCCGGGGAGATCCATGAGCGACGACAACACCACACACGGAAAGGGCGACGACGGATCCAATCCGTACACCCCACCGTTTGATGACATCCTCGCCGGAGGGGCCGCGCCGGCAGCAAAACCGTTCGCCGCTACACCCCCGCCCGTGACACCATCAGCGGACATCCCGCCAGTAACCACCCCTTCGACCGATTCCCCGTCGGACGAGGAAACGGACCTGGACGACCCGACTGAGGCATCAGAGGACGTTTCGGATGCGACCACGGCATTCCCCACCACCGATGCGGCAACGGAACTCTTCTCCACGACCCCCGCCCTGGACGCCGAGACGACCCGCATGGAGGTCGCGGAAACCGCCGCCTTCGACAAAGTGGACGAGCCGCCCGCCGCCGAGCTACCCACTGCACTGCTGGGAACCGCCGATCGTGGTGACGAAGCCCCGGGCGACGACGCCGCCACCACAGCATTCAGCACTCCCCCCGCGGTCAGCCCGTCCGACGACGAACCGATGCGTCGACCCCGTCGCTCGGCTGAGCCCACCCCGCCACCGGTCACGTACGCCTACCGGCCAATCGAGGATGAGGCACCATACGAGGGTGCCGCCAGCGCGACAGGACTATTCGCAACGGGTTCCTCCATGGCCGCTGGGCCAGGTTCGGGCTCCGGTGGCGATGGCACCGATCAAGACAAAAAGGCGGGCTTCGTCTGGACTCGCGCGATGATCACCCTGGTTATCGCCGGCGCGGTGCTTTTTATCGCGATCGTCGTCCTTCTCTCGATCCTCTTTGTGCGGGGCACCACTCCGGACGAGGAGACACCGGTCAACGTTCCCACCGAGACGACCGAGCCATCCGTCACACCCACCCCGGTGCCGACCGTTTCGCAGACACCGACACCAACCCCGACGCCGACGCCCACTGAAACGGCGACCCCCACGCCAACTCCGACGCCGACGGCAGCCCCCACTCCAACCCCGACACCCACGGCCACCGTGCCACCGGTGGTCGTGCCGGATCCCGTTGAGGAAGTACCTCCACCAGAGGAAGCGCCGTCGGACGAACCTTCTGCGAATCCATCGGACGACCCGAGTACCGAGCCAACCGCCGACCCATCGGACACACCCACGGCTAAGCCGACCAATGGGGCTCCAGCCGCGGATGGAGATGCTACCGTGCCCGTGAAGAAACCAATCCTGCCGACCCCGGCAACAACCGGCATAGTCAGCGGCACCGAGTAGCCCTACCTGGCGTAGTTCTGCCGTGCCGTTGCCGGTCGTATCCGGACACGCCGTTGTCAGGTTGCCGATGACAATCGGCGGGGAACCCTAAGCTGGCCCCGCCGCACCCACCGTGCGGCGATTGCCGAGGTTATCGTGAGTGACAACACCCCCACCGATCCTTTCGATCCGAAGCGCGACGAAGCGGATGGTGACGCACCAACCCGCCGCCTGCCCGCGCAACCGGCGCCAGACGCTCCCACGGAACGGTTCGATGCAACGCCGCCGCCACTCGTCGAGCCGCCGGCACCGCAGCGTCCGGCCGCCGCTCCCACCGGGTCAGACGCACCCACCGAGTTCATTCCCCGCGCCGCAGTCATACCCCCGGTGCGCGCCACCCCCGCCGCAGCCGTTCCTCCGGTGCCCCCGGTCATCCAGCACAACCAGGCAGAGCCACCACCCACACCGCCCAGGAAGTCCCGCGGCCCCCTGATCGCGGTCATCGTCCTCGGTGTCCTGTTGATCGGCGCCATCGTTGTGCTGTTTTTTGTTCTCACCGGCGGGCCGGCGCCTGCCCCGGTCAGCACCGCGACCAGTTCCGCCACACCGTCCGTGACGACATCCCCCACCGCGTCCGCCACACCGATCGCAACGCCGTCGGAATCGCCCACGCCGACCCCGACCCCCACCGAGACGGCCACCCCAACCCCGACGGCCACCCCGGTGCCGGTTGGTGCGGTGTTTACCAACTTTTCTCCCGAGACCGGCGAGATGGTCGACTGCGTTGATGAGATCGCCCTGGTGCCGTTGACCTTCAGCTGGTCGTCTACCGGCGCGACCCTGGCCTGGTTCGGCACGGGGACGGATAATGCCAAGCAGAATCCCGACAGCACCGTCGACACCACTGACACGTACCGGGACGCCCTGTACGACTGTGGCCTCGACACCGAGATCTTCACTGTCACGCTCGACGACGGCACCGGTCGCCTGACCAGTCAAACCGTGGAGCTGGTTCGTTCGCTGCCGGAGGAGTAAACAGGAACCGTAAGAGCAACCAGGAAAGGAGCACCGGGATGATCGCCATCTCCGTGACCAGCGTGTTCGTGGACAACCAGCAGAACGCCCTGGAGTTTTATACCTCCGTTCTCGGTTTCACCGCCAAGTTAGACATCTCCCTCGGGGAGGATCCCGATGCGGACCGCTGGTTGACCGTGGTGTCCTCCGATGCGTCCGATGCGGTGCAGCTTCTACTCGAACCCAATTCGAACCCCGTCGCCAAGGCCTACCAGGACGGCATCCGGGCCCAGGGGATTCCTGCCACCATGTTCTCCGTCGACGACATTCGTGCCGAGTATGACCGGCTGGTGGGCCTCGACGTCAGTTTTGTGCAGGAGCCGACACAGCAGGGGGATGTTGTCACCGCGATCCTCGATGACACCTGCGGCAACCTGATCACCCTCGCCCAGTACTGAGCCGCGCCCGGGTGTGCTGGCAGCGGTCGGGTACGATTGCCTCACCATCCCACACTCAGGCACCTCACCCTTGACTCGGTGCCGCACATAGAAACACGGAGAACCATGTCCACTGTGCCCTCGTCGATGCCAGACAAGCCCGCCCTCGAAGGCCTCGAGGCGAAGTGGGGTGAACAGTGGGAAAACCAGGGAACATACCTGTTCGACCGCGACAACGCGACCCGCGAGAACATCTTCTCCGTCGACACTCCCCCGCCGACCGCCTCCGGCAGCCTGCACATCGGCCACGTTTTCAGCTACACCCACATGGACCTGGTCACCCGCTACCAGCGGATGCGCGGCAAAACGATCTTCTACCCGATGGGTTGGGACGACAACGGCCTGCCCACGGAGCGCCGGGTCCAGAACTACTATGGCGTGCGGGTCGACCCCACGTTGCCGTACGACCCCAGCTTTGTGCCCCCGCTTGAGGGCGGCGACAACGCGTCGAGCAAGGCGGCCGACCAGCTGCCGATCTCCCGCCGCAACTTCATCGAGCTGTGCGAGCGCCTCACCGTCGAGGACGAGAAGCAGTTCGAGGAACTGTGGCGCACCCTGGGCCTCTCGGTCGACTGGACCCAGAGCTACCGCACCATCGCCCCAGAGTCGATCAC
>JAODAO010000442.1 GCA_025463465.1 Glaciihabitans sp. | reverse complement strand
AGCGCGGCGGACTCCTCGACGAAGCGGGTGTTGTCAGCGACGCCGCCCGGCGCGCCCGCGACCGCGGCGTGCTCTTCGACGTGGGCCACGGCAGCGCGAGCTTCTCGTTCGAGACGCTCGAGCGGGCGCTCGAGCAGGGCTTCGCACCCGACCTGGCAAGCACCGACCTGCACAGCGAGAATGTGGACGGCCCGGTGCACAGCCTGGTCACTACGCTCAGCAAACTGATCGCCGTGGGCCTTCCCCTCACACAGGTGATCGCTTATGCGACCGCAAACGCGGCTGGCGTGATCGGCGAAGGGAATGGGCTCGGTTCCCTGGCGGTCGGCAGTATTGCCGACCTCAGCCTGCTTCGCCTTGAGCGCCGCACCACCGAGCTCACCGACTCCGAGGGAAACACACGCACCTCGCCGCACACGCTAGCCGCTGTTGGGGCCGTTATCGCCGGCGTCGACCGGCGCACGGCGGGGGCACGCGCGTGAGCGGCGGCGTCGACACCGCCCTGGCGACCCTCTCGGCCGACATGCCCATCAGCGACGACGACCGGCTCGACGTCACCCACGTTGTTGAGACCGTCGAGCAGTTGATGATCGGCTGGGGCCTTGGCCTGAGCGATAACCGCAGGCTCGCGCTCGCCGCCCACTCGCTCGCGTTCACCCGCAGGATCAGGACGCGCGATCAGCTTCCCGAAATCGATCTCGACGATTTCCCGGAGATACCCGAGACAACCGTCCTGGGGCTGCGCCTGGCCCTCGGACCCTACTGCTCGACCCGAAACAGCGGGTTGGCCGATGAAGAGGTTCTCCTCTTCGCGATGCACGTCGAAATTGCACGACTCACACCCTGAAAATCATCGCTCCACCCACCCATCGTGATCATCCACACCGGAGGCGTTTTATGTCAGATCTGCATTCTCGAGGCCCGGCAGGGCCGAGTACCCTCACCATCGTTGTCGGCCATCGTCTCGGCAAGGGCCAGCAGGTGGCCAAGGGAATCGAGGCTGCCGGCGTACGGGCCGTCCTTATCCCGGGCCCGGCCGGTGACATGCGGGTTGGGGACGTGATGGACGCGGAAGGAGCCGATCTCGGCATCAGTTTCTGCGGCAGCGGTGGTGCCGGCGCCGTGACCGCGCGGTCGAAGTATGGCTACGAGATTGAATACAGCATGCGCTCCGCCGACGCCGGCGTCACCGCCGTGCAGGTCGGCAAGCAGGTACTGGGCTTCGGGTTCCTCGACACCGAGGACCTCGGATTCCGCATCGCCACCGCCCTGATCAAAAAGCAGGTGACGGCAGCATGAGGACCGAAACCGTCACCACAAAGATCACCGGTAAGGGGGACACCCCGGAGCGCGCGCTCTCGGACGTCTTCCGCCAGGTGCCGCAGAGTGTGCGGGCGGAGGTGTCGGGTACCTGTTTCCGCATTCAGCCCATCGACGTGAAGATCGGGGCCGCGGTCGAGTTTCGCAAGAGGGAGAAATTTCTCGGCTTCCTGTTTCCCCGCACCCGCATCCAGTTCGCCCTCACCGCCCAGGTGGTGGTCGAGGTCAGCTACATCGATCTCGACTCCGTCGATTTCCTCCTCACCGCGGAGTCGCTGAGCCTCACCCAGCACCTCCTCCAGCTGCGATGATCCGCGGCAGAACGACGTCCCCCGGGATTACGGAAGGGACGCGACCATGAGCGAGTGGCTCGTCATCATCTTCAATTCCATCATCATCGGCGCACTCTGCGGCTTCGGCGCCGGAGCGGGAGTCGCCCGTATGTTCCACGCCCCCAAGGTGCAGGGGGCCGGAGCCTTCCGCACCCTCGGCGAACTCAATGCCTGCGAGAACGACCCGATCGCGCACGGGTCGTTTGGGCTCGGGTTCTTCTTCAACTCCTGGGCGACCGTCGTCGGTTCCGGCGCCCTCACCGGCGACGTCGACCACCGGATCATCCCCCACTGGGCAGCTGCCCTGTCGCTCTGGCGTAACAAAAACCTCGACGAGACGCTGCACAACCCGAGGCGGATGGCCTGGCTGGGCGCGATTGTTGGTGCGGTCCTCGTGACCTTCCTCAACTCCACGGCGACGGCGATCCCTGAGGGCCTTCGGTCCGTCGCGGGCGCTGTCCTCGGTCCGGCATCCGCCTGGCTGTTGAACCCCGTGATGCCCGCCATCTTCTGGCTCGCAGCGATCGACGCCGGCCGCCGTGCCGGCGCGTGGGGCACCGTACTCGGCGGACTCGCCCACATGGTGTTTGGCAACGCCGTGCCCGGGATTGTGCTTGGCATCGTCATCGCCAAGGGTGTTGACGACCTCGGCTGGACCAAGGTGACGCGCTCAATTACCGCCGCAGTCGCACTGCTCTTCATCGTGAGCGGATTCCTGCGTGGCGTGGACTTCACGCTGCTCACCCAATTGAACATGACCGTGCCCACCTGGCTGGCCGAGCTCCATCGGGTCACCGGCACAACCCCGGCGAACTAGGAGCAGACCATGGCAATCGACACCCCCATCCTTTCGAAGGAGAAACTGCAGCCCTGGCAGGGAGGATTCTGGCTCTCCGAGCTTGCCTTTCCGATCTTCATCGCCGCCCTCAGCGCCGGAGTATTCGCCGGCACCCACATGTTCTACGTCTACGGCACCGGCGTGTTCAACGAGATCGCCATTGCCGCGCTGCTCCAGCAGGGTTTCGACGGCAACGGTTACGGCGCGGCCGCAGCCTTCGGCGCTGGTTTTATGTTGGCGCGCATCATCGAGGGGCCAATGGTTGGCATCCTCGACATCGGCGGCTCCATCCAGACCGGCGTTGGCATCGGCATCCCCGCAATGCTGATGTCGGTGGGGATCACCGCCCCGCTCGAAAATTTCTGGCTTGCCCTGATTGTCGGATCGGCGATCGGGCTGGCGATGGGTTTCCTCATCCTGGCCATCCGCCGGGCGACCGTCGCGTCCAACGGGGCACAGAGCACCTTCGGTGCCGACGTCATGATGGGAGCCGGAAACGCTGCCGGTCGTTACCTCGGCCCGCTGATCATCATCTCCGCCGGCACGGCATCGCTGCCGGTCGGCATCGGGTCGCTGATTGGCGCGGCCCTCTTCTACTGGTGGAAGAAACCGCTGGCCGGAGGCGCGATCCTCGGCGCCATGGCAGCCGGCGCCTTCTTCACGATCCAGATCCCCGCAGCATGACACTGAACGGAACCCCCGTGAGCATCTATAACGATCTCGGACTCGAACCGGCCATTAACTCCAGCGGCAAAATGACCGCCCTCGGCGGCAGTGTGCTCGGCCGGGAGGTGACAGACGCGATGGCGGCCGCTGGCCGGGAGCACGTTGTCATCGCCGACCTGATGGTGCAGGCCGGACGGTGGATAGCCGACGTTGTTGGCGCCGAGGACGCCTGTGTGTCGAGCGGCGCCTCGTCGGGAGTCGCGATCGCCGTGGCATCCATCATCGCCGGCACTGACAAATCGTTGATCCAGGGCCTCCCCGGCCGCGTCGGTCGACCCTTCGAGATTGTGATCCAGAAGGGTCACGCTGTCGACTTCGGTGCCCCCATCACCCAGATGATCGCCCTCGGCGGTGGCGCGGCCGTCGAGGTTGGTTCGGTGAACCGGGTGGAACCCTCCGACATTGCCGGCGCCATCGGACCCAACACCGCCGCGCTGATGTTCGTGCAATCGCACCATACGGTGCACAAGGGAATGGTCTCCCTCGCCGAGACAATCCGGGTCGCGAAAGAGCATGGCATACCGGTGATCCTCGACGCCGCGGCCGAGGACGACCTCACGAAGTGGGCCACCAGCGGTGCGGACATCGTGGTGTTCAGCGGTGGTAAGGCCATCGGTGGACCCACCTCGGGGATCGTCTGCGGCAGCGCCGAGCTGATGACGGCTGCGCGCGCCCAGTACTCCGGCATCGCTCGCCCGATGAAAGTCGGCAAGGAACAGGTCATGGGGCTGATCGCGGCCCTCAAGGTCTTCACCGCGGTGGATGCGGATGCTGCAGCCGGCACCGCGCAGCGCGCCCGGATGCAGGGACTCGCATCGCAACTCGCTTCGCATCCCGGGATCGAAGCGGTCGTTGAACAGGACGATGCTGGCCGTGAGATCTACCGCACCGTCTTCACCGTCCGCCCGGAATCCGGAACAACGGCACCCCGCATCGCCGCGGCCCTCGCGGCCAGCCACCCGCCGATGTACCTGCGCGACAACAAGGCTGCCGCCGGCCAACTCGCCCTCGATCCCCGGCCGCTGAGCGCCGAAGAAGAGAAGCTGCTTCTCGCCCGGCTGGACGAGATCCTGCTTGAGGCGGCTGGCGCGTGAGCGGTTCGACCACCGTGCGCGCGGGTATCGAAGAGATCATCAGCCGCATCGCCGCAGGGCGAGTGACACCCACGGTGAGGGCGGCAGATGCTGACCAGGCCGATTCGTGGGCGAGGCAGATCGGTGCAGGGGGCATCAACACCTTCGAATTCACCGCGACGACCCCGGGCTGGGAACACGCACTACGGCACTGGACGACCTCCGAACCTCAGGCCACAGTCGGACTTGGCACGGTGACGGATGCGGCGACGGCAGAACTGGCCATCGATGCGGGTGCGGCGTTCCTGGTGAGCCCGTTCGCCGTTCCCGAGGCGCGCTTCGTCGCGGATCGCGCCGGCGTGCTTTTCATCGAGGGTGGCTTCAGCCCCAACGAGATTCGATCGGCGGCGGCGAACGGCGTGGCCAAGCTCTTCCCGGCGAACATCGGCGGGTTGCCGTATTTGAAAACACTGCTCTCCGTGCTGCCCGGCGCCCGCATAACCGCGACCGGCGGAATCGCTCTCGGCGACGCCCGAGCGTGGCTTTCCGCAGGGGCGATAGCGGTGAGCATCGGCAGCGACCTGTTCTCCCGGCCGGACATCACTGCGGCGAGCCGCGAGCTGCTCGAGTCGCTCGACACCGTTAGTAGCAACGCGTGAGCGTGGAGCGGATCGTCACCATAACGCGCGAGCACGGGCTGCACGCCCGCCCTGCCCTTGACCTGGTGAAGGCCGTCAAGGCGTCGGGACTCACCGTGACCATCGGAGCGGCAGATCCTGCGACGAACACCGCCGCGGTGAACGCGGCAAGTTTGCTGGCCGTGATGGCGCAGGGCTTCGCTCAGGGCACCCGTGTGGTGCTCACCGCGACGGGGGACGGCAGCGACACCTTGCTCGACCAAGCCTCCGAGATTCTTGGCGGCGG
>JAODAO010000429.1 GCA_025463465.1 Glaciihabitans sp. | reverse complement strand
CGTCCCACATCCGATCGAGGGGGATGTCTGCGACATCCACCCACAGTGGTTCGAGCTCATCGGACGCGACGGCCTCCCCCCGGAACACCCTGCTCACAAACACCCACGATTTCTGACTCCACCGGGGTGAGTGTGGGAACGGGTAGTTGAGTTGACCGCGCAGTTCGAGCTCGTCCTCCTTGACCACCAACCCCACCTCCTCGAACACCTCACGGACGATGGCCTGGGCCGGGCTCTCACCCGGTTCGAGCTTGCCGCCGGGACCAACGAGGCGACCGAGGCCAAGCCCCGTCTTCTTGCGGCCGAGCAGGACCTCTTCGCGACCATCGGGGCCCGTGCGGAGCAGGTAACAGACGCAGACTTCGGGCAGCAACATACTGCAAGGGTAGTGACACCGGCAGCTGGATCAGTCGGCGTCGATTTTGTCCAACAGCGACTTGGCCGCCTTGGCGATCTCGGTGTGGTCGTTTTGCGCAGCCCTGCTCTCCAGCGAGATCACCCCGCCCCGGCGGACCTTCGTGAAGTCACCGAAGGGAAATTTGTAGTGCCCCTTGGTGTCTTCCGGTTTGTCATCGTCAACACCGAGATACCACGTGCCGAACTCAGCGAACCCGTGTTTGTCGATGTAGGTGTTCTCCTCGTCCGCCGTGGGAGCTGACTCGCTCCAGTCGTCTCGTTCATCGCGCACTACCCGGCCGTCGGAGATCAGTTTCTCGGCATGGTCGAACGCTCGTTTGTTCAGTTTCACCGTCATAATTCCAGCAATACCAAGGCGGCGGCCGCGGCGCCAGCCCCTCCGTCGCGGCGGCCCCAGGTCAGCGTTCCGTTGCCGCCCGCAGTGAGGCGACCACGTCGTCCAGTTGCCCGAGGGTTGCGGCGGCGTTGACCCGCTCGCGTTCCGACAGCACGCCGTAACCCACGGTGTCCTCCCCCGCCTTCGACGCCTCCACAGCCGTGTCGAGTAGGTGTTCGAGAAACAGCACGGAGTCCCGATGTTCGCCGATTACGTCCTGCACGGCCTCCGCGGCGTCACCGAGCGCAGCCACCTTCTTTCCGAACACCGGGTGCGCGGAATCGGTGAGGGCCTCGGCAACGTGGCGCAGCCGTCGACTGGCCTTCCTGGCCTCGTGCAGGGCTCCCAGGTCGATTCCGTCTGAGCCGGGGGATGTCGCGGCTGCCAGCTTTTTGGTGGCGCGCTTGCCCTGGGTTTCGAGGACCTTTTTCAGGACCTTCCGGGCGCGAAGCAGGGCAGACTCCGTCACCGGCGGCCGGGAAACCAGCAGCTCCAGGTCGTCCAGCAGGGCGAAGTACTCGGCGCTATCGAGGTAGTCGTAGAGTTCGCCGAGGTGCGCGCCGTACTCGCCGAGCGCATCGTCGACGAGCCGCCGGTGCAGAAGCGCACTGGCACGGAGAACGTCGGCGCCCGGCTCGGCCGGCTCATCGTTCTCGAGCAGGGTGACCGCCCGCATCCGCCGTACCTCGGTGTCCCGAACGGTACCGAGCACGTCGCCGAGGCGGTTCAGTCCCTGCCGGACGGGATCGGTCGCGTCTTCCCGCAGCACGTTGCCAAACGCGGCAAGCACGCTGCGCAGCCTCCGCACGAGCGTGCGCATCTGGTGAACGGAATCTGGCTCGTCCAAACGGACGTGTGGGTCGGCCTCTACCAGCCGGGTGACGAGATCCGCCAGGACCGGGGACACCACCTGCAGGGCCGTGCTGGCCTTATCCGCCGGTCCCGGGGTGCCATCCGGCGGGGAGGCAGCGGCACCAGCCAGCAGGCTGGTACGCCCGGTTGCGCGCGCCAGCTTCGAGGCGCTTACGGACGGGGATGCACCGGCCGCCAGCAGGCGTTCTTCGACAGCATCCAGCAGTGCGGTGCGCGTCGATTCGTCTTCCGGCGCACCGGACAGCAGTTCAGCCTCCCACTCCCGCCAGACGCGCAGGATGCCGGTGTGCACGTCGGTGGCTGACACCACGTCGTCGGCGATTTCAACCTGCGGCTCTATATCCAGCGCCGCGGCACGCGTGGACGCCTCGCCGTTCTTCGACCCCTTCTTGCGCTTCTTGGAGATTTTCGTGCCGGTCTTGTGGAGTGTGTGCGGGGCGACCGTCACCGTCAGCACCGTGCGTCGGGTGGTGAGGCGGGCCACCTCGATGAGCGCTTCGTCACGGATGACGGCGCGCACCAGGTTGCGGATCTCTGCCGGGGGCTCCCCCGTTCCGAACGGGTCGTGGCGCGCCGTGGGCTTGGCGTTTTTTGGTTCAGGGACGAGGGGAACGCCGTATTCGGTGCGACCGGCGTCGCCCGGGAATTTGAGGTGCCAGCCGGCGTCCTTGCCACCGGTACGCCGGCGCAATGTCATCGCCCGGGCCGCCAGCCGCCCATCGGCGGTATCGAAGTAGACGGCGCGCAGCGTCACCGGTTCTGCGGCGACCGCCGCCCCCAACCCGGCCAGTGCGGGAAGCTGGAGCGTTTCGTCGACGTCGTACTTTCTCTCCGTTTCGGTGATTGCGCTGATGGTCATCGGTAGTCCTCTCCTCCGCTCAGGCGACGGTTTCCCACTGGGCAGCGGCGATCATGCCAATCCCCACAAGGGCGACGCCGGCAATGCCGATCATCGACCATGCCATCAGCGTGAGCCGGCGTTTGGCAGGTCGGACCAGGCTGGACAGCAGCATGCCGACGTACAGTGCGACGATCAGGATGATGGAGACCAGGGCTGTCCCCGCCGGTGCCATGCCCAGCATCGGGACGAGCAATGCGACGGCGACGATCGCGAGGATACCGCCGAGAACAAGCCAGATTCGCCCAGACGAGGTGGTGAGGGCCGGTTGGTCACGCACGCGGGTCGAGGTGCGCACCGGTGTGGGTACCCGGCTGCTGGCAGGGACGGGAAGTCGGTGTTTGGCAGGCATATCGGCGACAGTACGCCGCACAATCTGGGGCGGCTAGGCCTTGCCGGAGCGCAGCTCCCCTGCTTTTTGTGAGTGGACCTTCTGTGCCTGAAGCTGGCGTTCCCGCATGGCGAGGAACAGCGGCAGACTGAAGGCGAAGGCCACCACGAAGGTGAGCACGATATAGACCCAGCTGTGGCGCATGCCGAGTCGTCGTGCCTCGACGACGATGAACACACTGGCGGCGATGACGGCGATGAGGATGTCGACGGTCAGCGACGTGACCGACGGGCCGCTGGAGATCCAGTCCCCGACGTAGTCGCGCAACTGCACGATCGAGAGAACGTTGTATATCCACGTTCCGACCAGGCCTACGGCACTGAGCGCCATATAGACATTGGCCAGCGGTGTCCAGTGATGACGCATAGCTGCCTCCGACTCGACCGCTGCAGGAGGGGATGCAGGACCCCCGGTGCCGGTCGGTGTCTCCAGCGTAAAGCTGGGGGCACCGCTGCGCTACCGGAGGGACCTGCGCCCGAAGTGCCGCTTGTGAACCGGGATTACCTCTGCCCGTGCGGCCGCCAGGGCGGGCAGCCCCCACCGGACACACGCTCGGTTTATACAGAGAACCGTGTGTGCACCCGCCGTAGCCCAAACGCTTCGGCGAGTGTCGACGGGCGTCCAGCACCGACAGACAGTATCCGGGTAGATCCACGGTCACACGATGGTCACTTCGGATTCCACGACATCCACCCGGCTCCATGACTGTCGGCGCGGACGTGAACAGTAAAGTGCACAGCGACCCCCGGCGCAGGTGGTTGCGCCGCGTCGGGGATCGTCGTATAGAGCGTTACTCCTGCTCGGCGGCTTCGCGTCGCTGGGCGTCCCGCTCCTTGATGCGCTTCTGTTCTTCGCGCACGGCGGCCTGCGTCGCACGCTCGCGGACGAGCCACTCCGGCGGGCTGGCAAGCAGTTCCTGGATCTCGGCGGTGGTCAACGGGTCGGTCACGCCACCGCGGGCAAGCCCGGAGGCCGACACGCCGAGTTTGCTGGCCACGATCTGTCGTGGGTGGGGGCCGGTGAGGCGAAGTTCGACCAACCACTCGGGCGGCGACGCCAGCAGTTTGTTCAGGAATTCACGGGTTACCGTGCCCTTCTGAAAATCTTCCGGGGCGGCGGGGAGGTAAATCCCCAGCTTTTGTGCGGCGGTCGCCGGCTTCATGGACTGCGGCGATCGTTCCTGATTCATCCTGACAGCGTAACCTGTCCCTTTGACCGCGATAAGCGCGGCCTAGAGAAATGGGATGCCCGTGGACGTCACCCTCCTGCGGCATTTTGTCGCTGTTGCCGAGCAACTGCACTTCACCCGTGCCGCAAAATCCCTGAACATCTCCCGTCCAGCGCTGAGTTCTTCGGTCAAAAAGCTGGAGGCGGAGCTCGGTGTTGAGCTGTTCGACCGCTCGGCCGAGGGTACCCAGCTGTCGCCGGAAGGCCGTCAACTGCTCGCCGACGCCCAGCCGCTGATCGAGGCGGAAACCGCCAGAATCGCCGCGGCGGAAGCCGCAGCGGCCCTCCCGGCCACCCTCAGTCTTTCGTTTGTGCCTGGCGTCACCGTGGGTAAATGGACCACCGCCTGGGAGGAACGCCACCCCGGTGTGACCCTGCGGGTTCGCCCCGGCACCGAAGCCGACGCCGTCAGTGTGCTGCGCGACGGTATGGCCGACCTCAGCTTCGTGCGCCTTCCAGTGAAGGGCCACGGGCTCAGCATCATCCCCCTCTACAAGGAGACGGCGGTGATCGTTGTGTCGAAGGACCATCCCCTCGCCGCCCACGACGAGCTCACCCTCGCCGACATCGCCGGCGAGAATGTCGTACAGAACCCCGAATCGGTGGGGGATGCCGTTGAGCTGGTCGCCGCGGGCGTTGGTATGCTCCGGCTGCCCCAGTCCATTGCCCGGCTGCACGCCCGCAAGGACGTGGTGGCCCGGCCGTTGGTCGATGCCCCCACCACGGAGATCGCGATCGTTTGGATCGAGGACGACCTGACGCCGGACATGGAAGAGTTTGTTGGCATCGTGCGCGGGCGTACCGCGGCAAGTTCTCGCGCCCTTCGCCCGACGGGCGACCCGGTGGCCTCCGCGCCCGCTAAAGCTGCGGAGAAGAAGGCGCCGGCCAAAGCGCCCGTCGCCAAAGCACCCAAACCCAGCAAGCCGCAGGTGAAGCACTCGCGTGGCGCCCTCCAGGCGCGCAACCGACGCCGCGGCGGAGGCCGCTGAGCCCCGGCTGCTGTCGGAGACGACGGGTTAGCGACCCAGCTGGGCGCTGGCGCGTTGCTTGCCAAGCAGGCGCATAACCGCGGCGAGGAGGATCAACGCCACGGGGAGCCAGATCAGCATCGCGAGGTGGGGCAGTGCTATCGAGGCGGCGACTGCCACCGAGGCGAGGATCACCATAGCTGCGGTGGTTTCCAGTCGGGCCTGGCGGATGTTCATAGCGTCTTCTCCATTGAAGGGCTTGGTGCTGCGACGGGGCGGGTCCCCCGTGTTGGCTCGAGCATAGCGGCCTCCACGAGCGTTTGTCATTTTCGCCGACGGGTTGCGCCTCGCTGACCCGCCTCGATTCCTCGACAGAGTCGTCGTTCCGGCTTAATGTCGTTGTATGAGCGACGACAAGAATGTGGCAACGCCTCCCGGCAGTGGCGGGGACGACTACGCCGACACCAACGACCGTGACATCCAGGCAAAACAGGCGGATTCTTCGCCGCAGAGCGCAACCCTCGAGGACCCCGACGTAGATTCGGACGACGTGACGGTACTACCGGGCACGGGCGGACCCGACGACGTCGGGGACATTGAGGTCGACCCGTCCGAGCTGAATCTGGGTGGCCACTCCTGAGTCTCATCCCCGGATAGCGCCCTCGTCGCTACCGGGTACTGAACAGCAATTCCGGGGTCAGCCCGTCTACCGCGGTGCTCCACTCCTCGGCGGTAGTGCGGGATGCCTTGCTTGGCCCTGACTCGGCGAGGAAGTCGATCAGGGACCGGATCTCCCCATCGCTGAACTCGGTGTTGTGGCGAGGGTCAAGCGCATCAAGCCAGCGGTCGCGCTGGGAACGCCAGGCCGTTGCCGTTCCGGCTGCCGTGGTCGGGTGGTCCGCCTGGCGCAGGACGAGCCGCACTCGGTTGGCGAGTTGTTCTGTAAGGGGCGCAGCCATCCCCCGAGCGTATCGGGCGATGTTGACGTCGACGAGCCGGGTGACACGCCCGGCTGGTATCCGGAAGTCGCCGGAATGTCGGTGGCAATTGACAGCATCGAATGTATGTTCGACCATGGGGGCATGGCCCACGCATCCGCAGCAGTCACCGTTGAGACCCGGCCTGCCCCGGAGACGGTCAAGCAGTTACAGGACCGCATCCGCTCGATGCAGGCGACCAAGCTTGACAGCCGCCTTGTGCCCACCCATCCCGCCATTGCCGGGCTACTGCCGGGTGGCGGGCTGAAGCAGGGGGCAACGTACTCCGTCGATCGATCGGCAACGCTGCTGATGGCACTGCTGGCCGGGCCGTCTGCGGCTGGTTCGTGGTGTGCGGTGGTGGGGGTCCCCGAGTTCGGGGTTGAGGCGGCGGCCTCCTTCGGCATCGACCTCGACCGGCTGGTTCTTGTGCCCCACCCCGGCGACCAGTGGCTGGCCGTCACCTCGGCGGTGGCCGACGTGATGGGTATTGTGGTTACCCGGCCGCCCAAACGTGCCTCGGACAGCCAAGTGACCCGCCTGTCGGCCCGACTTCGCCAGCGCGGTTCCACCCTGGTGGTGCTGGGCCCGTGGCCGCAGAGCGAGGCGATGCTCAGCCTCTCCGAAAGCAGCTGGAGCGGCATCGGCGACGGCACCGGTCACCTGTCTGCACGCCAAGTGACCGTCACGGTGACCTCTCGGGTGGGCGTTCGCCCGCAGAGCGCCCGACTGTGGTTGCCCGATCCCGAGCAGAAGTTCCGAGACGTAGAGGCACCCGTGGCCGAGGTCGGCCGTGACGCGTGGGGCTCCCCCGCCGATTCGCCGCGAACCCGGCTCAAAGCGGTGGGCTGAGAACCGACACCCCCGGCGCTCCCCGCGACACGCCGCAGTTATCAGGTGTCAATTGACTTACTAGAACAAGTGTTCGAACATGGGGCATGGTCACCTTCGCGCGTTCTCCCCGGGCGGCGGCACTATGAGCATCCCCCTCACCCGCACGATGGTGCTCTGGTGCCCGGACTGGCCGATCACGGCGGCGATCCGCGAGTCCGCGCTGGCCGTGTCAGGGCCCACCCTTCCCGCCGGGGTTCCCCTCGCGCTGATCGAACACGGCATGGTGTTCGCCTGCTCCGCCGCGGCCCGCGCCGAAGGGGTGAAGCGGGGCTTGCGGGTGCGCGAGGCACAGGCGCGTTGTCCCGAGCTGCTCGTCCAACCTTACGACCCCGTGTATGACAACCGTGCCTTCGAGGTGGTGCTCGGCGCAATCGAGGAGATGATGCCCGGCGTGCAGCTGCTGCGGCCGGGAATCTGCGCGATCCGCTCGCGCGGACCCGCCCGCTATTACGGCGGCGAGAAGCCGGCGGCCCTCGCCCTGGTCGCCCTGCTCGACCAGCTGGGGGTGCCAGGCGCCAGGGTCGGCATCGCCGATGGCCCCTTTACAGCGGAACAGGCCGCCCGAGCGACCCAGCGGATGACCCCACCGGCCACCTCCGGTGCCAACCACGGTGCAGCGAACGGCCGACGTGTTGCGCCGTCCCGGGTGCTGGTGGTCCCCCAGGGCGCCTCGGCCGAATTCCTCGCCCCGCTTCCCATCAGCCTGCTCGACGCCCCGCCCCTTGTCACCCTGCTGCGTCGGCTCGGTGTCAGCACCCTCGCCGACTTCGCCGCCCTGTCCGTCGACGATGTGCGTGGGCGTTTCGGCGAGGGCGGGGCCCAGCTGCACGCCCTCGCCAGTGGGCTGGACAGCCGCCCGGTGATCCAGCGCATCCCGCCGGAGGAACTCGACCGGGTCATCGAGTTCGAGCCGCCGCTCGACCGGATCGACCAGGTCACCTTCGGCTTCCGCGCCTCCGCCGACCACTTCATCGCTTCTCTCGTCGCCGCCCAGCTGGTGTGCACGGGGCTGCGCATCGAAATCGACTCCGAGGGTGGTGAGGTCTCGGAACGCAGCTGGCTGCACCCGCGCTCCTTCACCGCCGCCGACGTGGTAGACCGGGTGCGTTGGCAGTTGCAGGGCAGCGGCGAGGTGGATGTGGGGCTCACCTCCGGCATCAGCCGGGTGCGGGTCATCCCCGAGGCGGTCGACCCGATCGGCAACCACGAGGTCGGCCTCTTCGGCGGTGGCCCAGACGAACGCATCCACCACGGCCTCTCCCGGGTTCAGTCCATGCTCGGCCACTCCGGGGTGCTGACGGCGGTACCAAGCGGTGGGCGCAGCCTCGCCGACCGGCAGGTGCTTGTGCCGTGGGGAGACCGGCCGATCCTGGAACGCCCCGCCAACCACCCGTGGCCGGGACGGCTGCCTCCGCCGGCGCCGACGACCGTGTTCCCGACCCCGCACCCCGTGCACGTGCTGGACTCGGCCGGGGGTGGGGTGCTGGTGAACGAACGGGGCACCCTTTCGGCGCCGCCCGCCCAGTTCTCCCCCACCGGCTCCGGTCGGGAGATGCGCAACATCACCGCCTGGGCCGGCCCCTGGCCCATCGACGAGCGCTGGTGGGACTCAGACACCCACAAAAGAGCCCACCGGTTCCAGGTGGTGGATGCCGCGGGAATGGCCTGGCTGCTCGTTCTGGAGAGTGCGGCGGCCGCAACCCCGCACACCGCCGGTGTGTGGTGGGCCGAAGCGAGATACGACTGATGGGAACCACCTGATGGGGTATAGCAACCCACCGATCTCCTGGTCGGAGTTCGAGCGCAAACTCTCCGACGGGCGTCGCCCCGGTTCCCCGCCCGCCGGGGCGGACGGGGGCGACAGCCCCGCCTGGTCGAACAAGCGCCTGCCATACGTGCCCCCGGAGGTGCCGGCGCCCCGCCCTGGTCCACCCGCCGGCACCGTGCCATACGCCGAGTTGCACGCCCACTCCAACTTCAGTTTCCTCGACGGCGCCAGCTCGCCGGAGGCACTGCTCGAGGAATCCAACAGCCTCGGCCTGCACGCCCTCGCCCTCACCGACCACGACGGGCTCTACGGCATCGTGCGTCTCGCCGAGGCCGCCGAGCAGTTCGACGTCAAAACGGTGTTCGGCGCCGAACTGTCCCTTGGGCTGAGCAAACCCCAGAACGGGATGGCCGAGCCGGAGGGCAGCCACCTCGTGGTACTGGCCCGCCGCCAGCAGGGATACCACGCCCTCGCCGGCGCCCTGACATCCGCCCAGCTCGCCGGGGAGGAGAAGGGCCGCCCGCTCTACGACCTCGCCGAGTTGTCCGACCGCTCCGGTGGTGACTGGGCCATCCTCACCGGCTGCCGCAAGGGCGATGTCCGCCGCGCCCTTGTCACCGGCGGGGTGGCCGACGGGGAGAAGGACGCCGCCCGCGAGGTGGACCGGCTGGTCGACCTGTTCGGTCGCGACAACGTCCTGGTCGAGCTGTTCGACGCAGGCAATCCGCTGGACAGCAGCCACAACGACGTCCTGGCGCGCATCGCCTCCTCCCGCAGCCTTCCCATGGTCGCCACCGGCAACGTGCACTATGCCACCCCGGCCCAGCATCACCTCGCCACGGCGCTGTCGGCGGTGCGGGCACGGCGCAGCCTCGACGACATGGACGGCTGGCTGCCCGCATCCGGTTCGGCGCACCTGCGAAGCGGCGCCGAGATGATGGCAAAGTTCGCCCGCTACCCCGGGGCGGTCGAGCGCACCGTCGAGGTCGCAGACGACCTCAGCTTCGAGTTGCGCAAGGCCCGCCCCGGGTTGCCCAAACAGGAGGTGCCAGAGGGCCACACCCCCATGAGCTGGTTGCGCCACCTGGTCTGGCAGGGGGCGGAGGAGCGTTACCCCAACCTGCCCCAGCGGGACCGGGACCGCATCGAACGTGAGCTGGGGGTGATCGAGGAAAAAGACTTCCCCGGCTACTTCCTCATCGTCTGGGACATCGTCCGCTTCGCCAAGGGCGAGGGCATCCTCTGCCAGGGGCGCGGTTCCGCCGCCAATTCCGCCGTCTGTTACCTGCTGAAGGTGACGGCGGTCGACCCGATCTACTACGACCTGCCGTTTGAACGTTTCCTCTCCAGCATGCGCGATGAGGAGCCCGACATCGACGTCGACTTCGACTCGGACCGGCGTGAAGAGGTCATCCAGTACGTGTACCGCAAGTACGGGCGCCACAATGCCGCCCAGGTCGCCAACGTGATCAGCTACCGCCCGAAGTTCGCCGTGCGCGACATGGCAAAGGCTCTCGGTCACAGCCCCGGCCAGCAGGATGCCTGGTCCAAGCAGGTGGAGCGCTGGGGCGGGCTGGTCTCCAGCACCGACCACGACATCCCCGCCGCCGTGGTCGACCTGGCGCAGGAGGTGCTGAAGTTTCCCCGGCACATGGGCATCCACTCCGGCGGGATGGTGCTCACCGACCGGCCGGTGGGGGAAGTCTGCCCGATCGAGCACGGCCGGATGGACGGTCGCACGGTGCTGCAGTGGGACAAGGATGACTGCGCCTGGATGGGACTGGTCAAATTCGACCTGCTCGGCCTCGGGATGCTCGCCGCCCTCCAGCACACCTTCGATCTCGCCAAGGAGAGCCTCGGTGAGCACTGGTCGCTCGAGACGATCCCGAAGGAGGAAGCTGGCGTCTACGACATGCTCTGCCGGGCCGACGCCATCGGGGTGTTCCAGGTCGAGTCGCGCGCCCAGATGGGCCTGCTCCCCCGGCTGCAGCCGCGACGGTTCTATGACCTCGTTGTGGAGATCGCGATGATCCGCCCCGGCCCCATCCAGGGTGGGGCCGTGCACCCCTTTGTGCGCCGCAAGCTCGGCGAGGAGGAGGTCAGCTACCTGCACCCCAAGCTGGAGGAGCCGCTGAAGCGCACCCTCGGCGTTCCCGTTTTCCAGGAGCAGCTGATGCAGGTGGCGATGGCCGTCGGAGGCTGCACCGGCGAGGACGCCGACCTGCTGCGCCGAGCGATGGGCTCCAAACGCGGTATCGAGCGTATAGAGTCGCTGCGCGAGAAGCTCTACGCGGGGATGAAAGACAACGGCATCACCCTCGAGGTGGCCGATGAGATCTACGGCAAGATCCAGGCCTTCGCCAACTTCGGTTTCGCCGAAAGCCACAGCCTCAGCTTCGGCCTGTTGGTTTACGCCAGCGCCTGGATGCGCCTGCACTACCCCGGTGCTTTCCTCGCCGCCCTGCTGCGCTCCCAGCCGATGGGTTTCTATTCCCCACAGACCCTCGTCGCCGACGCCCGCCGGCACGGGGTGAAGGTCTGGCGTCCCGACATCCAGCTCTCCGGCGTCACCGCTGGCCTCGAACCGCTGGACGCTGCCGGCGTCGCCACGGCGCCCTTGGGCGCCGACAGTTGCCTGGGCGAACAGCCCCCGGTGCCGGAGTTCGACCGCACCGTACCGTTCGACTCGGACGACCACCGCCGTGACGGCGCCTTCGCGGTGCGACTCGGGCTCGACGAGGTGAAGGGCATCGGCGCTCCGCTGGCGAAGAAAATCGTCGCGGAACGCGACCGCGGGGGCGCATACCGTGACATGTACGACCTGGTGCGCCGGGTGGGGCTGAGCACTGCCCAACTGGAGGTGCTCGCCGCCTCCGGCGCCTTCGACTGCTTCGGCCTGTCCCGCCGCGAGGCGATGTGGAACGCCGGCAACGCCGCCCAGGACCGCTCCGAGTTCCTCAGCGGCACCGTGGTGGCCGTGCAGCCGCCGCTGTTCTCGATGCCCACCGAGGTGGACGAGATGATGTCAGACCTCTGGTCGACCGGGATGTCCACCGACAATCACCCCATCCGGCACCTGCGCGACGCCCTCAGCCGCCGCGGCGTGTACTCGGCGGCGGCTCTGGCCAAGGCCGAACCCGGCCGACGCATCGAAGTGGCAGGGGTGGTTACCCATCGCCAGCGCCCGGCGACGGCCAGCGGCATCACGTTTGTGAACCTGGAAGACGAGACCGGCCTGGTCAACGTCATCTGCGGGGTTGGAGTGTGGAACCGCTACCGGCGCATCACCCGCGACGCCCCGGCGATGATCATCCGCGGCATCCTCGAACGCTCAGACGAGGGTGTCACCAACCTGGTCGCCGACCGCTTCGAAGTGCTCACCATGAGTCCACAAACCAAGTCCCGTGACTTCCGTTAGGCGTCGACATACGCTTCACTTAGCCATGACCGTTACCGGGATACTCGCCTCCTGCGCAGCAGCAGTGCCAGAATGCGACGACACCGCACGCTTCGGCCCCATCGGCTGGCCGAGTGTCCTGGCAGCCATCGCCGTCCTCGCCGTGATCGCCCTGGCCGTTGTGGTGCTCGTTAAGCGGGCGGGACGCCGGGACTGAGTCGACTCGCACAGGCGGTGGATGTCTCGTCGCCCGTTTAGGGCAGACTTTCAGGGCGGCCCCGAAATGCGCCGCATGAACGCACACCGCGACAAAGGGAACCACGGACGAATGAGCTACACACCAGTACTGGCGACACCGCCGCCGAACGGACGCCGCCAGCGCACACCCGGCTCCGGCAAACCCGGCACCGCTGGCAGCTCCCGTCAGATCTGGCGGCAGTGGTTCCTTTCCACCCTCGTCGTCGCCGTTGTCACCTTCGGTTTTGGACTGCTTACCCCCTTCGCCCAGGAGTACCTGCCCTCCTCGATCGGCACCGTTACGAACACGGCGGGTGGCTGGACGGTAGTGGTGTTCCTGGTTGTCCTCCTGACCAAAAATCCGCCGCTGCGCAGCATCCTCCTCGCCACTCTCGGCTACCTGCTGCTCAACAGCGGGTATTCGCTGTCGTCCAACCTGCGCGGTTCCTTCTATGCCGGCGACTTCTGGAACGTCGTCGCGTTCGTCGCCGGGCCCGCCGTTGGTCTCGCCACGGCCTGGATCCGCTCCGCCAATCTCCGGCTGGCCGCCATCGGCGCCGGAATCATCAGCGCGATCTTCATCGGCGAAGGGGCTTACGGGCTCGCCTACGTCGCCGGATACACCGGCTGGTTCTACTGGGCGGGAGAACTGGTCGTTGGTGTGGTCATCCTGATCGCCATCGCCGCGAGCCGGCTTCGCAGCCCCCTCTATGTCATCTCCGCCCTTATCACCGCAGCGGTCGGCGCCGTCGGCTTCGTCTACGCCTACTCGTCGCTCGGAGAATTCGGCTAACACCGGGCCCACACCAAGCCGCCGCGGCGGTACCAAAGATGAAAAAAATTCTTTTCCGATTCGGGAACCGATGCCGCCATGCCGGACACTACGGGTTTGGGGACGCACACAACCGACGCTGCCGAGTGGCCGCTGGTACTGCACAGCGACGGTGACGCCGTCGGCCGGGTCTTCGACCGCCACCGCGACCGCATCTTCCGGCACAGCCTCGCCCTCGTCCCCAGCGGCGACGATGCGCGGGACGTGGTGGCGATCACCTTCCTCGAGGCTTGGCGCCGCCGCGACTCCGTTCGCTTCGTCGACGGCTCCCTGTTGCCCTGGTTGCTGGTGACCG
>JAODAO010000428.1 GCA_025463465.1 Glaciihabitans sp. | reverse complement strand
TTCGCGCCATCACCGGTCTCGGACTCGGCGAGGCCAAGGCTGTTGTCGACGGCGCCCCCGGCGTTGTCGTCGAAGGCGCGACCAAGGAAGCTGCCGAGAAGGCAAAGGCTCAGCTCGAAGAAGCTGGTGCCACCGTTACCCTCAAGTAATTCGCACCCCTCACGGGGTCGACTACTTTTTTGTAGCAAATAACGGGCATCATCCCCTCACGGGGGTGGTGCCCGTTTGCTGTCCACTGGGGATTTCTGAGTCGATCACGATTAAAACGCGCTCTAAACAGGGGAAACCCTACAAGCGAGTGCGGTAGTCCTTGCTATCGCTCACTTTCTGCCATACGTTCGGTTTGGACCTTACGTGCCTGCAGTCGGCCCGCTTTTCCTCCGAGGTCTCCTCGGTCGGGAGCGACCGGCGCGGTACGCGAGCGACACCCTTGCAGTCACCGTTTCGTGCCCACAGCTGGCGCGCGCAAACCTCAATGAGGAGGAGTTTGTATGAGATCCATCCTGCACCGACGAATCACAATCCCTATGGCGATCCTGGTCGCTTCCGGACTGGCCCTTACCGGATGTTCATCAGGCGGTGGCGGTGGCGGCAGTGCCGACACCGGCCCCGGTGATGCCGGCGAGGCCGACGGCGTTGTCACGATCTATGGCACGATCGCCGACACCGAGGCGGACCTGCTCGAACAGTCCTGGGCAGACTGGGAGACCAAGAACGACATCGACATCAAGTACGAATCCAGCAAGGAATTCGAAGCTCAAATCAGCATCCGTGCGCAGGGAGGCAATGCGCCGGACCTCGCGATCTTCCCTCAGCCCGGACTTCTCGACGACCTCGCCTCACGCGACTACATCCAGCCGGCTCCCGAGGCTGTTGCTGACAACGTCGCCGAGTACTGGTCGGACGACTGGGCAAGTTATGCGACGTCGGACGACGTGCTCTACGGTGCGCCGCTGATGGCGAGCGTCAAGGGCTACGTCTGGTACTCCCCGGCGAAGTTCGCCGAATGGGGTGTTGAAGTTCCGACCACCTGGGACGAGCTCCTCGATGTAACCAAGAAGATCCAGACCGCAACCGGTGACGCACCCTGGTGCGCCGGCTTCGGCTCGGACGCCGCCTCCGGCTGGCCCGGAACGGACTGGGTAGAAGACCTCGTCATCCGCCAGGCGGGCGCCGACGTCTACGACCAGTGGGTCTCCCACGAGATCCCCTTCGACGACCCGCAGATCGCCGACGCCCTCGATGCAGTCGGCGACGTGCTGTTGAACCCCGAGTACGTCAATGCCGGACTCGGTGACGTCAAGTCGATCAACTCCACCCCCTTCGGTGACGTTGCCCGTGTCATCGGCGACGGCAGCTGCCCGATGACGCACCAGGCGTCGTTCTTTGACGGATTCATTTCAGACCCGACCAACGGCAACGCGACCGTCGGGCCAGACGCCGACGTGTGGGCCTTCCTACTGCCGCCCGTTGACGCGAGCTCCGGACAGGTTGTCACCGGTGGTGGCGAAATCGTTGGAGCATTCTCCAACGATGACGACACCGTCAAGGTGCAGGAGTACCTCTCCAGCGCCGAATGGGCCAACAGCCGCGTGAAGCTCGGTGGTGTGATCAGCGCAAACACGGGTCTCGACCCGGCCAGCGCGAGCAGCCCCATCCTGCAGGACGCCATCAGCATCCTGGCCGATCCCGACACCACGTTCCGCTTTGATGCCTCCGACCTCATGCCGGGAGTTGTTGGTGCTGGATCGTTCTTCACTGGAATGGTCGACTGGATCAACGGCAAGTCGACGAAGGATGTGCTCTCCACTATCGAGGCGTCCTGGCCGTCCGACTAGCCACCTGCACCGCTGGAGCCCGGTCCCGTGACCGGGCTCCTCTGGGGAACTACCCTTAGTTCCCGCCCGTGGGTGCGGCGCCCGGCCCAGCCGGTCGCCGCACCCACGTCGCCATCTTCCCGTGGCAGCCGAGTACCACCCGTATCAAGAGTCCATAGCTGTACTCGAAAGGGCCGTAATGTCCGATTTTCTTGCCTGGATCGCCACGCTACCCGCGTTGGCCCAAATCCCCCTCGTTGTCCTGGCGTTCCTCGTCGTCGTCGCGCTGCTGATCTTCTTTGTTGAGGTCGCACCACGAAGCGGCCGGAAATACACCATCCTCCGCCTGGCCGTGTGCGTCCTCGCGCCACTGCTCATCTTCCTGGCCCTCGGCTCGGTGTTCTGGGCGGCCGCCGTCGCCGCTGTTGTCGGCGGTGTCTTTTTCCTCGTGGACTACCGGTCGAAGGAGGGCGCCGGCTACCTGTTCCAGCTGGTCGGCTTCCTTAGCCCGGCGATAGTCCTTCTGGCCATTGGACTCATTTACCCCTCCATCCAGACAACGGTGCAGGCCTTTATGAACAGCCGGGGCAACCGCTTTGTTGGCCTGGAGAACTTCGTCTGGATCTTCACCCAGGACACCGGTATCCGCACCGTCTTGAACACCATCGTGTGGGTCCTGTTCGTCCCCGCGATCTCCACCGCCTTCGGCCTGGCGTACGCCGTCTTTATCGACAAGTCACGCGGTGAGAAGTTCTTCAAGATCCTGGTCTTTATGCCGATGGCGATCTCCTTCGTCGGTGCCTCCATCATCTGGCGTTTCGTTTACGCACCCCGTCCCTCGGGAGAGGCGCAGATCGGCCTCCTGAACCAGGTCGTGGTGTGGCTCGGCGGTCAGCCCGTTGACTGGCTGTCCAACGCACCCTGGAACACGTTCTTCCTGATCGTTGTCCTGATCTGGATCCAGACCGGATTCGCCATGGTTGTGCTGTCCGCTGCTATCAAGGGTGTTCCCGCCGAGCAGCTCGAAGCTGCGGAGCTGGACGGTACCAACGCATGGCAGCGCTTCACCAACGTCACCGTCCCCGGAATCCAGTCCTCGCTGGTGGTTGTCCTCACTACCATCTCGATCGCCTCACTTAAGGTGTTCGACATCGTCCGCACCATGACAGCAGGCTCCAACCAGACCAGCGTCATCGCCAACGAGATGTACACCCAGTGGAAGGGCTTCGAAACCGGCCGCTCCGCTGCATTCGCCGTGGTCCTGTTCCTGCTGGTACTGCCCATCGTTGTGTACAACGCCCGTCAAATCGCAAAGCAGAGGGAAATCCGATGAGCACCACCATTCCGGCCAAGCTCCCCGTCGACCACGCCACCGAAAAACAACTCGCCCGTGGCGAGAGGGTCCTCACCACTGCGACCAAGGGCACCAAAAAGCGCCTGACCAGCCGCGGCGCCACGATCGCCGCACTGATCATCGCGATCCTCTGGACAACACCCACCTTCGGCCTGCTGGTGTCCTCGATTCGCCCCGCCGCCGACGTCAACCGTTCCGGCTGGTGGACCTTCTTCACCAACCCGAGCTTCACGATCGACAACTACGTCGACGTGCTGGCAGCGGGGAACAGCCAGCTCACCCTTGCGGGCGCTTTTATCAACTCGATAGCCATCACCATCCCCGCGACGGTGTTCCCGCTCGTGATCGCGAGCCTCGCGGCGTACGCGTTCGCGTGGATCGACTTCCGCGGCAAGAACTGGCTGTTCATCGGTGTCTTCGCCCTCCAGATCGTGCCTCTGCAGATGGCCCTCGTGCCATTGCTCAGCCTGTTCTCCCGCGGGCTCAGCATCGGCGACGTGCAACTCTTCTCCGGGCTGAACGCGTCGGGGTCGTATTCGCAGGTCTGGATTGCGCATACGATCTTCGCGCTTCCCCTGGCCATCTTCCTGCTGCACAACTTCGTCTCGGAGATCCCGAGGGAGCTGGTTGAGGCAGCGCGGGTCGACGGCGCAGGCCACGGGCAGATTTTCTTCAGCATCGTCCTCCCGTTGACCATGCCCGCCATCGCATCGTTTGCGATCTTCCAGTTCCTTTGGGTCTGGAACGACCTTCTGGTCGCGCTGGTGTTCGCCGACGGCGGGGTTGCTCCGATGACGAAGTTGCTCGCAGAAATCAGTGGTAGCCGCGGCCAGGACTGGCATCTCCTCACGGCGGGCGCGTTTATCTCCATCCTGGTGCCACTGATCGTGTTCTTCTCGCTGCAGCGGTTCTTCGTTCGTGGCCTGCTGGCGGGGTCCTCCAAGGGGTAGGACACGCAGCGCGGGATGCCCGTCCCGGTTGTCGAACGGTGCCGGATGTCGTGGTGATCACCACCTCATCCGGCACCGTTTTTCCGTGCTCGCCGCGATGCCGCATCCGACCGCGTGAGCCAGGCCCGACATCGACTCAGCTCAGAGGTTTCCGAGGGTCGAGAGGCGACGGGAAACCGATCGGCGCAGCACGTGCAACGGGAGCGTGCACGGGCCGTTCCCCCGAGCCCATATTTTTCGCACGGCTGCGCCGACGCTCTTCGCGTGCTGCACCGCTGTGATGCCGCAGGTCTCGACACGCGTCATCGGAATCGAGAGCGAACCCTATCCGCACGGCGCGTTTGTGCGGGAAGTCCCAGAGCCGTCTGCCCGGTCCGCCGCGGCGAATAAAGCTGTGAGCGAAGCTGGCAGATTCAGCGCTCCAGTGGGGAGACAATGAGGTAATGAGTATGCGAGGTGGCCCCGGTGGGCGAGGCGGTCCAGGCGGCGGTCACGGACGTGTGAGCGTGCGGGATTCGGAGGCGCAGCGCCTCATCAACGAGTCTGCCCCGAAGGTCCCGCACCTGCTGCGGCGGATCGGTGAACTGTTTCGCCCGTACCGCGCCAAGCTGACCCTCACCATCGTCCTTGTCCTGATCAGCGCCGGGTTGAGCGTCCTGCCGCCTTTGCTGACCAAACAGGCCTTCGATATCGGGCTGTTCCCCTCCTCCGGCACCCCCGACTTCCCGGTGCTGCTCAAGCTGGTCGCCGCGATGGTGCTCCTCTGGGTGGCCTCCGCCGGGCTCGGAGTCTGGCAAACCTTCCTCACCGCCACGGTCGGCAACCGGGTGATGGGGGCACTGCGCACGAGATTATTCGGCCACCTGCAGTCGATGGAACTGGCCTTCTTCACCAAAACTAAAACCGGAGTCATCCAGTCCCGGCTGCAGAACGACGTCGGCGGAGTTGCTGACGTCCTCAGCAACACCGTCTCCAGCGTGATCGGAAACACCGTCACCGTTCTCGCCGCGGTGATTTCGATGCTCGTCCTCAGCTGGCAACTGACCATCGTCGCAGTGATCCTGCTGCCGATCCTGGTTATCGCCCAGCGCAGGGTTGGCCAGGTGCGGGCGCGCATCGCCACCAAAACGCAGGAGTCGCTGAGCGACATGACCTCGATCACCCAGGAGGCCCTGAGCGTCAGCGGCATCCTGCTTGCCAAGAGTTTCAACCAGCAGCCCGCGGAGATCGCCCGCTACGCCAAGGAAAACGAAAACCAAATCAGCCTGCAGGTCAGGCAGCAGATGAGCGGCCAATGGTTCTTCGCCATGGTAGGCATTTTCCTGTCCGTTATCCCCGCGGTGATCTACCTCGCCGCTGCCTGGCTGCTTTTGCGGGACATTCCCGTCACCGCCGGCACCATCGTTGCCTTCACGACCGTCCAGGCGCGCCTGACGTTCCCCCTGCTCGGCTTGCTGCGTGTAGTGCTTGACTTGCAGACCTCACAGGCGCTGTTCTCCCGCATCTTCGAATACCTCGACCTTCACCCGGCGATCGCCGACCGCAAAGACGCCAGAGCCGTGGATAAAGCCCAGCTCGGCCGGGTGGAGTTCGACAACGTCGAATTCCGCTACCCCGACGCCGGGCCGGAGACCCCGGCGACCCTCAAGTCGGTTTCGTTCACCATCGAGCCGGGGCAGTACGCCGCCTTTGTCGGGCCGTCGGGAGCGGGCAAAACGACCGTCTCCTACCTCGTCCCGCGCTTTCACGACGTGGGATCGGGGCGGGTACTTTTCGCCGGGACGGATGTGCGCGAACTCCAGCAGGACAGCCTGGTGCAGAACATCGGCATCGTCAGCCAGGAAACCTACCTCTTCCACGCCACCATCGCCGACAACCTCCGCTACGCCAAACCCGACGCGACCCTGGACGAGCTGGTGCAGGCGGCTCGAGCTGCCAACATCCACAACACGATCGACTCGTTCCCCGACGGCTACGACACCGTTGTGGGGGAGCGTGGTTACCGGCTGAGTGGTGGCGAGAAGCAGCGCATCGCTATCGCCCGGGTCTTGCTGAAGGACCCAGCCGTCCTGATCCTCGACGAGGCGACGAGCGCGCTCGACTCCGTGTCCGAGCGCAGCGTGCAGGGGGCGCTGGACACCGCCTCGCGTGGCCGCACTACCATCGCCATCGCCCACCGACTGTCGACGGTCATCAACGCCGACGTGATCTTTGTGGTGGATGCCGGGCGCGTGGTAGAGCGCGGAACCCACGCGGAACTGGTGGCCGCCGGCGGTGTGTACGCGAACCTGTTCGCCGAACAATCCCGGTCGGCATTGCCGACCCCGGTGGCGGTCGACGGCGACTGACGGGTCCGGCTGTCTGCCCGGCTGAACGCTCGCTGTGAGACCGCTGCGCCCCCGCTGGCCGTTATCGCCGGGGTAGGGGGAGAGGCCATGATGGAACCTACGGAAACCACCCGCTCGGGCCCGTGCCCAATGGGAAACAGATTCGAGAGTGACACAGCGTGAGTGACAAAACGATCATCGTGACCGGCGCCAGCGACGGCATTGGGGCCGCCGCGGCCCGTGCTCTGAACTCGGCGGGCAACCGTGTTGTTGTGGTCGGCCGTTCACCGGAGAAAACTCGCGCCGTCGCCACGGAACTGGGTGTTGATTATCACCTGGCCGACTTCTCCGAGCTCGAGCAGGTGCGTGCCCTCGCGGACACCCTGCGTGAGAAGTATCCCCGCATCGACGTGCTCGCCAACAATGCCGGCGGCATCATGGGCGAACGTGAGGTGACGGCGGACGGGTTCGAGAAAACCCTCCAGATCAACCACCTCGCACCATTCCTGCTGACCACGCTGCTGCTCGACCGGCTCGCCGAGAGCGACGCCACCGTGATCAACACCGCCAGCATTGCCAATGTGTTGTTTGGCAAGATCAACATCGACGACCTCAACGCCGAGGAGAAGTACTCCCCGAACCTCGCGTATGGCAACGCGAAGCTGGCGAACATCCTGTTCACCCGCGAGCTGCACAATCGCTACGCTGCCGAGGGGATTTCCGCGGCGGCTTTCCACCCGGGAATCGTCAACACCAGCTTTGCATCCGGGTCGACCAGCCCCCTGCGCCTGCTGTACCAGACCATCGCCGGCAAGCTGCTGCTCACCCCGGCGAAGGGTGCAGACACTCTGGTGTGGCTGGCGAGCACACGGCCCGGCAACGGCTGGACGAGCGGCGAGTACTACTCGAAGCGCAAACCGGCGCGCAAAAACCCACAGGCAAACGACGATGTCCTGGCCGGCCAGCTCTGGGAGCGGAGCCTGCGGATGGTCGACGCCGACTGACCAGCGGCCGTCACCGACCAGCTTAGGGCGGCGGTTACGCGCGTTCGGCGAGCAGGCGTTCCATCAGGTCGATCTCGCCCGTCTGGGCGAGGACAACACCGTTGGCAAACGAGACGACAGAGCCGTAGTTGCTGCGCGCGAGCAGGGCCTCGGCCATTTCCACCCCACCCTTGTGGTGCGCGATCATCAGCGTCAGGAAGAAGCGTTCAGCATCGACGCCGGTTAGGGTGCGCAGCTCGGCCATCTGTTCGTCGGTGGCGAGCCCGGGCATCGGCGATCCCGGTTCGTGGGCGGGAGCAGCGGTGGCCTCACCCATCCCCTCCATGCTGTGGTCCTCACCGGCAAGCGTCGGACGGGACATCCACGTCATGGACGGTTCCGCCTCGGCCTGCGGCAGGTTCCACTCGTTCAGGTAGCCGAACAGCTGGCCTGACTGGTTCGACTGCGAGGTGGCGATGTCGTAAGCGAGAAGGCGCACCTCCGGGTCGGTCGTCTCATCCCGCACGATCATGGCCATCTCAACGGCCTGATCGTGGTGTACCTGCATGTCGCGAGCGAAACCCGCCTCGGCGCTGACGTTCGAGGGGGTTCCGACGCGTGGCGCGGTGAGCCGGCCGGCGGCGAACACCGCCACGAGCAACACCAGTCCCACCAGCACGACGGCGACAATGCGGCGACCCCGCTGGCCGGTACCGGCTTCCGCCGACGCCAGGGTGGATGGATCTGACCCGTCGGCGGGTCCGTTCGCCTGGCCGGTGGGGATGGTGTTGCTGCTGGGCATGTTAGATCTTGCCGGGGCCGTCGATAGCGCCGGTGCAGGCCGCTCCGGGCTCTGGGGCGTCTGCGGACTTCCAGAACTTGGTGACGAAGTCGGCAAGGCGCGGGTCGTCGACACCGTCGAGTTCGATCTGCTCACCCCAGGCGGAGGCCACAACGGGTGCCTGCAGGTCGGGGTACGGGGACACGATGACGTAGGTGCTTGGCAGCGATTCGGTCAGCGTCTCGAGGTCATCCCCCGCTACCTCGTCGGCGTTGTAGGTAACCCAGACAGCGCCGTGCTCGAGGGCGTGGACCGCGTTCTCGTTCTGCTGCACCTCGGTGTAAACACCACAGTTCAACCAGACCTGGTTGTGGTTACCCCCGGCGGGTGGGCTCATGTCATACTCGGTCGCGTAGTCGACCGGGGTGGTGACGTGGTTGGCCGGCAGGTCGTCGAACGTCTGCAGCCCCGCGATGTCGATGGTGTCAGGGTCGACCTTCGGCACCGAGCTTGTCACCACAAAAGCGATGATCAGTGCGAGGACACCGGCGCTCGCGGCGACCGTTCCCACCAGTGTGATGATGCGGTTGCGCTTCTGGGCGGCCTGCTGTTTTTTCAGCACGGCGACCTTCTCGGCACGACGCGCTTCGCGCTGCTGCTTGGTGGTGAGTTCTGATGGCATGTGGTGATTAGTCCTGTCGTCAGTTGCGGCTACAACTAAATTGTCCCACGGCTACGGCTGGGAAGTATGTGCGTGCTTACTTCGTCACACAAAAAGCGCCGCTGGTAGATTGGAATAACGATGAAGTACGCCAACTCAGTCCTCGATCTCATTGGCAATACCCCGCTGGTTAAGCTGGCGCGGATAGGTCAAGGGTACGCGCCGACCATCCTCGCCAAGGTGGAATATCTGAACCCCGGGGGTAGCTCCAAGGACCGCATCGCCGAGCGCATCATCGATGCTGCCGAGGCGGAGGGCCTTCTTAAACCCGGCGGGACCATCGTCGAGCCGACCAGCGGAAACACCGGGGTGGGTCTCGCCCTCGTCGCCCAGCAGCGCGGTTACCGGTGCGTTTTTGTGCTGCCGGACAAAGTGGGTGAGGACAAACGCAACGTGCTGCTCGCCTACGGGGCAGAGGTTGTTGTCACACCTACCGCCGTCGCCCCGGACAGCCCCGAGTCGTATTACAGCGTCTCGGACCGCTTGGCGCGGGAAATCCCCGGCGCGTTCAAACCGAACCAGTACTCCAACCCCAACGGACCGCGCAGCCACTACGAGACCACCGGTCCCGAGATCTGGCGCGACACCGAGGGCAAAATCACCCACTTCATCGCCGGGGTGGGCACCGGTGGAACCATCAGCGGTGTCGGCAGGTACCTCAAAGAGGTCTCCAACGGCGCGGTGCAGATCATCGGGGCCGACCCGGAAGGTTCCGTCTATTCCGGTGGCACCGGGCGCCCCTACCTCGTTGAGGGTGTCGGTGAAGACTTTTGGCCAACCGCGTATGACCCGTCCGTTGTAGACAAAATTATCGCGGCCTCTGACGCAGAGTCCTTCGAGATGACCCGCCGGCTCGCCCGCGAAGAGGGCCTCCTCGTTGGAGGCTCCAGCGGCATGGCGGTGGATGTCACCCTCAAGGCCATCCGCGAGCTCGAACTCGGGCCGGAGGCGGTTGTTGTGGTGCTCCTGCCCGACGGTGGTCGTGGCTACCTCGGCAAAGTGTTCAACGACAAGTGGATGCAGTCTTATGGTTTCCTCCAGGTCTCCGACGAAAAAACCGTCGGCGATGTTGTCAGCGCCAAAACCGGGCAGCTACCCAACCTGGTTCACGTGCACCCCTCAGACACCGTCCGCGACGCCATCCAGATTATGAGCATCTACGACGTGTCACAGATGCCCGTCCTCAGTGCCGAGCCACCCGTCGTCATCGGCGAGGTGGTGGGCGCCATCGACGAGAAAGCCCTGCTCGAACATGTTTTCAGTGGCGCTGCCAAAATGAGCGACCCACTGGCCGACTTCGTCGGGGCACCCCTGGGTTTGATCGGTGTGCACGAATCGGTCAGCGCCGCGCGCACCGCCCTCGGCGGCGCCGACGCGCTGCTGGTGGTCGACGACGGCAAACCCGCCGGAGTTCTCACCCGGCACGACCTGCTGAGCTTCCTCTCGGCGTAGACCGGCCCGGCCGGAATGCCACCGGCACCAATCTTCTTTAACCCCTTCGGATAAGACCTGCAGCGGGCTCGGCTGACCAGCCGTCAGACATCCCCCTCGACTCGACCAGAAAGCCTCACCGTGGCCATCACTCCCACTCCCTCTTCTTCCGGTTCCCCCGATTCCGTCGGGCCCACCCCGGCCGCAACGTCGCAGCCCGGGCAGGACTTCGCCACCCGCGCCATCCACGCCGGCCAGGAATTCGAACCGGGCACGGGGGCCGTGGTGCCGCCGATCTTTATGACCTCCACGTTTGTGCAGGACGGGATCGGCAACTTCCGCGGCGGTTACGAGTACGCGCGTGGTGGCAACCCGACCAGGGATTCCCTGCAGGAACTGCTCGCCTCGCTCGAGGGTGGGCTTGCGGCCTACAGCTTCGCCTCGGGACTGGCCGCCGAGGACACCCTGCTGCGTGCGATCCTGAAACCCGGTGACCACGTGGTGATGGGCAATGACGTTTACGGTGGCACCCACCGCCTGGTCAATCGGGTGTTCGTTCCGTGGGGTGTGACCCTCTCCACCGTCGAGATGACCGACCTCGATGCCGTGCGCGCCGAACTGGCCGCCACCCAGCCGAAGGTGTTGTGGCTGGAAACGCCCAGCAACCCGCTGATGAAGGTCAGTGACATTGCCGCGCTCGCCGAACTCGGCCACAGCGTTGGCGCCCTCGTGGTCGTTGACAACACCTTTGCGTCGCCCTACCTCCAGCAGCCGCTGTCCCTCGGGGCGGACGCAGTTGTGCATTCCACCACCAAATACCTTGGCGGCCACTCCGACGTGCTGGGCGGCGCGGTCATCCTGGACAGCGCCGAGCTGGCGGAGAAGGTCGGTTTCCTGCAGTTCGGAGTCGGTGCGGTGAGCAGCCCCTTCGACGCGTGGCTGACGGTGCGCGGCATCAAAACCCTGGCCGTGCGGGTGGAGAAGCACTCCGCCAACGCCCTCGCCATCGCGGAACGCCTCGTCGGGCACCCCGCCGTGTCCGCCGTGCACTACCCGGGCCTGCCTGGCCACCCCGGCCACGAGCTCGCCAGCCGCCAGATGCGCGCGTATGGGGGGATGTTGTCCCTCCAGCTTTCCGGCGGACCCGCCGCTGCCCGTGCGTTTGCGGAATCCACCCACCTGTTCCAGCTCGCCGAATCTCTCGGCGGGGTTGAATCTCTTATCGGCTACCCGACCGAGATGACCCACGCGTCGGTGAAGGGCACGGAGCTGGCCGTTCCCGAGGACCTGGTGCGCCTGTCCGTTGGCATCGAAGGTGTTGGCGACCTGGTGGACGACCTCGTCACGGCGCTCGACGGGCTCGACGCCCAGCGCTAGAACCCAGCCGGTTCGGCCGCCTCACCACTGAATGCGGTCGAATTCCGCTCTCAGTCGGTTCCCGCGGCTGGCATTGAGGGCCCCGGTCCAGGAGATGCGGCCAAGCAGGTGGGCGCGAAAATCGGTGTGACCGGTGTGGTTCTGGCTGGCCGGTCCGTGCACGGCACAGTTGTGCAGAATCGCGCGGAGGGCATCGAACTCGCGTCGGGGAGTGTTCGGGTGCTGGTTCACCACAATGCCGGTGACACTCTGGCGCACACTCGCGCCCCGCACCCGCGTTTTCGCGGCATTCAGGGTGTGGCCCTCGTCGTCGACGATCCGGCCAACCCCGAGCACAAACGCATCCGCCCGCCGGACCAGCGGAGCGCCACCACTGAAGGCGAGGTCATCGGCGTAGCGGGTGTAGGTGGCGCTGGTTGCCTCCGCCCAGCCGGCGAGCCGGGCGTCGAGGCGTCGCAGTGACTGGTTCGCCAGTGCTGGCGAGGTCGGGGCGCCCTGCGGCAGGTGAGACGCCGCGAGGGCCTTGCGCAGCGCAAAGCGTTCAGCGGCATCCCCACCCGGCGGCATGGCGCTGATGATCCGGGGCGGCACCGCGTGGGTGCACAGGCCGGTGAGGGTGTGTGCGACCGCCTCCGGCAATCCAGCGCGGCGGAAGACAGCGTAAACGCGCGGCGCGGTGACGTGGGCGAAAAAAGCGGCGAGATCGAGGCTGATTACCACCTCGGATCCGCTGTGCTTCGCCGCCCCGGTGATGGCGCTTCGCCCCGGCACAAAACCGTGAGCCGCGACATCCACCGGCAGCAGTTGCAGGATGTTCGCCAGAACCGCACGTTGCGCGGTGCGCAGGCGCTGGCCGGGAACCTCAAGCAGGCGGGGTACACGACCAGGGCGCTGGCGCCACTCGTATTGGTAGTGCTGCAGCCGGCCGGAAGCGGCGCGGCGGTTCCAGTGGCCTGTGTCGGCGAACCAGTCGAGTTCGCCCGGCGTCAGTTGCAGCAGCGCGGCGAGGTCGGCGAGGCCGTTGAGGGTGGGCAGCGACGGCAGGGTTCCGGTCGCTGTGGCGGGAGCTCCCGGGCGGTGCACAACGTGGATGGGTTTGCCTCGGTGCCTGGCGCGCTCGGCGGCGACGACCAGCGGCTGGCAGGAGGCGATGGCCTCGGCGAGTTCCCGCGCGGAGTCACGCGGGGGCCGGGGGAAGCGGGGAAGGATCTCGCGAATCACGGGCGCCAGCCAGCGCCGCCGCGACGCGAGCACAGCGACACCGGCACGGCTGAGGGCCGGCTCGGTCCAGTCGTCCGCGGCGAGGAACGCGTGCGCGAGGGCGGTGCCGATCGCGAGCGTCGACGCCTGGGGTGTGCGGGAGAGGATGCGCGACCCGGTGCTGCGCGACCCGGTGCTGCGCGACCCGGTGCGGGAGGAACTGCCGTCGGTCATCGGCCGGGAACACGTTTCCGAGGGCGTTCCGCGGGGAACCCGAGGGGTGTGGGATGGTATCCGGGCGACCTGTCGATCGGTGCTGGCGCACAGCTGCGCGAAGCGCTGCGACGCGCCTGCGGCGTCTGGTCCTGGTCAATCTGCGTACCCCGGGGTAGCCCCGGAGAGGGCGACACAACTCCTGTGAAGCCCACCTCGCCCGGATACCATCGCACGGGGCCACGCTAACCAACGATGCTGGTGAAAGCGAGAGCGGCGCACGTTTTACCTGCGCGCAACGGCAGCGCCGGGTACGAAACATCCCCCACGCGCGAGAGCGCTACTGCGGCACCAACCACGCCGTGGTGTCCGGGGGCGCTGTGCTCCTGTCCTTCCGGGCGATACGGCCGATGCGGATGACGGGATCTGCGTGGTGGCGCCCGATTTCTGGGAGATCATGAGAAAAGCGACACCGCGGGAGGGATTTCTCCCATTGTGAAACTCGCGTTGTGGCTGTCAGGGGATGCCGCCGGCATGGCCTCGACAGGCAACCGACCATTCACATCATTGCTTCGGCCCTGTCATTGAAACTCCACAGTGTTGGCGCGTTGGATTCGATCATGACGTATCCGACGGATTCCCTCGCGCTGGACGTCGCGGTACCCGTCTACAACGAGCAGGCAGACCTTGACGGCAGCGTTCGCACGCTGCACAGCTACCTCACCGCCGCGTTCGAGGTTCCCTGGCGCATCACCATCGCCGACAACGCCTCCACCGACAACACCGCGGCGATCGCCGACCGGTTGGCGGCGGAGTTCCCCGAGATCGTCGCCATCCACCTCGCCGGGAAGGGTCGCGGCCGCGCGCTGAAGCGGGTGTGGATGGAATCGCCCGCCGCGGTCGTCGCGTACGTCGACGTTGACCTGTCCACCGATCTCAGCGCCCTGCCGCCCCTGGTCGCCCCGCTGCTGTCCGGCCACTCCGACCTGGCCATCGGCACCCGCCTCAACCGCTCGTCACGGGTGGTGCGCGGCGCCAAACGCGAAATCATCTCCCGCGGCTACAACCTGCTGCTGCGCCGCGCGCTGGCGGTGCGGTTCAGCGACGCCCAGTGCGGATTCAAGGCCGTCCGCCGTGATGTCGCGCAGCAGCTCATCCCGCTGGTCGAGGACGACGGCTGGTTCTTCGACACCGAGCTTCTCATCATCGCCGAACGTGCCGGGCTGCGCATCGCCGAGGTCCCCGTCGACTGGGTTGACGACCCGGCGTCATCGGTGGATGTCGTAGCGACGGCCCGCGACGATGTCAGGGGGATGCTGCGCGTCGGCCGCTCCATCATCACCGGGAAGATCCCCATCGGTGCCCTCTACGACGCCATCGGGCGCCGGCCGTTCACACAGGCCTCCGCGCCAGGGTTTTTCGGCCAGGTGGTGCGCTTCGGCGCCGTGGGGATCGTCTCCACCGCCGCTTACGCGCTGCTTTACCTCCTGTTCCAGCTGGTACTACCCGCACAGGAATCCAACTTCCTCGCCCTGTTGGTGACCGCCATCGGCAACACCTGGGCCAACCGCCGTTTCACCTTCGGGGTGCGCGAACGCGGTACGGCGTTGCGTCACCAACTGCAGGGCCTGATCGTTTTTGGGCTCGCCTGGCTCGTCACGAGTGCCTCCCTCGTTGTGCTGACGATGCTCCGTCCGGGCTCGGGGCCCCATACCGAACTGGTGGTGCTCACCGCAGCCAACCTCCTCGCCACCCTGCTGCGTTTTGTGCTGCTACGGGTGTGGGTGTTCCGCAGCCACCGCCACGCCGACACACCGGTCGGCGACCCGGCCAGTGCCCCGGTCGGCACCCCGGTCAGCACCCCGGTCAGTGCCCCCGCAGGAACTCGCGCCGGCACTCGCGCTGACGCGTATGTCCCCATGATTCCCACCGCTATCCCCACCGCTCCCGCGAAAGTAATCCGCCAATGACGACTGCAGCCAAAACGCCCCTCCTTGCCCACGATCCGAATCGCGGGACCGGCAGGCTCGGCTCCGACGGACTTCTCGCGCTGCGCCGCGGCAGCAGCTGGCTGCTGCGCGGCCCCGATTCGATCGCCCGCTGGGAGCGTCCCGCGCTGCTCGGACTGCTTGCTCTTACCGCGGTCCTCTACGTGTGGAACCTCGGTGCCAGCGGCTGGGCCAACTCGTTCTACTCCGCCGCCGTGCAGGCCGGAACGCAGGACTGGACGGCGTTCTTCTACGGTTCCTCTGACGCCGCGAACTCGATCACGGTCGACAAACCCCCGGCCAGCCTGTGGCTGATGGCGCTGTCTGCCCGAATTTTTGGGCTCAGTTCTTGGAGCGTCCTGCTGCCGGAGGCACTGATGGGCGTCGCGACCGTTGGGGTGCTCTACGCGACCGTGCGCCGCGGATTCTCCGCCCGCACCGCCCTACTCGCCGGCGGGGTGCTCGCCGTCACCCCGGTGGCTGCGCTGATGTTCCGCTTCAACAACCCCGATGCCCTGCTGGTGCTGCTGCTGGCGCTTGCCGTCTACTTCATCCTCCGCGGCATCGAGACCGGCGCGATCAAATGGGTGGCCCTGGCCGGGGTGATGGTCGGCTTCGGCTTCCTCACCAAACAGCTGCAGGCGTTTTTGGTGTTGCCGGTGCTGGCGGGCGTTTACCTCTACGCGTCACGGCGCACGCTACGTACCCGCTTCGGCCACCTGTTCGCTGCCCTTGGCGCTGTGCTCGTTTCCGCCGGGTGGTGGGTCGCCATCGTCGAACTGGTGCCGGAGGGCTGGCGCCCATACATCGGCGGCTCGCAGACGAACAGTTTCCTCGAGCTGACCTTCGGCTACAACGGACTCGGCCGCCTCACCGGTGACGAGACCGGCAGCGTTACCGGCGGTGGAACCAGGACGGCGACCTGGGGCGAAACGGGGTTGCTACGCCTGTTCGGCAGCGACTTCGGCGGGCAGGTGACCTGGCTGCTGCCCGCGGCGCTGGTCCTCGCGGTCGGCGGCATCATCCTGCTCTGGAAAAAGCCCCGGCTCGACCTCCAGCGCGTCACCCTGCTGCTGATGGCCGGGACCCTTGTCGTCACCGCCGTTGCGTTCAGCCTGATGGCCGGAATCTTCCACGCCTACTACACCGTCGCCCTCGCCCCGGCGCTCGCGGCGACGGTCGCCATGGGCGCCAGCCTTCTCTGGGAGAAGCGGGATGTCGCCTGGGCTCGCATCATTCAGGCCACCACGGTGCTCGGCACCGGCCTGTGGGCGTGGGTGCTGCTGTCCCGCTCCGCGGATTGGCTGCCGTGGCTCAAATTTGTGGTCCTCGCTCTCGCCATCGTCGCCGCGGTGCTCCTGATGATCCCGCGCCGCGGACGCGCGCTCGCCGCCGCGACCCTCGCGGTGACGATCACCGCGGCCCTGCTCGGACCGTTCGCCTTCACGATCCAGACCATCTCCATCGGGCACACCGGCTCCATCGTCACGGCCGGCCCCGGCGCGAGCAGCTCGAGCGGCGGGCGCGGCGCCGGCCAGGCCGCCGGCGCACCCGCGCCGACCGGAGTTCACCCGGGAACTCGCGCAGGAGCTCCAACAGGTACAAACGCGGGCACGGCTGCAGGCACCGGCACCGCGCCGGGTGCCCGCAGCATCATCCGGGTTGGC
>JAODAO010000410.1 GCA_025463465.1 Glaciihabitans sp. | reverse complement strand
CGGTCACCGATACGGCTTTGGCGCCGGCACGCCGGGCGGTGCCTTTCACCAGCACGAAGTGACTGCGGAAAAGGTTCGGTCCCGCTCCGTTCTGGGCTTCGTCGAAGAGCACGACGTTGGCAATCGGTCCGCTTCCGTCGTCCAACGAGAGGAACACGGTGCGGCGGCCGTTCCGCATCGGAGGTGTGTGCGAGGCGCGGCGGACGCCGGCGACGAGAACTTCTGAGCCGCCCGGCAGGTCCGGCAGTTTCGAGGCCGGGGTAACGCCGAGCTCCTTGAACAGGCCATAGAAGGGTTCCATTTGGTGGCTGTCGGCGGAGAGGTGGAGATCGCGTAGTTCCAGGTCGGATTGGGTTTGTCCGCGGAGGTCCAATGACGTCATGGTGTTGTCGTAGAGGGGGGTGGGCAGTTCCATCTCGAATGCCAGCTGGTCGGTGCCGACCTTGATGGCGGTGCCGGAAAGGGAGTGGATATGGGCGAGGAGTTCGCCGCGACGTGTGGTGTCGTAGTTGATGAAGGCGTCGAGAGCGCCGACGCGGGCGAGAGCTTCGAAGGTGCGGCGTTTGGGCCGTACCCGGTCGCGGAAGTCCTGCAGCGAAGTGAACGGCTGATGCTCCGCGATGCGAGCTCGTTCGCCTTCACTGCTCCCAGCAAGTTCCACGAGAGACTTGCGGACGGCGCGGCGGCCGTCGGAGAGTTCCTCGACGCGGTAGTCGAGGCCGCTGTGTTGGACGTCGTAGCCGAGGATCGGCACACCGTGTTTACGGGCGTCAGCGAGCATCAGGTCTTCTGGCCACATCCCGGGGTCATGGGTGAGGAGGCCTGCAAAATATACGGCGGGGTGGTGGGTGAGGAGCCAGGCTGAGCGCAGGGTGGTGATCGCGAAGGCGGCGCCGTGGGCTTTAGCGAAGCCGAACCTGCCGAAGCCGAGGAGGATGTTCCACTTCCGCTCGATCACCGCCGGCGTGAAATCACGTGCGAGGGCGCGTTGTCTCACGAACGCTGTCATCGCCGGAACATCGTCGGGTTTGCCGAGGTGGCGGCGGAGGACGTCTGCTTGTCCGAAGCCGACACCTGTGAGCTCGTCGACAACACGCATCCAGGTCTAGCGGTAAATGATCGCACCACCGGTCGGACGGAGGATCTCCTCGAAGCGCGGGTCGATGTAGTCCGGTGCCTTTTCGCCGTGGCGGACTTCCAAATATTGCAGCGGCATGTTGGCCTCCATCGGGCCCGGCCGGAACAGAGAGATTTCCACGATGATGTCCTCGAAGGTGCGGGGCTGCAGTTTCCCGATCAGCTCCCGCTGACCTCGGGATTCGAGCTGGAACACTCCCCCAGTGTCGGTCGAACACAGCGGGTCGTAGGTAGCCGGGTCGTTCTGATCGATACGCTCCAGGTCGATGGTCTCGCCGGTGAGGCGGCGGTGTTCCTCCAGGGCGTGGCTGATGGCGGAGATGGTGCGCACTCCCAGGACGTCAGGTTTGATCAGGCCGGCGGGGTCCATGTCGTGTTTGTCGTACTGACTCATCTGCAACCCCGTCCCCGACGCCTGCACCGGGGTGCGATCCAACAACCTGATGTCGGAAAGGATCGCCCCGCACGGGTGGACGGAGATACGCCGAGGCAGGCGGTCCAGCAGCGCGGTCATATCGACAAGCTGGTCCAGCTGATTCGATTCCTCGACCGCGGCGGCCAACTCTTCCAGCTCTGGTTTCTCCGCGAGGGCTTTCCGGAAATCGCGGGCGTTGAACCGCCACATCTGTTTCGCGATCGCGCTAATTTCTGTCTCGGTCATACCGAGGGCGAGGCCAGCGTCTCGCACGGCGCCACGACCGCGATAGGCACTCATCATTGACATCAGACTGACCCGCTCGGAACCGAACGTGTCGAAGATCTTCCGGTAGACGTCGTGCCGGCGGTGCGCTTCGACGTCGAGGTCAATGTCCGGGAGAGTTTGCCGTTCGGGTGAAAGAAACCCTTCCCAGATGAGGCCGGTGGCGATCGGTTCGACCGCGGAGGTGCGGAGGGCGTAGTTGAGGACGCTGCCGACGCCGGAGCCTCGGGCTTGGACGTAGACGCCCATGTTGCGGATCAGGTCAGCGCATTTGGCGACGGTAAGGAAATAGGGCGCGAAGCCGAGGTGGTCGACTGTTTTCATTTCGTGTTCTAGCGCTGTGTGTGCGTCATCGATCATCCGGCGACCGCTCTCGGCGTAGCGTTCGTCGACACCCTGCCGAGCACGCTTCCAGAGCGCGTCCAGAGGGTCGCCGGCGATCCCGAGCATCTTGGACGCAGGCATGATCGGTTTGCCGAGGCCGATGTCTGCGACGGCGTCCAAGGCGCACCAGTCCGCCAGGCGTTCCGTCTCGCGGAGCAGAGTGCCTCGAGAGCGCCGGTGTCGTGGAGGCCGACGTCGACGACCATCCGGGCGACCTAGTGCATCGCAGATGCCGGTTTCAGCCACGCCTCCCCGTTGGTTTGCAGCTGGTCAAGTTCCCGCAGCTCCGCAAGGGCCGTGATCGCGCGGGCGGCGTCAGCGACGTAGGCGGTGACGGCTTCGTCCGGGGTCCCGAAGCGGACCGCGTTGGCCAGTACAGCGCGCAAACCCGCCCATTCGACCAGGGCAACCATCTTTGTGGCAGGGGTAATAGTGCCGGTAGTTCCGTGCTCGGACAGGTGGCAGACAACCTCCATGCCCACACGCACGGTCGGCATCTCGCTGGTCCATGCATCCAGGCGTGTGCGGGCGGCGTCTGTTTCTATGCGGTCGGCAGAGCTACCGGCTTTCGTCGCTGGGCCGATCCGGACCATCAGACTTCGCAACGACGATAAAAGCCTCAACCGGGCCCGGGAAATAGGTCAGTGCCGACGGCACCCATCCCCCACAGGCCCCACACGGCCATCGGACGACGCCCGCCCATCAGCCGAATGACCAACCTGTCTGGGCAATACAGCTGGGCCTCACGCCCACAGCTGTTGAACCGATTGCCCGGCGAGCTGACCTTGTTTATATCCTGCCCGTGCGGATGCTGCCCGGGTTGTGGTGTTGAGCGGGTTCCGCCCGAACGCACGCACCGACTCGTTGTCAGCGTATGCAACGTGACTACGGCTGTGCTCGAACGCTTTGAGCTCATCGCGTGAAACGCTGCCAATGCCCGGACCGCCCTCGCGCATGGGAACCAAGATGAGGACGGGATCACTGCCAGCGGCGAGATCAGCGTTAGCCACCGACCTCATCCCACCGTCCATGTAACGACGCCCTTGAATGGTGACGGGCGGAAAAATGCCGGGGACCGAACAGCTCGCCGCGACAGCGGAAGCCAGATCAACACCAGACTCCCGGTCGAATACCCGGAGCTGGCCGGATTCGACGTCGACAGCTGTGATGAGTAACCGCCGCTCAGGCCAATCACGCATCGGCAGTCGCCCGGCGATGCTCGCAATCCATACGTCTTCGGGTCCCGTTTGTGCAGCAGCTGCATAAGCACCTATCCGCCGCCGGCCCGCTTCGGGGGATTTTGTTCCGATGCGAGAGGACGCCATCACAACCGTTATTTTCGCGATCCCCCAAAATGAGCGGCCCGCACCCGTGGTCGTGGTAACAGCCGTCTCGCTTTCGATTTCCGGTTTGAGCAACTCGTTGGCAGAGATCCCGCTAGCGAGCATCGCCGCGACAAGCGACCCTGCCGAAGTTCCGACATAGCTGGTGCCGGGTGCTCGGATTTTCGCCAGTACGTGTGGCACGCTCGTCTCAAGCCCCGCCA
>JAODAO010000402.1 GCA_025463465.1 Glaciihabitans sp. | reverse complement strand
CCGGCGGCGTCGACGATGGCGGCCCGCGACGACAGCGGAGGACGCCCGGACCTGCCGGGGGTTCGCGAGGCGCTGCTGGACATACACCCACTGTGGCACACGGCGCGGCGGGAACAGCGCCCAACCCCCTATTGTTGTACCGAGTCCAATTTCCCCCGCATTCTTTTTGGAGATCCCCCATGCCAGCGCCCCGCCTCGCCCTCCCCCTCGTTGTTGTGGGGATCAGCGCCCTGCTCCTGACGGGCTGCACGGCCCCAGCTGGCGATACCGGCACCGCCACCGGCTCCGGCACCCCGGTGGGCGGCGGCACCCTCACCTACGCCAGCGGAGACGCCGAACCCACCTGCCTCGACCCCCACGTCGGCGGCAACTACCCCCAAGCGCTGGTGGCGACCCAGTACCTGGAATCGCTGGTGTCCCTTGACGATGACGGCGCGGTCATCCCCTGGCTCGCTTCCTCCTGGACGGAGGCCGAGGACGGGCTGAGCTGGGACTTCACCCTCCGCGACGACGTCAGCTTCACCGATGGCACCCCGCTGAATTCTGACGCGGTCATCGCCAACATCAACCACATCCAGGATCCGGCCACCGGTTCCTCCACCGGCTACCTGGCTCTCGGCAAGGTCTCCGGCACGGTGGCCGTCAGCGACACCGTGGTGCGGCTCGTCCTCAGTGCCCCCGACAGCGGACTGCTCGAGTCGCTCACCCAGCCGTGGGTGGCCATCGAATCGCCCACCGCCCTCGGTCGCGGCACCGATGTGAATTGCGAGAGCCCCGTTGGCACCGGCCCCTTCATCGTCAGCAAATGGGACCGCCAGGAAAGCATCACCCTGACCCGCAACGACGACTACAACTCGCCGCCCGCCGACGCCGCCGATGAGGACGGCCCCTACCTCGACAGCATTACCTGGCGTTTTGTGCCGGACTCCGCCACCCGCTACGCCGCGCTGGTCTCCGGCGACGTCGACGTCATCGACAACGCACAGCCCGACGCGCTCGTAGCCGCTGCGGACAACGACCAGCTGGTAGAACTCAACGCGCCCCGACCCGGCGCCTCCAACCGCATCGAATTCAACAGTGGCAAGACGCCGTTCAACGATGAGAAGGTCCGTGAGGCGTTCGTCCGCTCCGCTGGCGTCGACGATGCCATCAGCGGCCTCTTCTTCGGCACGGCGGAACGCTCATACTCTGCCCTGTCGAGCCGCGAATCCCTCGGCACCAGCGAGCCCGACCTGTTCACGGAGGACAGCGAAGAGGCCAACGACCTGCTGGATGCCGCGGGCTGGAGCGAACGCGACTCCGACGGCTACCGCCTCAAGGACGGCCAGCGCCTGAGCGTTACCTTCCCGGTCAGCACCAACCAGTCGATCCCGGCCGAGCAGTCGCTGTTCGAGCAGATCCAGGCCACCACCAAGGACGTGGGTTTCGAGGTTGTCCTCGAACCGCTCGACCTCTCCAGCTGGTACGCCGCTCTCGGAGCGAACGAGTACGACCTGGTCAGCGCCCCATACACAAAGGTTGGGCCGGACGTGCTGCGCACCCTCTTCGATTCCTCCGGCATCGTTCCCGCGCCGAGCGGCTACTTCGCCAACCACGCGCAGGTCAGCATCCCCCAGCTCGACGACCTGCTCGGCCAGGCTGCGGAGACCTCCGACGCGGACGAGCGCGGACGCCTCTACGCTGAAGCCCAGCAGATAATTCTCGAGGGGTACTACATCCTTCCCCTGTACGACCAGCAAAACCACTACCTCTACTCCTCCGACGTGAAGGGATTACGCGCGATGCCCACCGTGTCCACCCCCACGTTCGCCGAGGCCTGGCTCGATCGGTGACCATCGTCGCGGCTCCCCGGGCGCCTGCGCGCCGGGGTGGTTCCGCGGCGCGCTGGCTGGTGTACCGCCTCGCCGGTGTGATCGGGGTGCTATGGGCCGCCGCGACGCTCACCTTCTTCGCGATCCGGCTGATTCCCGGGGACCCCGCCGAGGCGATCCTCGGTGGGCCGGGCTCGCAGGCCAGCGACGAAGCGCTGGCCGCGGCCCGCGCCGAATACGGGTTGGACCAGCCGCTGCTTGTGCAGTACCTCGCGCAGCTCGCCCGGTACGCGCGCTTCGATTTTGGACAGTCGTACTCCCTGAAACAGCCCGTCGGTTCGGTCATCGGTGAGCAGCTCGGTGGCACCCTCATGCTCGCCGTGCTCGCCCTCGCGCTGGCCTGGCTGCTCGCCCTGGCGGTCGCGGTCTGGTCGGCCCGGTCCGGCCGGGTCGCCGCCGCCCTCGGCTCGGCGCTGGAAGTTGTGGCCGTCGCGCTCCCCCACTTCTGGTTGGCCACCACCCTCGTCCTCCTGTTCAGCACCACTCTTGGCATCCTTCCGCCGGTCAGCGGCAACAGCGCCGCCGGCCTCGTGTTGCCCGTGGTGACCCTTGCCATTCCCCTGGCGGGTTTCCTCGGCCAGGTGATGCGCGAGTCGCTGCTGGATGCCCTCGCCTCCCCGTTTGTGCTTGCCTCCCGCCTGCGCGGTGAATCCCCCGGCGGGGTGCTCTGGCGCCACGCGCTGCGCCACGCGGCCCTTCCCGCCATCGGGCTGTCCGGCTGGGCCTTCGGCAACCTCGTCAGCGGCGCCGTTGTCGTCGAGACGGTCTTCGCCCGGCCGGGCCTCGGCCGCAGCCTGCTCTCCGCTGTCCAGTCTCGCGATGTTCCCCTCGTCACCGGCATTGTGCTGGTGGTCGCCCTCGCCTACAGCATCGTCACCACCGCCACCGACCTGTTCGAACGCCTCGCCGACCCGCGCCTGCGCACCAAGGCCATCGGATGAAGCGCCTCAGCATTGTCCGACGCATCCGCCCGGCCGAAACGGTGTCGGCGCTGATCGTGCTGTTCCTGGTGGTCGCCGCCGTGGCCCCCCAGCTGCTCGCGCCCGGCGACCCGCTGGCCATTGCCCCGGTCGAGTCGTTCCAGGGGCCGTCGCTTTCGCACTGGCTCGGCACAGACGAGTCGGGCCGCGACCTATATACCCGCATCATCCACGGCGCTGCGCCCTCCCTGCTGATCGGCCTGCTGGCCACCATCATCGGGATCGGCCTCGGCCTGCTCCTCGGCATCGCCGGGGGGCTCGGCCCGCGCTGGGTCGATGCCGGCAGCACCCGCCTCGTCGAGGTGCTGTTCGCGTTCCCCGGGCTGCTGCTGGCGCTGTTGTTCATCGCTGTCGCCGGCCCCGGCCCCATCACCTCGACGGTCGCGGTGGGCCTCGCCACTGCCCCGGGTTACGCCCGGCTGATCCGCAGCCAAATTCTCAGCGTGCGCCGCTCCGCGTATGTGGAGGCCGCCGTGGTGCTCGGCCGCGGCTGGTGGCGCCGCCTCGC
>JAODAO010000394.1 GCA_025463465.1 Glaciihabitans sp. | reverse complement strand
CTCCTCCGCCCGAAAGATTCCATCCCGACGTCCGCGGGGAGCAGTCTTCCGCGCCAGGCGCGGAGCAGACCCGCAAGGGCGTGGGTATCGGATGTCATGACCCAATTGTCCTCGAATTCGGTAATTGCAGCCTAGGAACGGTTTTCCCATGCTGGAGCGGCCGTCGAAAGTGTTGCGGTTTGGGTAGCACGATCCTTCCGTGGCTCGCTCTGCCGACGAAGTGCACGCTGGAGTTCCAACCACTTAGGGAGCTGCAACGCATGACCGCAACACCAAACGGCTACGTCACCGTCATCTGGGAAACGAAGGCCAAGCCCGGGAAAGAAGACGATCTCCGGGCGTTCATCACCGCTGCCGTGACGCCCTCACGCAACGACGAGGGCAACATCGACTACGAAGCACACGAGGTCGACGGCACGCCCGGCGCATTTGTTATCTACGAGCGCTGGGAAACCCGAGAGCGCCTCGACGCACACCTCAGCGCGCCGCGCATGAAGGACCTCGTGCCGCAAATGCTCGAACTCATCGCCGGGTCGATTGAAGACGGCATCACCCTGCTCCGACCATTCCGTCCCACCCACTGAGCTACGCGACAAGGAAAATCATGACTTTCACCCTCATCACCGGCGGCAACAAGGGCATCGGTTACGAGACAGCGCGACGACTCATCGGCGTGGGCCACACAGTCTGGATAGGCGCACGTGACATTGAACGCGGCCGCCAAGCTGCTGAGGCCCTCGGTGCCTCATTTGTGCAACTTGATGTCACCGAGGAGGCGTCCGTCGCCGCAGCGGTGAACACCGTTCGCGACCAAGCTGGCTACCTCGACATCCTCATAAACAATGCCGGGATCCTCGGTGACGTGACCACTCCGGAGGATATGACCGTCGCACAACTTCGAGAGGTCTACGAAACGAACGTATTCGGAGTCGTCTGCGTGACGAACGCGTTCCTGCCGCTCCTCCGCCAGGCGCCGGCGCCGTCCGTTATCAACGTCACCAGCGGACTTGGGTCGTTCACGATGATCCATGATCCTGAGCGCGTTGAGTCGCAGTATCCGCTCGCCGCCTACGCATCATCCAAAACAGCAGTCACGATGCTGACCATGCAGTATGCCAAGACCACTCCCGATGTCCGCTTCAACGCCGTTGACCCTGGGCAGACCGCGACCGACTTCACAGGACGCCTCGGTCACACGGTAAAGGAAGGATCTGATGCGACCGTCCGCGTCGCGACCCTCGGCGCTTCCACTCCAACCGGAACCGTGACGGATCGCGACGGAACGTTGCCCTGGTAATGATGCTCGCACAATGACTGCGCTCTGATGGCCTCATATATCGGGTGCCGCGCTCACTGGGTCCTCGGCCGCACTCGCCGGGACCCGGTGTGAGCGTTGCCGCCCAAAGAGGGTGACCAGCATGGCGCTGCATCCTGTCGGTCGACGTGCCTCGTGGATGGATACCGGAGCGCAGTTCCAGTCTGAACGATGACATCCCCTGTGGATGTTGCTTAAGAACGCCACTTGGTGGAGTTCCGCTTCAACAACTGATTAGATTTTTCACTTGACAGCGTGGGATTGAGCATCATTGGATGCTATTTTCGATGCGGACGCATCATGAGGACCACGGTGACGGTGAACGATGAGCTTCTGGCCCGCGCCGCGGAACTCACCGGCCGAGTTGAAGCATCCGTCCTACTTCGACTCGGATTGGAAGCGCTTATTGAGCGCGAAAGTTCCAGGCGACTGGCCTTACTTGGTGGGAGCGACCCTTCGGCCGTAGGTGCACCGCGGAGTCGTTCGGCCGACAAATAATTCTGGTGGATACATCAATCTGGATTGACCATCTCCATGTCGGCGATCCAAGGTTGATCCATCTTCTCGGTCAATCGCAGGTGGTGACTCACCAGATGGTCATGGGTGAGCTCGCCTTGGGACAGCTCAAGGATCGAGATATTTTCCTTCGTTCACTCGCTGGGTTGGCAAGCATTGTTGCAGCGAGCCACGGCGAGGTGATGCACCTCGTCGAGTCAAAGCAGTTGCACAGACGCGGCCTCAGTCTCGTCGATGCGCATTTGGTTGCTTCCCTTTTCTTGAATCCGGGAACCTCGCTATGGACGCGGGACAAGCGTCTGAAGCAAGCGGCGGTCGATCTGTCGCTCAACAATTTGGACGAGGCACAGCCGCTTTTGTGATGTTTACCGGTGACGGAACGCGGTGGAATTCAGGTTCAATAACTAATCTTCCGCCCCGCTTTCATGCCTGATTGGTACGTGGCGCCTCGCATCGGTGTCGATGCGGGGCGCTTCTTGGCTTGCAAGGCATGTCGCCGAAGCCCACGTGTACATGCCAGCGCCTCGTGTTAAGAATGATGCTTCGGTAGATCAGAAACTGAATCTCGTGCCAAGTTTGGGGGGGATCGCTAGGCCTAGTGCTGAACATAAGATGATTTCGAAATAAATTCAACTTTCTTCAGCGACAGGACTACCCGTGCCGACCCTCTATCTGCTAGTCGTGATCGCAAACACATTGTTAGCGATAGCCACGCTTGTTCTTGTTCTGCTTCGGCGCAAATCTATTACCGGGACTACGGGCGGGGGAGCCGAGTCTCTGGGAGCACTGGGGGCTGAAATTCGCCAGGATCTCAGTTCTCAGCGAGGTGAGCTGACTTCATCAGTTGCTGAGGTGCAGCGTTCTCTTGAGTCACGACTTACTGGCGCTATGGCGAGCCAGACCACGCAACTTGAGCGAGATGCCGAGACTCGACGAATCTCGCAAAGCGACCTACGCAAGCTTGTTGACGACGGTCTCGAGAACCTACGCGATAAATTCCGCCAGCATTCAGAATCAGCGACAGTTTCTGAATCCGGACTGCGCAGTTCGCTTGAATCTAGGTTCGATGAACTGCGATCTTTCAATGACACGAAACTGGAGAAGATTCGGGACTCCGTCAAAAAGCTCGAGGAGTCCAATACTGAAGTACTCTCAAAAAATGTGGACCGAATTCAGTCACTCACCGATCTCAACGCTCAAAAGCAGCAGGAGTTGCAGGACATCCTGCGTAGCGAATTCGAGACGCTTCGGGCAGGCAACGAAAAAAAGCTAGAAGCTGTTCGGTCAGCAATTGAACAATTGCAGGAGTCCAATGGAGACAAGCAGACGCAACTTCAGAGGTCAATCCGCGAAGAGCTCGAGAAACTGCGAGCCGGCAATGAGGCGAAGCTAGAGAAGATGCGTGAGACCGTCGACGAAAAGCTTCAGGGAACTCTCGAGAAGCGGCTTGGCGAGTCCTTTGCACTCGTTAGTGATCGTTTGGAACAGGTTCAGCGAGGTCTCGGCGAGATGCAGACACTGGCGTCAGACGTGGGGGGACTAAAACGAGTGCTGACAAACGTGAAGAGCCGGGGCAGCTGGGGAGAAGTACAACTTTCTCGCCAACTCGAGGACATGTTGACCCAGGATCAGTTTGCGCGCAACGTTGTTGTTAAAGATGGGACGAGCGAGAGCGTTGAGTTCGCGGTCAGACTGCCGGGGCGTGAACCCGGCGAAGCCGTCTACCTACCCATCGATTCCAAGCTGCCGCAAGAGGACTACGAGCGCCTCCTCAACGCTCAAGAGGGTGGCGACAAGGCTCTCGTAGATATCGCATCGAGAAGTTTGGAGCGAGCGATCGTTACGCAGGCCAAATTGATTTCTTCGAAGTACATTAATCCCCCCAAGACAACTGACTTCGCAATCATGTACCTCCCCACTGAAGGACTATTCGCGGAGGTCGTTCGGCAACCCGGCCTTGCTAGCAAACTGCAGAATGAACATCGGGTTCTAATTACAGGGCCCACCACGCTCATGTCATTGCTCAACAGTCTGCAAATGGGCTTCCGCACACTCGTCATTGAAAAACGGAGTTCGGAGGTGTGGAAAGTACTCAGTTCAGCGAAGCTAGAGTTTCAGAAATATGGCCAGGTTTGGGACAAGCTGGGGAAGCAACTCGAAACAGCGCAGAGAACTGTTGCTGACGCTGGCATCCGCACTCGGGCTGTCGAGCGTCAATTGCGCAATGTTGAAACTCTTGAGGTCGAAGTGCCCAATGATCTCGTTGCCGACCTCTTGGAGGGCGACGACATCGCGGAGCTTGTAGGTATTGAACCCGTGTTCGAGGAACACCCGGCCACCGTCTAAAGTCCAGCTGGCCGAAGCCCCTAGACGTGACGCACAGCAATCTATTTCGGACTCGGACAACAATCGAGCGCATTTTTCGGCATGAAACGAACGTCCGCCGTATGGCCTCTTGGTCGGTTCGTGGCTTGTGTCGGTGGAGGCGTCTACCGCTGATTGAGGAGCTCCTCGTGCGGGTGCCGCCCCAGAACTTGCAGCAAAAGAATATTCAGAAAAGAGCGACAGTTGCCCATTCTCGTAGGACTAGTCGTTGTGCTAGTAGTGATCGTGCTTTCGATTCAGTACTGGTACGTAACACTGTCCATTGCGTTCATAGTTGTCGCGGTCATTTTTACACCGCGTATCGTCAGACGCATTCGCAAAAAGCGCTACTTTGCGAGTGAGGGTTTCTTGGCCCACAAAGCGGATATTGCTTCAGTGGTTGCCGAGCACAATGACATAGCGGGCTATGTCTCAGAAATCAGATCGACCGGGTCCTTCGGACTCGGGACGTCATCGACCGGAAATCAGTCGCACCTGGCCACCTTCCAGAACACGAGTCAGCATGGATATCGGCGAGATCGCAACATTGCGGAATACGCAGCTTCGAATGTCCACAATTGCTCGTTGCAAGTTGTCCGGAATGCCGCCGTTGATCCTCTGAAGTACCTGATGAAATATTTCGACATCAAGGCAAATGAGCCGCAGTTGGGCGCCGTTGAGAGCCTGGGAGAGAGCATTTCTCGACTCGAAGATGCCGTTGCAAACCTCAAGCGCAGAGAAGATCAGATCTCGGATTCTTTTGATCCTCCTGCGTTCATCCTCAAGCACTATTCGACCGAGTTCATGCGCCACGTTGGTGTTGAGCTCTCGCCAATTGCGGTTCCCTATCCGGAATACAGATTCGAGTACGTCAGCGCCGGTGGTAACAGTTCTCAGCACACTTCGGTGCAGTTGAACACGAAGACCATCGATGCGTTGGTCGAGAAGCTGTCGGAAAAAATCCGCTTTGGGAAGAGTGCAGCTGGACAGCGAGCCTTGATGACCACCAAGTTGCGAGGCCATATCAAGACACGTGATGGCCATGCCTGCAAGTACTGTGCTGTATCCATAGCGATGGAGCCGAATCTTCTTCTCGAAGTGGACCACATCATCCCGGTGTCAAAGGGCGGTCTGTCGACGATAGAAAATCTTCAGACACTGTGCTGGCGGTGCAACCGCACCAAATCGAATAAGGTTCCCGTGCGACAGTAGTCATCCGAAGGTACCGACACCACGCTGCTATGTGATGTTCCGAAATGAAGAGTACGGCTTGTATTGGTCAGTACCGACACTAATTGCCCTGCAACTAGTCAGCGTCCTTGAGTTCTCGTCTTCGCCACTGGCACGTAACTAATAGGGTCGGTGCGAACTTCAGCGCATACACAGAGCGTTTGGTTCGTCCTTTCCCTGGCCCTCAAACACGGTCTTGTCAATTATTGAGGAGCGAGGCAACCGGGTGGAATTCAGGCTCAATAATCAGCCTGAGCTTGTCCAGCGCCAATGGCGACGGCACGGGTACTGGAACTGGTTTGGTTGAAATGTTGTTGTGACCCTCGAAATGAAGCTTCCGCGAAAGTAGGATTTAGTCCTACTCGAAAACGGGGTTCTCCTGCGTACGATTCGACAGCTCAGTATCACCCTCCCGAACGAGATGGCGGATGCTCTGCGGCAGAAAGTAGCTTCCGGCGCATACGCAAGTGAAAGCGAAGTTGTGCGCGACGGGTTGAGTACTTTGTTCGCCAGAGACCAGGTACTCGAGAGCTGGCTTCGTGACGAAGTTGTCCGTGCCTACGACGAAGTTGTGACTGATCCATCCGCGGTTGTGGGCGTCGATGAGGTACGAGCAAGGCTTTCCGCGAAGCAATCCCAGCTCTAGTAGGCACCTGTCGGGTGGTATTCCGCGAGGAAGCGCTCGACCAGCTCGAAGACCTCGATGACTTCATCGCGGATGTTAGGTCGCCTGACAATGCGGCCGCGTTCACTACGGCCACCGTGACGTTCTGTAAGGCACTGGGGATTTTCTGCTCCGACGCACTTCACGACATGACCTCCGGCCCGGGCTGCGAACGATTGGTTTGCCAAACGGAGCGGCGGACGCTCTGCGTCAGAAGGTAGCTTCCGGCGCGTATGCACGCGAAGCGGAGATGGGCGCGACGGGTTTTCACGCTGGCGGCAGCCCAAATTCGTGACGTTCCGAGCCCCGCGTTGAGGCGCTCAGCCCGCCGTGCGCTCAGCGGCCGACGGGGGCAATCACCGGGACAACCGGGAAGGTAGTTGCATCGAGGTCGGTGGGGTCGGGTTGGGTGCGGCGCGCGATCGCATGCCAGACAACGAGGACCATCCCAACCGTGGGGATGAAGATGTCCATAAACAACAGCACACCGGTGTTGTTGTACGAGTAGTCCTTGTTGGCGATCATTTGGTACACGTGGCCACCGGCGGCTCCGTAGGCGAAAATCGCCATCGCGATGACGATGGCTACTTTGCCGCGCAGCTGTGCGTTTCGCCCGTGCAGGATAAGTGCCATCACCCCTACTCCCAGGCTCGAGAAGGCGAGTTCGAGTTGGAAGGGGCTCTGGGCCCAGCCGATGGTTTTCGCGGCGAAGTCGCCGAAGACGGAGTGCATCACGAAGTTGATCACCTGGCCGATGCCGATGGCCCAGAATATGTAGGCGTTCAGCAGGATGCCGGTTACGATGGTGCCGCTGCGGCGGCTGCGGTCGCGCAGGATTTGAATGACACCGACGATGAGTCCGATGACAAAGCAGGTGGTCATGTAGTTCCCGATCAGGGCGGAGATGACGTCAGCGATCATGGTGGTGTCTTCCTTCTGTTCAGTTATCAATGAATGGCGTTTGGGGAAAATGCTGGCCTCACCCCAGCGGGGTGTCAATGGGTCGTGATGACCACGCAGTGAAGCTGCGTTGCTGCCGGCCGTCGTCCAGCAGGCGACGGGCGAGGCGGGAACGTCAGGCCGAACGACCCTTACCCCGTGAGGTCTCCAGGGTGAGTCGACCGTCGACGTGCGCTACGAGGCGACGGGCAGCGATGGTTATGCACGTGACGTCGGCGTCGAGGTCGGCGTGCTCTCCCACATCGTCGTTATGGTCGAGTGCAGACGCGTTGCGCGGCGGCTAACGGTGACAACGGCAGCGGTTCGTGGTCGCGGCCTACCGCTTCGGCAGGCCCAGGGCGGCCAGCACAACGTCGTCCACAACCGCAACGAAAAAGTCGCGGGTTACGGGAAGGCCGCTGGTGCTCAGGTGGTGCGTGCTCATGGCCGGAATCACCGCGGCCAGGATGGCCAGGTTTGTGTTGACGCCGGCGGGGAGCTGTCCTCGGTCCCTCGCACGCTCCAAAAGCCGCCGGTAGACCTCCACGTATGGCTCCGTGACGTCGGTGCGGACGACCTCGGCCAAACGCTCCGAGCTGCGAATTGCAGAACTCAGGCCCGCGAAGATCGACATTCGCCGCTCTGCACCTCCCAGCCACGGCGAATTGATCACCGCCAGCAGATCCAATCGAAGCGATCCCTGATCCGGCAGTTCATCAGTCTCGGGCGGCCGCCCGGCGGCGCGGATCGCGGCGAGGACAAGATCTTCCTTCGTCGCCCACCGCCGATAGAGCGTGGTTTTGGCTTTCCCGGTGCGCAGGGCGACCTCGTCCAACGTGACGTGCTCGTAGTCTCGCTCGGCGAGGAGATCCAGGGTGCTCGACAGGATCAGCGCGTCGCTCGACCGGTCGTAGGGGCGGCCCGTCCGCTGGCCACCCGAATCGGGCAGGTTGGTCGGCGTCGCCGCATCGGGGATTCTCATTCTCAGCAGGATACGCCACACGCCATGACTTACGCTACTTAGGAGTAGCGTAAGTCATGGCGAGGGCAGAGGCCCGCAGCCGTCGAGGAGGAGCAGTCATGGAAATCAAGGACTCAGTGATCGTGATCACCGGGGCATCGTCAGGAATCGGAGCTGCAACGGCACGTGCGGCATCGCGGGCTGGCGCACGCGTTGTCCTGGCAGCGCGACGCGAAGATCGCATCATCGAATTGGCCGGCGAACTCGACCGGGTGATCGCCGTACCCTGCGACGTGACCGACCAGCATCAGATTGACGCGCTCGTGCGAACCACCCTCGACGCGTATGGGCGCATCGATGTGCTCGTCAACAATGCGGGGCAGGGCCTCCAGGCCACGATCGAGCAGATCGAGGTGGACGACTTCCGGTCGGTTCTCGAACTGAACCTCATCGCCCCGCTGGCGATGATGCAAGCGGTGCTGCCGGTCATGCGTCGTCAGGGGGCCGGCAGCATCATTAACATCAGTTCGGGGACGACCTTTGCCGACGTGCCGGGGACCGGCGGGTACGTCGCTTCCAAAATCGCGCTCGAGCGTCTTTCCGCGATCACACGCACCGAACTCGACGGCACCGGAATCACCGTGTCCACCATGATTCCCTTTGTCACAAGCACCGAGTTCCTGACGTCCATCCGCGCCGGTCGCACGGAAGCCGAGTCGATGACGGCCGGAGCCGACTTCGATACACCCGAGCAGGTCGCGGATGCGATCCTCGAACTGATCGGAAGTGGGGAACCGCAGAAGGATTTGGTGCCGAGGGCCTACGGCGGTACGCGGTGAGCGGTGGGGTATTCGTCGCCTCTCTCCCTCAGAAATTCCACACTGGTCGCGCTGCCGGGGTGGGCGGGCGCCAGCCCGTAAACGTTCTGGCGTGACGGGTCATAGTGCAGACTGGCCGTCTCGGCTCAGCTTCGTTGATTAGGGTTGCCGCGGCAGGCGACACACGCCCACCCCAACCATCCGTCCTCGAACGAAGGAATCATCGTGCCCGTCATCGCAATCATCGGAGCAGGCCCCGGACTCGGAGCGGCGGTAGCGCGACGCTTCGGGCGCGAAGGCTTCTCCGTCGCCCTTATCTCCAGGAACCAGTCGAAGCTCGACACGATGGCGACCGAGCTTGAGTCCGGCGGCTTCACCGCAAGAGCGTACGCCGCCGACGTGCTGGTGCCGACCGAGCTGGAGGCTGCCCTCGCGCAAGCCGCAGCGGAACTAGGTGACATCACGGCTCTGCAGTACAGCCCGCTGCCGTCACGTGACTACCTGAAGCCGGTGGTCGATTTGACTCCGGAACTGGCGCTCGAAGCGCTGAGCTTTTCTGCCCTCGGACTGATCCATGCCGCTCGTGCGGTGCTCCCGGCGATGCGCGAGGCACACAACGGCAGCATCATCCTGATCAACGGTGGAACGTCGGTGAAGGCACGTGCCGGCTTCGCTGGCACATCGGT
>JAODAO010000393.1 GCA_025463465.1 Glaciihabitans sp. | reverse complement strand
CTGTCCGACGCGGAGATGTACCGCGTCGTCGCCGCCACCGGGGTCAAATACATTGCCATGCACTGGCGCGGTCATGGCGAGCAGATGCAGGCGAACGCCAGCTACCGTGACGTGGTGTCCGACGTGCACCGCGAGTTGACCATCCGGGTGGCCGAGGCCATCGTCTGGGGTGTCGACCCAAGCAACATCCTGATCGACCCGGGCCTCGGCTTCGCGAAAACCGCCGAGCACAACTGGCAGCTGCTCAACGCCCTGCCCAGCTTCGTCGAACTGGGTTTCCCCGTGCTCATCGGTGCCTCCCGCAAGGCATTCCTCAAGGAGTTTGCAGCGGAGGGCGCCGCACCGCAGGAACGCGACGAAGCGACCGCAACCATCAGCGCCCTGTCGGCCCAGGCCGGCGCCTGGGGTGTGCGTGTGCACAACATCCCTGCCACCCGCCGTGTGTTGGATGTCTGGGACCGCTGGAACGGGGCGGGCGCATGATTCCCACCGAACCACTGCCGCTCGACCGCATCATCCTCACCGGGCTGCGCGCCACCGCGTTCCACGGGGTGTTCGAACACGAACGCCGCGACGGCCAGGAATTTGTCATCGACGTCACCGTCCACCTTGACTTCAGCGCGGCTGCCGCCGGTGACGAGCTCGCCGAGACCGTCCACTACGGCATCCTCGCCGAGGAAGTGGTGCTGGCCGTCGCGAGCGACCCCGTCGACCTGATCGAAACCGTCGCGGAACGCATCGCCAACGTCGCGCTCACCCATCAGGCCGTGCAACTCGTCGAGGTCACCCTGCACAAACCGGGCGCCCCCATCACCGTGCCCTTCGCCGACGTCGCCGTCAGCATCGTGCGGAGAAGGTCGTGATCCGCGCCGAGAGAATCAACCCGGAGAAGGTGCCGGCCCTGGCACCGACCCGGATCGTGTTGTCCCTCGGCAGCAACCTCGGCGACCGCGAGGCCACCATCCGCGCCGCCATCACCGACATCATCGCGATCCCGGGCATCACCGCCGTCGCCGCATCCTCGCTGGTGGAAACGCCGGCCCTCAAGCCGCACGGCGTCGACGCCAGCGCGCCCGCCTACCTGAACGCGGTGCTGGTGGTTGACAGCATCCACCAGCCTCTCGTAGTTCTTGACGCCGTCAATTGCATCGAAGCGGAACACGGGCGGGTGCGCGAGGAGCGCCGGGGCGACCGCACCCTCGACAATGACCTGGTCAGCGCTGGTGCGAGTGATGCCGGCGGGGTCGAGATCAACACCGAACGCCTGCAGCTGCCCCACCCGCGTGCCTTCGAGCGTGCCTTTGTGCTGGTGCCATGGCTCGAGGTTGAGCCGGACGCCGAGTTTCCGGGCCGCGGGCGCATCGACGCACTCCTCGCTGCCATCACCAACGACGTGCGACCCTACCAAGCGGAGGATCTCCTTTGACGCGTACCCGACCGGTGACTCTCATCCTGATCGCGGTTTTCGCCGGCGCCGGAGCCTGGCTGGTCGAAATAGCCCTGCTCGCCGCCGGGCAGGCCGCCGTTGTGCCCGCCGCCACCCTCGCGCTCGCGCTGGCCGTTATCGGTGTTCTCGACGTGGCCCTCGCCCTGCCCATCCGTCGGGCCGTCAAGGACCGCCAGCGCGCCCGCGTCGACCCCTTTTACGCGACCCGCGTCGCGATGCTCGCCAAGGCCTCCAGCCTCAGCGGTTCACTGTTCACCGGGGTGGGCGTCGGCATCGTGCTGTTCCTGTCGACCCGGTCGGTGCTGGCAGTAGGCTCGATTCTGATGGCCGTCGCCACCATCGTTGGTGCGGTGGTGCTGCTGGTTGGCGGGCTTGTCGCCGAGCACCTGTGCAGCATCCCACCGGACGACGAGGACAAACGGGAACAACTTGATCCCGCGGTGGTTCGGCCGCACTGACCACCCCGTAGTGGACCACCCGAGTGACCCACCCGAAGCGGCTAGAGCAAAGGAACCACCGTGACCGAGCCCTTCGTGACCGAACCAGCGCCGCCCGGTACCTCCGCGCCCACTCCCGTCGCGGCCCAGCCGCACGAATCGATGGCAGAGGCGACCGGTGCCGAGACTGTCGCGCCGTCCGCTCCGTCTGCGTCGTCCACAAAGCCAGGCAGGCTTGAACTGGCCGAGACCGCATGGAAGCGGGTTTCGCCCAAATACGTCGTGGTGGATGTCGTCGGAGCCATCATCACCGGCGTCATCCTGGTCGCCGCTACCAGCATCCCTGCCGTGCTGTCGGGGATCAGCTGGCTCTGGACCTTCCCCATCGTCTTCGGCGTCAGCACCCTGCTCATCATCGTGTTCATCCCGCGCCGTGTGCGCTCCATCGGCTACGTACTGCGCGAGGACGACCTGCTGTTCCGCCGCGGGCTGATGTTCCAGCGTTTTGTCGCCGTGCCGTACGGCCGGATGCAGCTCGTTGATATCAACCGCGGCCCCGTCGCCCGGCTGCTCGGACTCAGCGAGCTGCGTTTCGTCACCGCCGCCGCGGCAACCGGGGTTGTTATCCCTGGCCTCGCCGAGAAGGATGCGGAAGAACTACGTGACCGGCTCGTCGAGCTGGCCGAGAGCCGCCGGGCCGGACTGTGAGCGACCCAACCGCGGCCCCAACGCCGCCCCCGGAACCGCAGCACAGCGATCGCGACCCTGAGGCCGCCGACCCCACCGCGGCCGCAACTCCCGTCTCCGCCGCAACCCCCGCCGCTCCAACCCTCGGTGCTGCCACCGGGCTCACCGACGGCGAATGGCACCGCCTGCACCCGGCCACACCACTGCTTCGCGGTGGAATCGCCCTGATCGCCGTCCTCGCTTTTGTCGTCAGCAACCTGCGCGAACGCCTGATCGAGATGTTTATGGGCGGTCGTGGCGACTACGAGGGTGACCCGATCGACTTCATCCTCGACAACGGTTATGTCGGTCTCGCCTTGCTCATCGTCGCCGGGCTGCTGATCATCTTCATCGCCGTGTTCTACCTGTCCTGGCGGATGCACACGTTCCGCATCACCAACGAGGTGGTTGAAGTGCGCAGTGGCATTCTCTACCGCACCAACCGCCGCGGCCGCCTCGACCGAATCCAGGGCATCAACATCGTGCGCCCCTTCTTCGCTCGCCTGTTCGGCGCCGCAAAGCTCGAGGTCAACGTCGCCGGCCAGGACGCCAACGTGCAGCTGGCCTACCTGTCCTCCTCCCACGCCGACGAGCTGCGCCGCGACATCCTTCGCCTCGCGTCCGGCACCCAGGTGCAGGCTCAGGTGCAGGTGGATGCTGCGGCCGGCGCCACCGTGCCAGGCGGGTTGATCGACAAGCGGGTGTCCGAGTTGCTCGCCCCAGAACTCGACCCGAACCTCGCCACCCCGGAATCGGTGGTGAAGATGAACACGGGTCGCCTGATCGGGTCGATCCTGCTCAACGACGCCACCATCATCCTGTTGCTCATCCTTGCTGGGGCCATCACCTGGGCTGCCATCAGCGGCGAACCCTTCGCCCTGTTCGCCCTCGCTCCCGTGCTGCTCGGTATGGGATCGTTCCTGTTCTCACGGTTCACCAAGTCGCTGCGCTACTCCATTGCCGGCACCCCCGACGGGGTGCGGGTCGGTTACGGCCTGTTCACCATCAGCAACGAGACCCTGCCCCCCGGGCGGGTGCATTCGGTGCAGGTCAGCCAGCCGCTGCTCTGGCGGCCGATCGGCTGGTGGGAGATCAAGGTCAACCGGGCGTCGAAGTCGTCCACCCAGGGTGCCAGCGGACAGCAGAACACCACCATCCTGCCCGTCGGTGACATCACCGACGTGATACGTGTCCTCGGCCTGGTGCTGCCGGGCCTGGTGAACGAGGAGTCCGACGCGATGCTGCGCCGCGGCCTCACCTCGCGCGGCGGCGACGACGGTTTTGTGAATTCCCCGAGGCGGGCCGCCCCGATCCGCTGGTTCTCCTGGCGACGCAACGGTTTCGCCTTCGGCCCCGACGTTGTCCTGCTGCGCAAGGGCGCGATCTGGCGCGAGCTGATCGTTGTGCCGGAACCCCGGGTGCAGAGCGTCTCGCTGCAGCAGGGACCGCTGCTGCGAAAGCTCGGCCTCGCCTCGATCGTCCTGCAAACCGTCGCAGGCCCGATCTCGGCCAGCCTCGGCGCCGTCGACAAAACCGCCGCCCTCGAATTCTTCGAAACGGCCTCCCGCGAGGTCATCACCTCCTCCACCTCGGATACCAGCCACCGCTGGCGCTCCGGGGAGGCCCTCGAGGTGGGAGCCGCCGCCGCAGCCGACCACACCCGTCCACCCGGAGAGGCAACCCAGTAATGCAGAAGTCAGGACGCCTCGGCGTCGGAATCATCGGAGCCGGCCGGGTTGGGCCGGTCTTCGGCGCCGCCCTCGCCGGTGCCGGCCACGCCATCGTTGGTATCTCCGCCGTGTCCGCCGCCAGCCGCGATCGCGCCGAGGCCGTGCTCCCCGGGGTGCCGATCCTCGACATCCCCCAGATCGTCGAGCGCAGCGAACTCGTTATCCTCGCCGTGCCCGAGAGCGAGTTGGCCTCCCTGGTCAGCGGCCTCGCTGCCACCGGGGCCTGGCAGCCCGGCCAGCTGGTGCTGCACACCGCCCCGTCGTTCGGCACCGAGGTGCTCGCCCCCGCCCGCGCGGCCGGGGCCATCCCGCTCGCCATCCACCCGGCCATGGCGTTCACCGGCACCAGCCTCGACCTGGTGCGCCTGCGCGAGAGTTTCTGCGCGGTGACGGCGCCGCGCGCCGTGCAGCCGATCGGCCAGGCGCTGGTCATCGAGATGGGCGCCGAGCCCGTTTTGGTTGAGGAGGCAGACCGTTCTGCCTATGCCGAGGCCATTGCCACCGCCACCGGGTTCTCGACCGCGATCGTCAGCCAGGCCACCGAGCTGCTGGCCGGCATCGGGGTCGAATCTCCCGGTCAGGTACTCGGCCCGCTGGTGCGCTCGGCGGTCGAGAATGCGTTGTCCGCAGCGAGTCCGAGTACGATCGATCTCGCCTCACTCACGCACGACAGCTTCGGGGCCACGGCCCCGGAGGAAGAAATATGACTGAAAACATGATTGCTCGGCCCGTAATTCTCGAAACAGTGGCCGGGGCACGCTCCGCGCTGTCCGGCCGCAACGACGTCGTTTTGGTGCCCACCATGGGTGCTTTGCACGCCGGCCACGTTGCCCTCGTTGAACGGGCGCTCGAACTCGGCCAGTCCGTGGTCGTCTCCATCTTTGTGAACCCGCTGCAGTTCGGTCCCACCGAGGACCTCGACGTGTACCCGCGTCACCTCGACGAAGACATCGACAAACTGCACGCCCTCGGTGTGCCGTTCGTCTTCGCCCCCTCCGTTGAGGAGATGTACCCGAGCGGCACCGTGCAAACCAAAATCAGCGCCGGTTCGGTCGGCGGGATGTACGAGGGACGCTCGCGTCCCGGGCTGTTCGACGGCGCCCTGACCGTCGTCGCCAAGCTGCTCAACATCATGCACCCCTCCACCGTGGTGTTCGGCCAGAAGGACGCCCAGCAGGTCTTCCTGGTTCGTCGGATGATCGGCGACCTGAACATCCCCGTCGCCGTCGAGGTTGTCGACACCGTGCGCGACGAGAACGGCCTCGCCCTCTCCAGCCGCAACTCGTTCCTCGACGGCCGCGAGCTGCACGCGGCGCGCGCCCTGTCACAGGCGTTGGAGGCAGCATCCTCCTCCGCCGACGGTGGCATCGACGCGGTCCTCGCGGCGGCCCAGGGCGCCCTGATGGGGGAGCCGCTGGTGCAGCTGGACTACCTCAAGGTGGTCAACCCCGACACCTTCCTGCCGAGCGACGACGGGGCACGGGGTCCGGCGGTTGTGCTGATCGCCGCCCGCGTCGGCAACACCCGCCTCATCGACAACGAGCGCATCGTTCTCGCCGGCTGATTGCCACTTGAGCGACACGCCCCTTTTCTTTTCGTCCCACCACCACAGGAGCCCGCGTTGACTGACACGCCGACCGCCACCCCGACCGAGCCAGAGCTGACCGAGACGGAGATGTCCGAGCAGAAGGCCGTCCGTCTCGCCAAGCGTGAACGGCTGATCGACTCCGGCGCAGGCGCGTACCCGGTCGGTGTTGCCATCACCGACAGCATCCCCGCCGTTCGGGCCCGCTTTGGCGACATCGAGCAGGACTCTGTCACCGGCGAAACCGTCGGGGTCGCCGGGCGCATCGTGTTCCTGCGCAACACCGGCAAGCTCTGCTTCGCCACCCTGCAGGCCGGCGACGGCTCGCGTATCCAGGCCATGATCAGCCTGGCCTCCGTCGGTGAGGACTCCCTCGCCCTCTGGAAGGAACTCGTTGACCTGGGCGACCACGTCTTCGTCTCCGGCGAGGTCATCTCCAGCCGCCGCGGCGAACTGTCCGTAATGGCCGCCAGCTGGCAGATCGCGGCGAAGGCCATCCTGCCGCTGCCGAACCTGCACAACGAACTCAGCGACGAAGCCCGGGTCCGCACCCGCTACCTCGACCTGATCGTGCGCGAGAACGCCCGCTTTGTGGTGCGTGCCCGCGCCGCCGTCAATGCGAGCCTTCGGGCCACTTTCACCGGCCACGACTTCCTCGAGGTCGAGACCCCCATGCTGCAGACGATGCACGGCGGCGCCTCCGCCCGCCCGTTCGTCACCCACTCCAACGCGTTCGACACCGAGCTGTTCCTGCGCATCGCGCCGGAACTCTTCCTCAAGCGCGCCGTGGTCGGCGGCATCGACCGGGTCTTCGAGATCAACCGCAACTTCCGCAACGAGGGCGCTGACTCCACCCACTCGCCCGAGTTCGCGATGCTGGAGGCCTACCAGGCCTACGGCGACTACAACCAGATCGCCGACCTCACCCAGGAGCTCATCCAGAACGCCGCCGTCGCGGTCTCCGGCTCCACCACGGTCACCTGGGCAGACGGCACCGAGTACGACCTCGGGGGTGAATGGGCGCGCATCAGCATGTATGAGTCCCTCTCCGAGGCTGCCGGTGTCACCATCACCCCGGCCACCCCGCTCACCGAACTGCAGGACCTCGCCGCCGCCAACGGTGTCGAGGTTCACCTGCCCACCCACGGCAAATACGTCGAGGAACTCTGGGAGCACTTCGTCAAGGGCTCACTCATCGCGCCGACGTTTGTGATGGACTTCCCGCTCGACACCTCCCCGCTGGTCCGCGCCCACCGCAGCATCGAGGGTGTTGTGGAGAAGTGGGATCTTTACATCCGCGGCTTCGAGCTGGCCACCGGCTACTCCGAGCTTGTTGACCCCGTCATCCAACGTGAGCGCTTCGTCGAGCAGGCCAAGCTCGCCACCCGCGGCGACGTTGAGGCCATGCGCCTCGACGAAGAATTCCTGCGCGCCCTCGAATACGGCATGCCGCCCACCGGCGGTATGGGAATGGGCATCGACCGCCTGCTGATGGCCATAACCGGCCTCGGCATCCGCGAGACCATCCTCTTCCCCCTGGTCAAGTAGGGTTCACCCATGAGCGATCTGAAACTTCCCCAGGACGACGACAAAAAGAAGAACACCATCTCGATGCGCCGCATCGCCATCTGGGTAATCGTGGGCGGGGTTGGCCTCTACCTGGTCCTGTCCGGCGTTATCGGCATTGTGGCTAAGGGCTGATGAACCGCCGAGCCTCTCGCTTTATCGTCGCCGCCGCGCTGGTCGCGGTCATCGTCGTCGCCGCGATTGCCACGTTCATCCGCTGAGTCGTTCGCGCTAACCCGGTGGCGCCCGGTAGGGTCTCGCCGGGACCTCCCAGCATGCTCGCCGTCATTTCGAGTTAGTCTTGGTCGCGTGCCGGAAGAATTCTGGGCCAATGCGGTCTTCTCAGTTACCCCTACGATCCTCGTCGGGTTGATTTTCTGGTTCGTCATGCGGGCCATCTTCCGCGCCGACCGTACGGAACGCGCCATCTACTCGCGCATCGAGGCTGAAGAACGCGCCAAGCTGGTGGATGCTTCCACCGCGGCTCCCGTTACGTCCGAGCCCTCCAGCAAGGCGTAACAACCGCTCGATCCTCCTCCGCCCTCTCGGAGTCATCTGCTGCGTCGAGCGATGCCCCTGGCGGGCGTATCGCGCTAGTTGTTTCCGACGTTGACCGACTGCAGCTCGTTCACGTCGACCGTGACGGGGGCGCTGGTCTGGGTTCGCTCGACCGTGCCGTTCGCCGCATTGCCATCGGTCCAGTCGATTGTCCACTGGCTTGTCGCCCTGACGGTGAACTTGCCACCGGGCTGGTTGTCGGAGACGGTGTCGTATCGGTAACCGCAGGACGGGGAGGAGGTGAACCCGAGTGACGCCTGGTAGGGCGTCCCGGCCGAACCGCAGGACGT
>JAODAO010000370.1 GCA_025463465.1 Glaciihabitans sp. | reverse complement strand
GTGCCGTGCAGGGCGGCGAGCTCGAGGGTGCGCTCGCGCAGCGCTGCGGGCATCGACTGCCCGGTTGGGTTGTGGAAGTCGGGCATCAAGTACCCGAGCGACGGGCTGCTGCGCTGGATGACCTGCTCGAACGCCTGTTCGTCCCAGCCGTCCTCGGCGCTCACCGACACCGAAACGAGGCGCCCGCCGGCGTCGCGCAGTGCCTCGAACGCGTGCGGGTAACTCGGCGATTCCACCAGCGCCCGGTCTCCGCGGGCCAGCAGGGTGCGGGTAACCAGCGCGATGGCGTGCTGGGCCCCGAGGGTGACCATGACCTGGTCGGGGGATGTCGGCAGGCCACGTTTTTCGTAACGGGCGGCGATCGCCTCCCGCAGCGCGGGCAGTCCAATCCGGTCGAAGCCCGCGCTGGCGAGGTGGCCGGGTAGCTGCTCGGCGGCGAGCCGGGCGGCGTTCACCACGGCGGGCAGCGCCGGCAGCGAGGCCTTGCTGAAGTCCAGGTAGGGGGATGTCGCCGGCTGCGCCTCCTGCGCTGCCGACCGGGGCAGCCGGGCGACGCTGCCGGACCCGCGGACGCTGTGCAGGAAACCGGCCTCGCGCAGTTCCGTGTACGCGGCGGTGACGGTGGTGCGGCTGACGCCGAGTTGTGCGGCGAGGTCACGCTCGGCCGGCACCCGGGAACCAAGGCTGATGCGGCCGTCGAGAATCAGCAGGCGCACCCGGTCGGCGAGCGCGCTGTAGGCGGCGTCCGAACCTGCCCCACGCCAGCCGTCCGCCATCAGGGCCAATGAGCGTGCCGAAACCGGATTCATCAGGCCACTTTATCTCAATTGGCCTCTTGTCGCCGGTCCCGCTTCAGAATTGGATATAGGTATGTCCTCTTCGTCCCCGTCCACCGCCGCCATCCCCCTGCCCAGTCCCGCGCCGACCACCAGCACGGCCGGCCGGGTCACCAACATGGGTCGCCGGGTGCTGCAGCTGCTGGTGGGGCTGTTCCTCTACGGGTTCGCGATCGCGATGATGGTGCGTGCCGGGATCGGCGTCTCCTCCTGGGACGTACTCACCCAGGGCGCTGCGCTGCGCAGCGGCCTGTCGTTCGGGTTACTGACCAACATCATTGGGGCGTTTGTGCTGCTGCTCTGGATCCCGATCCGGCAGAAGCCCGGCATCGGCACCGTGGTCAACGTGCTGCTAATCGGCCCAAGCGCCGAGGTGGGCCTCGCTGTCCTCCCCACCCCGGTTGGCCTGTTCGAGCAGTCCCTGCTGTTCGCCGGCGGCCTCGCCCTGCTGGCCGTGGCCACCGGGCTCTACATCGGCGCACGCTTCGGGCCGGGCCCGCGAGACGGCCTGATGACCGGCATCCACCAGCGCTGGGGCATCACAATCTGGAAGGTGCGCACCGGCATCGAGCTGTCCGTGCTGGTGGTCGGCTGGATCCTCGGCGGCAACGTCGGTGTTGGCACGGTTCTGTTCGCCCTGCTGATTGGCCCGATGGTCGGCGCCGCCCTCCCGCCGCTGCGGGTTCCCGTACTCCCCCCGCGCGCGAAGCCGAACGGACGTCTCTGACCGGACGAGGAGCAACCGGGCCAGGAGCAACCGGGCCAGCACCTAACCGGCCAGCGTGTGGTCGGCGAAGTGTCGCATGGCGTCCCGCACAAAGCGGGCGCCTGCGGTGCCGCCGTAGTTCGCCGCGAAGCGTTCATCGGTCACATACAGGTCGCCAAGGCCCACAAAATATTCGCGGGACAGGGCGCCGGAATCGTCCCGCGGGGTTCCCGCAATCGACGAGAGCCAGTCGAACTGGCGGCGCGCGAGCCCCTGCGCGCCGTCACCGGCGGGATCGCCGCCCTCGTTCGCGGCTGTTGTCCAGTCGCCAGCGAGTTGCCGCTGTTGCGACATCCACCTGGTTTTCTCTGCTGCCGTCATCGACCGCCACCATTGGTCGCCGGCACGATACGCGTCGGCGCCCCCGCGTTCGATGACCTCGCCCCTGTGGGCGGCGTGGTCGAAGCCGTCAAACATGTCTTCTGCCATTAGTTGTTCACCTCCTTCCATTCTGGTGAGTGTGGTTTCGATGCTGCTGATCTGCCGGTCGAGGCGGTTCTTCTCCTGCCGCAGCAGTTGCAGGTGCACGGCGAGGGCCCGTGCGTCGTCGGTCTGTCCGGCGAGGACCTCGGCGATCGCTGGCAGGCCGAGGCCAAGCTCGCGCAGCATCAGGATGCGCTGTAGCCGGGTCAGGGCGCCAGCGTCGTAGTAGCGGTAGCCGTTGGCGCCGGTACGGCTGGCCGGGAGCACCCCGAGAGCCCCGTAGTGGCGGAGTGTGCGCGAGGTCGTTCCGGCCAGCCGCGCGACCTCCTGGATCGACCACTCGGTCGGCCTGCTCTCACCGCCATCCATTCGCGTTCCTCCCATCGAGCTCATCCCCCGTTTATCGCCGTGATACCGGGTGGATGTCGTTCACGAGCCACTCTAAAAGTTGACGCTACGTCACAGTCAAGGGTCGGGGCGGAGAAACGTTGGATCAGTGCCGGAGGGTACCGAACGCCTCGTCGAGCAGGTCGGCGATGTCGACCTCACCGTCCCTGGCGGTCCATTCCGCGAAGGCCACATCGAGGCAGGCCAGTGCGGCGTGGATGAGGGTCTGGGCACGGAACCGTCGCGTGTCCACGGGCCCGCCGACCCGGCTCTCCACGAGGGGTTCGAGCTGCCTGGCCCAGAGGATGTGTTTTTCGAGGTTGCGTGCGCGAAGCGTGGGGGTACTCATCATGACCCGCATGATGCGCAGCCCGCGCACTTCGTCTCCGACCGTTGTCAGCTGGACCGGGTCAAAGGCACGGCGAAGGGTCGCCCAGAGCGGCTCATCGACCGGCCGGGCAGCGGCCGCGTCCCGGACCGCCTGGCCCAGCGCCGTGGGGTCGCCGATAACAACGTCTTCCTTCGCGGGGAAGTAGCGGAAGAAGCTTCGCGCGGAGATGCCGATCGCGGCGGCGATGTCGTCAACGGTGGTCGCGTCGAAACCACGCTCGTCGAACATCTGCAGGGAGCGATCGGCGATTTGCTCGCGGACCGATGCGCGGGTGATCTCGCGCAGGCCGAGCCGGGGTCCACTCGTCGCTTCGGTCATAGTCGGATGGTAGCGGAATTCGACATCTCCCGTTGACCTTGACAGAGACTGACACGTAGGGCGTAGTCTGACTGTTGTTGACCCACAGGAAGGACAACATCATGCAAACGCGCACACTCGGCCAGCAGGGCCTGACAACATCAGCAATCGGTTACGGCGCAATGGGTATCTCCCTCGCCTACGGTTCGGGGGACGAGCAGGAGGGTGTCGCCACCATCCAGCGCGCCCACGATCTCGGGGTGACCCTCTTCGACACCGCCGAGCTCTACGGCTGGGGTGAGAACGAAAAGGTCGTCGGTCGGGCGGTGAAAGACTTCCGCGACGACATAGTGATCGCCACCAAGTTCGGTTTCACCCGCGATTACGGCCAGGACAGCCGCCCCGACCACATTCGCGAGGTGCTGGACAACAGCCTGCGTTACCTCGGCGTTGACCACATCGACGTGCTCTACCAGCACCGGGTAGACCCCAACGTGCCCATCGAGGACGTCGCCGGAACGGTGAAGGAGTTCATCGACGCGGGAAAGGTGAAGTACTTCGGCCTCAGCGAGGCCGGACCGGAAACGATCCGCCGCGCCCACGCCGTCCAGCCGGTGTCCGTCCTGCAGACCGAGTATTCGCTCTTCGAGCGTGACGTGGAGAGCATCTTCCCCACCCTCACCGAGCTGGGCATCGGTTTTGTGCCGTACTCGCCGCTCGGTCGCGGTTTCCTCACCGGCGTCGCCAAGCCCGCCGGCCAGTATGAGGAGGGCGACATGCGCAACACCGATCCCCGCTGGCAGCCGGGAAACTTCGAGAAGAACGTGGCGGCCACCACGGCGCTCAGCGACCTCGCCACGTCAAAGGGGGCAACCGTAGCCCAACTCGCGCTGGCGTGGCTGCTCGCCCAGGGGGAGCACATCGTGCCCATCCCGGGCACCCGCAACGCCACCCGGCTCGAGGAAAACGTTGGGGCAGCCGACCTCGTCCTGACGGCCGCCGACTTCGACCGCATCGCGGAGATCCTGCCCACCGGTGGGTTCGGCGCCCGCTATGCGGGAGACATGACGCCCGTCTGGCACTGAACCCCACCCGCACTCCATATAAGCGTCGCAGCGCCACCGGCCCGGCCCGTCAGACGGGTTGGGCCGGTGGCAGTTCAGACCGGCTGGGGTGGTCGCGGGACTCCGCCAGGGCCGACGCAGGTAGGCGCGGAATCGAACCAACGCCCAACAGGATCTAACAACGTGCGTGTCGCGGGAATACTTACCGAATAATCGGA
>JAODAO010000366.1 GCA_025463465.1 Glaciihabitans sp. | reverse complement strand
TCACCGGCCGCCTCGACGAAGTCATCATCTCTGGCGGCCTCAAGGTGTCGCTTGCGGCCGTCGAATCCGCGCTGCGCGCCCTGCCCGGCCAGCGGGACGCCGTGGTGGTCGCCGCCCGGAGCGAACGCTGGGGCGAGGTCCCGGTTGTTTTCACCACCACCCCGGCAGACCTGCCCACACTTCGGGCCGCCCTGTCAGCCAACCTCGGTCGTGCGGCCGCCCCCGACCGCATCATCGTCCTGGAGCAGCTGCCCATGCTCAGTTCGGGCAAACCCGACCGCCGCGCTCTCCGCCTCCTGGCCGAATAGACCCGCGCAGTCCCGCGCGCTCGCACGCAAGTGCGCAGGCCCGCCCACCCGCGCGCGACCACCCGCGCGCCCGCGCACCGGCCCGCGCGCTCGCATTCACGCACAGGCGCGCACGTGCGGGCGAGTCCGCACATGCCCACACACGCCCGCGCGCCTGCACTCACCCGCGCACGCCCACCGGCCCGCACACGCGTACCCGCACGCCCACGCCCGAACACACGTGCGCGCCCGCACCCACGCTCGCCCGCGTACCCGCGAACGCGCACGCGAACGCGCATGCACGCCTCACCCGCCCCACTTGAGACGCAACATGGGCGGCACATAGCGGCGCTGAGTAGAATCTCTGCGTGGCAACTCCCAAGCAGCAGCGCATCGACCCCAACAAGGTCTCGTCCAAGGGCCCAGACAAGGCTCCCACCCTGGCGACCGCTAAGGCTGCTAACCCCGCGAAGGCCGGCAACACCGCGAACATCGGTGACACAACCCAGGCACCCAAGGCCCGCACTACCGGCAAAAGCGGACGTCCCGGTGGTCGCCCCGCCGCTGCCGTCCAGGCGAAGAAGGCTTCCGCCGCCGACTGGATCTCTGGAGCGCGCCTGCGCACCCTGCCCCTCGGCATCGCCCCTGTCATACTCGGAACCGCCGCAGCCCACCTCCTCGACACCGAGGGCTGGCATTGGGTCCGCGCCCTGCTGGCGCTGGTTGTCGCAGTTTCGCTGCAGATCGGTGTGAACTACGCGAACGACTACTCCGACGGTATCCGCGGCACCGACAAGTTCCGCGTCGGCCCCGCCCGCCTCACCGGATCCGGCGCCGCAAAGCCCAAAGCGGTGCTCGCCGTCGCCCTCGTTTTCTTCGGCATTGCCGCAATTGCCGGCCTGACCCTGACGATCCTCATCGGCCAGTACTGGCTCCTCGCCGTTGGCGCCGTCGCGATCATCGCCGGATACTTCTACACCGGCGGCAAGCGCCCCTACGGGTACAACGCCCTCGGCGAAGTATTTGTGTTCGTGTTCTTCGGCCTGGTTGCCACCGCCGGCACGACCTACGTGCAGGAACTCACCGTCAACGTCGAGAGCTGGGTTTCCGGGGTAGCGATCGGCCTCATTGCCTGCGCCGTGCTGATGGTCAACAACATCCGCGACATCACCCCGGACAAAGCCGCCGGCAAGCGCACCCTCGCCGTCCTTCTCGGCGACCGTGTCTCCCGCATCGTCTTCGCGGTGTTCCTGCTTGTGCCGTTCGCCATGCTCGCCCTGTTCGCGATCTTCTACACCAACGCTTACCTGGTCTTCTTCGCGCTGCTGCTCGCCGGCCCCGCTGTGGTCATCACGCTCACCGCCAAAACCCCGCCGGAGCTGATCCTCGCCCTCAAGCTCACCAGCTTCACGGCCCTGGTCTACGCGATCGGCCTCGGCGCTGCCATCGCCTTCTAGACTCGCCCGCTACTAGATCGCCGGCGACGCAGGTACTCCTGCACAACTCACGCGCCCACGCGGAACGTAGCTGTCCCGCGGAGCACGGCGGGACCGCCAGGGCATCTACGGCGAAGAGGTGGATGTCGTGCGCGCTGCGACATCCACCTGTTAATGACATTCACCTGCTGCGACATCCACCTGCGCACGACATCCACCCGGTTCGACATCAACCCGGTGCGCCATTCGCCTGCGCGCTGCGACATCCACCTGCCGGTCGAACCTGTCGTACCGTTCCGCTCCTCACGCTAGGGGTTGCCCTCGCGGTCTTCGTGACATCCGCTGGATAGATGCAAAAACCCTGCAACGCAGCGGTCGTCCGGCGAGTGGATTGAAGGCAGCATGAAAGAAGCACGTTTTGTAAAAGCGGTCGTCGCACTGGAGGACGCCACCGTCCTCGACCCGGCTGTGAAGGTTGCCCGCGGACTGGTGATGCGGGTGATCCGCCCGCAGGTCCTGCGTGACACCCTGCACGGTGTTCCCATCGGGCATCCCGTGCACCCGCTCATTGTGACGGTGCCGATCGGCGCGTGGGCGTCGGTGGCGCTGCTCGACCTGCTGCCCAATACCGAACGAACGTCGCGCATCCTGGTTGGACTTGGCCTCGCCACGGTGCTACCGGCGGTGGCGACCGGTTACACCGACTGGTCAGAGCTGCACGAACAGCAGATGCGGGTCGGCCTGGTGCATTCGGCAGCCAACGCCGCTGCCGCGAGTTTGTATGCGGTCTCGCTGGTGCAGCGGATCCGCGGCAGGCACGGCAGCGGCAAGCTGTTCTCATACGCCGGGTTGCTGATGGCCTCCGCCGGCGGTTACCTCGGTGGGCACCTCAGCTACCGGCAGGCGGCCGGTGTGAACCACACCGAGGACGTTCCGCACCGGTTCCCCGAGGGCTGGCAGCCGCTCGGCCAGCTCGAGGACCTGCCGAACGACACCCTCACCAAGCGCGACGTCGCCGGTGTTCCCCTGCTGGTGCTGCGCCGCGGATCCCACGTCGACGTTCTCGCGAATAGCTGCAGCCACCTGTCCGGGCCGCTCGACGAGGGCACCCTGGCGACCGCGGACGGCGGGGAAACGTGTGTGCAGTGCCCATGGCACAACAGCGTGTTCTCGATGCGCACCGGGGAAGTTCTCCAGGGCCCCGCGACGTCGCCGCAGCCGAAATTCGAAACCGAGGTGGCGGACGGCGAAGTGCGGGTGATGCTGCCAGGCGCAGGCTAGGAGTCGAGCCGGCGCGCGGGCTTATTGCTCGCGGGAATCGAGGGCCGTGTCCTCGTCGGAGTCCATGTTTTTGTCTCCGCTACTCCGGCGGGCGGCGATGGACGCGGCCACCTCGTCACGCTGCGGGCGGAAGAAGATGTAGGAGACGCAGAGGCCGACGGCTGCGGCGATCACCGCAGCAAGCCAGAAAGGCGCAGGGGTCCACACCATCAGGACGGTGAAGACACCGCCGAACAGCACCAGGCGGATGAGGCTGTATTTGATCCAGGGACGCACTAGGCAAGTGTAGGCGTCCGGGCAGTGCAGCCTGAGCCGTTGCGGGATCGCCGCAAATCCTCCCAGATGGCTCAGGGGCGCCACCCAGCCATTAGCCATAGAATCAAGCCATGGCTCGACTGCTCGTTGTGCTCGTCGGCGTTCTCGTCGCGTTCACCGTATTTACGCTGATTGACCTTCTGATGACCGAGAAGGGTCGAATTCGCGCCCTGAACAAACCTCTCTGGGCGCTGATCATCATTATTTTGCCGGCCCTCGGCGGAATCCTCTGGCTCGCCCTCGGCAAGTCGCGCAGTGGCCCGGCCAGGGGCTCACGCACCGTCGCCCCCGACGATGACCCCACCTTCCTCCGTGGCCTGAACCGGGACAAGGAACAGGACGAGCGCATCCGCCGACTCGAGCAGGAACTCTCCGAACTCGACGACGACTCCAAACCGGAGTGACCGGCCCCGCCGCCCCGACCAGCCCCCGATCGCCGGCGACAGACTTCTCGGTAGCCCTCCTCGACGCATACCTGCAGCTCGGGGTGCGCGACGTGGTGCTGAGCCCGGGATCCCGTTCGCAGTCGCTCGCGCTTGTTGCGGCAGAGTTCGAAAAACTCGGGCTCCTGCGCCTTCGCGTGCGCATCGACGAACGTGTCGGCGGCTTCCTCGCGCTTGGCCTCGCCGTGGAGACATCCACCCCCGTGCTGGTCATCACCACGTCGGGAACCGCCGTCGCCAACCTGCACCCCGCCGTCCTCGAGGCCCACCACTCCGGCATCCCCCTGATCATTCTCAGCGCCGACCGCCCCCACGAGCTGCGTGGCATTGGCTCCAACCAGACCACCGAACAGGCCGGCATCTTCGGCCCGGCGATCACCGACAGCTGGGATGTCGCAGCCCCCACCGGCGATGAGGGGGATGTCGCGCGCACCGTTGCGCGTGAATCCTGGCTGGCCGCCACCTCCGGTCACCGCGGCCGCCCCACCCCGGTGCACGTGAACCTGGCGTTCCGTGAGCCCCTGTCCGGACCGATCGTGCTACCGCTGCACTTCGGTGACCTCGTCGACGGGGTGGTACACCCGCCGGCCGATCGCCAGGAGAACCCGCTGCCGGACAGCCAGCTCAGCCCCGCCGCCGAGGCGGATGGCCACGGCGACGACGTGCAGCGGCTTGCCGCGATCAACGAAGTTGCCGCGCTGCTCGATCTTGCCACCGTGCAGGAACTAGCCGCCATCGAGCGAATCGGAGCGGCCGATTCCGGCGAGCTCCTGGAACTCACCGCGGAACCCGGCACCGTTGTGGTGGCCGGGGCGAACGCGGGGGAGCAGGCGGAGGCCGTCGCCCGCGCGCTTGGGGCCCCACTGTTGGCCGAAGTCACCAGCGGTGCGCGCTTCGGCCCGAACCTCGTCGCCGCCTACCGCGAGCTGCTGAACACCGAGGGATTCGGAGACCTCATCAGCCGCGTTGTGGTGTTCGGCCACCCCACACTGAGCCGGGAGATCCCGGCGCTGCTGATGCGCGACGACGTCACCACCATCGTGGTGCGAAGCCCCGGCGCCGACGACTACAACCCCGGCCACAGGGTGGCGCAGTTCGCGGACGCCGTGCGGGTTGTGCCGGGGGATGCGCCCGGTGCCCGGGCGTGGGTGGGCCGCTGGGTCACCACCTCCCGTGCGCTGCTCGAAGCGGAACCTGTTGAGCCCGAGCTCCTGAACCTTCCCGTCGATCTCAGCAACGCCGCCTTCGCCCGCCGGCAGCTGTCCATCGTGCGGGAACCAGTGACCAGGCGGATGCTGGTCGAGGCCGTCTGGCGCGCAACCTGGCCCCACGACCGGCTGCTGCTCGGTGCCTCCCGGCTCATCCGCGAGGCCGACCAGGTGGTGGCGGGCAAAAAGATCCGCGCCAACGCCAACCGTGGGCTCGCCGGCATCGACGGCACCATCGCCACCGGGATCGGCATCGCCCTGGCCAGCCAGGGCGCAGGACCAACCGCCCCACCGGCCACGGGGGCAGCGGCCGACACCACCCCGGCTGCCCGCGCCGCCCACACCAGCGCAGGGACTACCCGAGTGCTCGTCGGCGACGTCACCGCGCTCTATGACACCGGCGCCCTGCTCTTCGGAGCCGGCGAGGTGCGACCCCGCATCCAGGTCATCGTCGGAAACGACGGTGGTGGCACCATCTTCGACGGCCTCGAGGTCGGCAGCTCGGGAGCCTCCCCGCAACTGGACCGCGTGATGTATACCGCGCAGGCCGTCGACTTCGAGAAACTCGCCGGCGCCTACGGCTGGGAATACCGCCGCGTGGCCAACCGCGGAGAACTTGATGAAGCCCTCACCACAACGCTGGGTCCGACCCTGATCGAAGTTCCGCTCGCCCGCTGAGTCACCTCAACCGCGGTAGCCGGCTCGACGTGGCTTGCGCCTGCGCACCCACGCGGGCGCGCGTGCCCAGGCGCGGGCGCTCGCGCTCGCGCACGCCACACACACACGCACCCACTCGCGCGCACCCACTCGCGCGAACCCACTCGCGCACCCACGCTCGCGCTCGCGCACACACCCGCGCCCGCCCGCGACACCGGTGCACCAGCCCTGCCCACACGCAGGAACGGGCGATAGCGTGGGCGAATGAGGGAACAGTTGCGTGCCACATCCACCATCAGCCTTGCCACCGTGGAGCCGTCCGCGACCCCCGGATTCGACGGGGGTAAAAAGCAGGGCGAGAAGGCGCTCGCCGACGGCGCCAAAGAACTTGCGACGCTGCAGGAGCAGCTCTTCGCCGAGAGCCGCTTCGGCGGAACGCGCAGCATCCTGGTGGTACTGCAGGCCATGGACACCGCCGGCAAGGGCGGCGCTGTTCGGCACGCCTTCGCCGGGGCCGACCCTGCCGGTATCCACAGCGTCGCGTTCAAGGCGCCGACCGACGAGGAGAAGCGGCACGACTTCCTCTGGCGCATTCGCCCGCACCTGCCCGGCCCCGGCTACATTGGGGTGTTCGACCGCTCCCACTACGAGGACGTCCTCATCCACCGGGTGCACGGCTTCAGCACGCCGGAGGCCATCGAGGAACGCTACGGCATCATCAACGACTTCGAGGCCGAGGTCGAAGCCGCCGGCACCACCATCATCAAGGTCATGCTGCACATCAGCTCGGCCGAACAGAAGTCCCGCCTCGCCGAACGACTCGAGCGGCCTGACAAACACTGGAAGTTCAGCCTGGGCGACCTCGAGGAGCGCTCATTCTGGACCGCCTACCAGGAGGCCTACGAGATCGCGATCCGCCGCACCAGCACAACGCTGGCGCCCTGGTACGTGGTCCCGGCGAACCACAAGTGGTACGCCCGCCTTGCCGTGCAGAACCTGGTGCTCGAGGAGCTGCGGGCGATGGATTTGCAATGGCCGGTCGCCAACTTCGACGTTGAGGAAGCGAAAGCCAGGCTCGACGCCAGTTAGAAATGGCGACGCCGGCCGGGTGCCGCATCGCTGGTTGGGCACCGCGACACCGGCTGAGCGCCGCATCGCTGGCTGGGCCCCGCATCATTAGTTGGGCACGGCGACGCTAGCTGAGGACCGCGAGGCTAGTTGAATACCTCGACGATGGGCCGGAACTTCATTTTCGTTTCCGCCAGTTCCATCTCGGCGTCCGATTCGGCGACGATGCCGGCGCCGGCGTATGCGGTGATGTTGCCGTCGGCGTCGATCTCGGCGCAGCGCAGGGCGACGGCCCATTCGCCGTCACCGTCCGCGCCGATCCAGCCGACCGGTCCGGCGTAGCGACCACGGTCGAAGGGCTCGAGCTCTGTGATCAGATCGAGCGCGTCGACAGTGGGATGCCCAGCGACCGCCGCGGTGGGGTGAAGCGAGTCGATCAAGTCGAGCGCCGTTGAGCCGTCGGTGAGGGTCCCCTCGACATCGCTGGCCAGGTGCCACAGGTTAGGTAGCTTGAGGGTGAACGGAACCTCGCTGGTCGTGACGTTGCGGCTGTGCGGGCGAAGGCTGGTAAGCAGGGATTGCAGAGCGTACTGGTGTTCGTCCTGGTCTTTGGTGGAGGTGGCGAGGGCGATTGCCGCTGCCTGGTCCGAGGCAGCATCCGTCCCCCTGGCCGCGCTGCCGGCGAGCACCCTGGCCGAGACGGTTCCGCGGTCGACGCTGACCAGGGTTTCGGGGCTCGCGCCGAGGAAGCCGTCGATACAGAAGGCCCAGCAGTCGGGATAGCGGGTGGCGAGCGAGGCGA
>JAODAO010000330.1 GCA_025463465.1 Glaciihabitans sp. | reverse complement strand
CGAGCACGTTGCTGAGGGAACGCAGCGCGTAGGTCGGTGGCACCCTCGATTCGAGGTCGTCGAACAGGGCGGCAGCCTCGGCCTCGGTGCTGCCGATGACCAGCGACAGCCCCGGGGTGACGGCCGGGCGTCCCGGGCGGCCGAGCGCTGCGGCCTCGGCCTGCAGTTCGGCGCGGTTGCGGGCGGCGCCCTCCTTGGTGAGCTCGACGGCGAAAACACCGTCGGCGCGTTGCGCGGCGAGGGTGCGGCCCTGCGGGGATCCCCCCGCCTGAAAGATGACGGGGTGGCGTTGGGCGCTTGGCGACAGCGGCGTGTGTCCGGAGACCTGCACAAATTCGCCGTCGAACCGGTAGTTCCCGTCGCCGGCGGCGGCATCCCATACGGACAGCACGGCACCAACGACCTCGTCCGCCCGCTTGTAGCGTTCAATGCGTTCGGGGTTGTGGTCGATACCGAAGTTGCGGGCAACGTTGGGCGCGTAGGTGGTGACAACGTTCCAGCCGATGCGCCCGCCCGACAGTTCGTCGGCGGCGAGGAGCCGCTCGGCGAGCTCCACCGGGTCGTTGTAGGTGGTGGATGCGGAGGCGATCACACCGATGTGCTCGGTTTCCGCGGTGATCACCGAGGCCAACACAATCGGTTCGTTGAAACCGAGGGGGCGAGGGTTGGGGTTGCCGATGCTGGGATGGTCGGCGAAGAAGACGGCGTCGAGCAGGCCGCGTTCGGCCTCGCGGGCGACGGTGATCCAGAAGTCCGGGGTGAGCTGGGCGTCGGCGGGGGCGTCCGTGACCTGCCAGGCGGCGGGGCGTTGGCCGAAGCCCTGCAGGTTGACGTTGAGGCGGAGGCCGCCGTCGCGCGAGGTCATTTGGTTCCTTCGAAGGTCAGCGGGCGGGCGGACAGGTCGATGCTGCGCTCGGCGAGGCCGAGGCTCTCACGCAGGGTCGCGTGGGGCGCGAGGGCCGCGCCGGCGGCGGGAGAGGTGGCGGGAGAGGTGGCGGGCACGCTCGTTTCGAGAGTTGCCGTGTCGTCAAGGTTGGCGACGGTGAGCACCCGGCCCGCGAGTTGTCCAGGGGTCGTAGACGCGGTGGATGCTGCGTCATCCACGACGCTGGACAGCAGGTAGTACAGCGACCCGGCGGTGTCGGCCGGAATCTGTGAGACATCCCCCACCAGCACGATATCGACGGTGCCGGCCCCGGAGCCGTCCGCGGAGAACAGGAGGGAGACGGGTTCACCCTGCCGGCTCGACGGGGTGTTGAGGGCACCAGCCACGCTGTAATGGTCGCCGACATGGGCGATGTCGCGAACGTTGTCGAGCACCGCGAAGACGCCGGTGCCGCGGTCGCCGACGATGGAGGAAACGGGGTAGCTGTTCCAGAGTTCCCGCACCACCCGGATGCGTTCGGCCTCGTGGGGGTCACCGGCGGCGAACAGCACCCCGGCGCGTGCCCCGGTGAGGTGGTCGAGGGTGAGACTGCGCCGCGCGAAGTTGTAGGGATGGTCGTTGGTGGACGACGTGGTGACGATAACGCCGAGGCCAGGCACCGCGCGGGCAAGCACGGCGGCGAGGGCTGAGGGGTCGGTATGGGCGACATCCCCCTGTCGTGACTCGGTATGGGCGACATCCCCCTGTCGTGACTCGGTCTGAAGTGACTCGGTCTGCGCTGACTCGGCCTGAAGTGATTCGGCGCCGAGCAGCACCGCGGTGATTCGGCCGTCGGCGGCGAGGGCGCGGAGGGTGCTGATGGCGGCGGGGTCCCGGCGGATGAGCGCCCTGAGGGCGTCGCCGACCGGGGCCAGAATCACGGCGAGACCGGAATCGCGACTGCCCGTGCCCGAGTTGGCGGCGGTGTCCGTCGCCGTGCTGAGTGGGCTGACGGTCGGGCTCGTGGTGCTGGTCACGGGGTTCCTCTCGGCGGTGCGGGTGTCGCTGGCGGCGGCGCTCATCGGAGGCCGCCCGCCGCGGGGATGGCGTCGATGAGGCGGCGGGTGTAGTCCTCGCCGGGGTCGTCGAAGACGGAGTCGACGGTGCCGGACTCGACCACCCGTCCCTGTTGCATCACGGTCACATCGTCGCCGATGAGGCGCACAACTCCAAGATCGTGCGTAATAAAGAGGTAACTGAGGCCGAGCCGTCGCTGCAGTTGCGCGAGAAGTTCGAGGATTTGCGCCTGCACCGACACGTCGAGGGCAGACACCGCCTCATCCAGCACAATCGTGTTGGGCTGCAGGGCGAGGGCCCGGGCGATCGCGACGCGCTGGCGCTGGCCACCAGACAACTCGGTCGGTCGGCGGCCCGCGAATCGTTCGTCGAGGGAAACGTCGTGCAGCAGCTGGCCAACCCGCTCGTTGATCTGCAGCGACGTGCCCACCTTGAACGCTTTCAACGGTTCGGCGATGAGGCGCGAGACGGTGAACAGGGGGTCAAGTGAGGTGAACGGGTTCTGGTAAACGAACTGCAGGTTGCGACGCAGTTCGCGACGTCCTTGACGATCGAGCGAGGACAGGGGGATGCCACCGACGCGGATTTCGCCGCTGTTGGGGCTATCGATTCCGGTGAGCAGTCGGGCGAGGGTGGATTTGCCCGCTCCTGATTCCCCGACGACGGCGTGGGTACGGCCGCGCTCGACCCGGATGTTGACCTCCTCAAGGGCGGCGAAGCGGGTTCGGGCCCCGCCATGGCCGACCGCGAAGTGCCGGCCGACGTCGATGGCTTCGAGGGCGGGGGTCGCGAGGTCAACGGGCGGAGCGAGAAGGGCCGCCGCAGGCGTGGACGTGGATTCGCCGGCGGGAGCTTCCGGGCGGTCGGTGATCACTGGGTGCAGGCGCTTCGAGAACCGGGTCGGTGCGGCGGCGAGCAGCTGCCGGGTGTATTCGGCGCTGGCGGCACCGCGGATCTGGGCGACATCGCCACGCTCGACGACCTGTCCGCCCTTCATCACGATGATGCGGTCGGAGCGGTCGAGGGCGATACCGAGGTCGTGGGTGATCAGTAGCACCCCAATCCCCAGCTTGTGCCGCAGGGACTCGAGGTGGTCGAGGATCAGCCGCTGCACGGTGACATCGAGGGCGCTGGTGGGTTCGTCCGCGATGATCAGCTTGGGTTTGCCGGCCAGCGCGATGGCGATCAGGGCGCGCTGTTTCATGCCGCCGGAGAGCTCGTGCGGATACTGCCCGTAGACCCGTTCCGGGTCGGACAGCCCGGCCTGTCGCAGGCTCTCCACGGCGCGGGCGATGCGCTGCTCCTTGCTGAGCGGGGTTTTCACCGACTCGTTCAATCTCACGGCTTCGAGCACCTGAACGCCGATGCGTTTCACCGGGTTGAGCGAAGTGGCGGGGTCCTGCGGGATAAAACCGACGTAGTTACCGCGCACACGGGACAGTCTTTTGTCGTTCCACCTGGTGACGTCGACGCCGGAGAACGAGATCGACCCGGCGATCACCTGCGCGTTGGGTGGAAGCAGCCCGAGGGCGCCCTGCACCAGCGTCGATTTGCCCGAACCTGACTCCCCCACCACCGTGACGAACTCGCCGGGCGCGACGTCGACGTCGAGGCCGGAGACAACCTCGCGCAGCCCCTCGCCGGGGACCCGGTAGCCGATGCGCAGGCCGCGCACGCTCAACAAGGGAGTGACCAGCGGTGCGACATCCACCTCGTCTGTGGCGTGGGCAGCGGCGGCGAGGTCTGCCGGTGCGGCGCCTGCGGCAGTGCTTGTGGCAGTGCTTGTGGCAGTGCTGGTGGCAGTGCTGGTGGCGGTACTGGTGAAGGTCATGCTGACTCCTTGTGCGAGCGGCGGAGGGATGTGCTGACGCGGTGGGTGGAGATGACGAGTGCGGCGATGAGGATGCCGGGGATGATCGAGATCCACGGATACTGGGCGACGAAGTCGCGGCCCTCGGCGACGAGCAGCCCCCATTCGGGTTCGGGCGGCGGTGCGCCGTAACCGAGGAAGCCGAGGCTGGCGACCGCGAGCACGGCGGTACCGAACTCGAGGGCGGCAAGCGCCAGCACCGAGCTGAGCGAGTTGGGCAGCACGTGGGAGAGGACAACGCCGATGCGGCGAACCCCGAGTCCGTAGGCGGCCTGGACGTAGTCGCTGCGCACAACACTGAGCACCTCGGAGCGCATCACCCTGGCGAACGATGCGATGGAGGCGATGCCAACGGCGAGGGCGATGTTCTGGGTGGAGTAGCCGAGCACGGAGACGATGACCATGGCAAGCAGCAGGCTGGGGATGGAGAGGAACACGTCGATGATGCGCATGGTGACGAGGTCAACGAGGCCGCCGAAGTAGCCCGAGACCAGCCCAACGATGCTGCCGAGGGTGAAGGCGACGAGCACGGCGATCAGGGTGGCGGTGAGGGTGGTGGATGTCCCGTAGACGGTGCGGGCGAAGAGGTCGCGGCCGAGCCGGTCGGTTCCGAAGAGGTGCTGCAGGCTCGGCGCCGCGAACGACGCCGACGGGTCGCTGTCGTAGGGGCTGGCAGAGGTGAACAGGCCGGGGGCGATGGCCCAGGCGATCATCAGCAGCACCACGATCCAGGCGATGAGCAGGGA
>JAODAO010000323.1 GCA_025463465.1 Glaciihabitans sp. | reverse complement strand
CGCCCCGACACGAAGGCACGCGAACGCGCCGCCCGTGAAGGTGTCGACGTGCGCTTCTACTCGGTCATCTACGCCGCGCTCGAGGACATTGAGAACTCCCTCAAGGGAATGCTCAAGCCCGAGTTCGAAGAGGTGCAGTCGGGTATTGCCGAGATCCGCGAGATCTTCCGTTCTTCCAAGGTCGGAAACATCGCCGGTGTCATCGTGCGCTCGGGAACCATCACGCGAAACGCCAAGGCGCGGGTTATCCGCAACGGTGTTGTGGTTGGCGACAACCTCGCCATCGAGTCGCTGCGTCGCTTCAAGGACGATGTCACCGAGGTCCGTACGGACTTCGAGGCCGGTATCGGTCTTGGCAAGTTCAACGACATCCAGCTGGGTGACGAGATCGAAACAATCGAAATGAAGGAAAAGCCCCGGGTCTAACCCGGGACGGCTGGCCGTGGGTTCTCCAAAAGAACCCGCGACCAGCCCCTCCAGCGGGTGAAAACCCGTGAAAGAACACAGCAGCGGCGGGCGTCGCCCTTCGGGGCCGACGCCCTCCGTCGCATTCCCCATTAGCAGTACAAGCAGTTCAGGAGAGCACCATGGCTGATCCGGCACGCGCCGCCAAAATGGCGGACCGCATCAAGGTCATCATCGCCAAGCGTCTCGAACGTGGGATCAAGGATCCCCGTATGGGATTCGTCACGATCACCGATGTCCGGGTCACCGGCGACCTTCAGCATGCCTCGGTATTTTTCACCGTTTACGGCACCGATGAGGAGCGCGCCGACACGGCCGCAGCGTTGAAGTCGGCCACCGGCATGCTCCGCAGCGAGGTGGGCAAAAATATCACCGCCCGCCTGACCCCGTCGCTGGAGTTCATCGCTGACGGCATCCCCGAAAACGCCGCCCTCATCGACTCGCTCCTCCAGGAAGCGCGCAACCGCGACCTCGAGGTGGAGAGTCTCGCTAAGTCCGCGAGCTACGCCGGCGACGAAGACCCGTACGTCAAGCCGCGTGACTTCGACGACGACGAAGACGACGATGATGACGACGATGATGATGATGACGTCGATTCTGACGCCGGCGAGTCCGACGACGAAGACGACGACCTCGATGGGGACGACGACGAGGATGAAGACGACGACGACGAGGCGACTTTCACCTCCGGTCCGCGTCCGTAACCGTCCCGCCCGGGCGTTTGCCGTCACCGCTTAGGCGACAGCGATCCACTACGAGCGACACCCAGGCCCTGGCTTCCCGTGTAAACGGGCGCCAGGGCCTGTGTGTTTAGTGGGGGAGGTCGTAGTGGCCGTCAGCGGTGACCTGCAGCAGGCCGTCTGCGACCAGGCCGGCGAGGGACCGTTCACGCTGCGCGACATCGGCCCAGATCAGGGTGATCTCCTGCGCGGTGACGGGGATGTCGCTGGCGCGCAACTCCGCGAGGATCTTGCCACGCACCTGGCGGTCCGAGCCCTCAAATTTCTTCTGAACCGGCCGGCGGACGCCCTCGAACGCCGGGTAACCGGCCGCTCGCCAGGCACACTGGGAGGCGATCGGGCACTCCCCGCAGCGAGGTGCCCGCGCCGTGCAGACGATGGCGCCGAGTTCCATGATCCCGGCGTTCGCCACGCGGGATTCCACGATGTCCTCCGGCAGCTGCGCCTCCATGGCGGCGAGGTCACGCTTGGTATGCGCGGGGGATGCCTCGGCCTTGCCGTCAACGGCGCGCGCGAGCACCCGGCGCACGTTGGTATCAACGACGGGGTGTCGATGACCGTAGGCGAAGACGGCGATGGCGCGCGCGGTGTAGTCGCCGACACCGGGCAGCGCCAGCAGGGACGGCACGTCCTCCGGGACAACTCCGTCGTGGCGCTCGGTGATTGCGACGGCGGCGGCGTGCAGGTTCAGCGCACGACGAGGGTAGCCGAGACGATCCCACGCCCGGACGGCGTCGCCAGAGGGGGAGGCGGCAAGATCCGCCGGGGTCGGCCAGCGTTCCAGCCACAGTTCGAGCCGGGGGATGACCCGCACCACCGGGGTCTGCTGCAACATAAATTCGCTAACCAGGGTGCCCCAGGCGGGAAAGCCGGGTCGCCGCCACGGCAGGTCGCGGCCGGCGGTCCTGAACCAGTCGATAACGGCCGGCGCTATAGTCATCCCCCCAGCCTAAATGGGCAACGCGCGGTGCGCGGACCGGGCGAGGTGACGTGGGGCGACGCCCGTCCAGCTGCCTGTGATCGCGCTGGGCGGACCGGCGGCCGACCGGCCAGAGGCTTACGCTGGGATCATGGCCAAATGGGCACCACAACGTAAAGACACCGTCAACGCCCTCGCTGACGAGATCCTGCACAACTACGGGCGCGGGCGGGTGATCATCGCCATCGACGGCCTCGAGGGAGCTGGCACGGCCGGTTTCGCCGATGACCTCGCCGAAGCGTTCGAAGCGAAGGGACACACCGCGTTCCGGGCTTCGCTGAACGACTTCCAGCAACGCCGTTCCCTGAGACTGGCCAGGGGCGCCGACTCAGCTGAGGGGTTTTACCAGGACACTTTCGACTACTCGGTCCTGCGGCGTGTTCTCATCGAGCCCTTCCGCCTGGGGGGAAGCGCCGCCTTTGTGACGGCGGCTTTCGACGCGTCCCGCGATGTCCAGGTCGAACCGAAGTGGGTCACCGGGCCGGATGACGCGCTGCTCATCGTCGACGGGCTGTTCCTCAACCGCCCGGAACTCGCGGGCCTCTGGAACTACTCCCTCTGGCTCGACGTGCCGACAGAGGACTCCGAACGACGGGTAACGGAGGACACGGGTGACGCGGACCGCACCGCGGTGCACGCGGCCGGCCAGGCCCTCTACCGTGCCGCGGTCTCGCCGCGCCGTAAAGCGACGGCGATCATCGACAACACCGACAGCGAGCACCCGCGTCGCCAGTTCGCTGACAGCTGCTGAGCAAAGCAGCCCGCCCAGCCTTACAACCCACGCAGCCCAGCAGCCAGCCCTGGCAGCCCGGCCCAGGTCAGGGGCGATTGACCCGCCGGGCGACGTCGGCGGCTGAGATGAACTGCCGGCTGCGTTCGACCTCGTGCACGAGCTCGACCAGCGCAGCATTGATCGGGGCGTGCAGGCCCACCGCTTCGGCCGCGCGCACCACAGCCCCGTTCAGGTAATCGATCTCGGTGGCCTGGCCGCGGCGGATGCTCTGCAGCGTCGAGCCAGGGTTCGGCACTGCCCCCATCCTCGCCACCAGTCGCAGGGGAAGTTGCTCAGCCAACGGAAGGGGCAGCAGCGTCAGCAGGCGCAGGCGCAGGCCGTTCAGGCCCTGTAGCGCCTCGAAGTCGACGTGATTTTTGTGGGCGATGCGCACCGTCTCGCGCATGCTGAGGGTGAGCACCCGAAGCAGCGCCGCGTTGGCGACAACCTCCTGCACACTGAGGCCGGTGATAGCCGGAAGCGCGTTCACCTGGTTCACCACGAGCTTCGTCCACTGCGCCCCGACGAAATTGGGCAGCACCGTCACGGGCAGCACCTGGCCAAGAACCTTCGCGATGTAGCGTGTCGGCACGTCGTGCTCTCCGTCGTGACCGCCGACATACAGCGGACCGGAAGCGGTGACGGTGATGGCGCCGGGGGAGAGATACGACGACGCGAACATGGCAAGCGCCCCCACGACGTCGGAGTTCGGCGCAGCCCGGCGCGCGCCACTGAGACCGTCGAGGCCGTTCTGCACAACAAGCAGGGGGATGTCGCGCAGGTAACCGGCGTTGTCGGCGAGGGCCGAGACGGTGTCCTGCGCCTTGGTGGCCACAAGGACCAGCTCCGGGGCTTTCTCGAGCGTCTCCGCAGCATCCACCTTGGCCTGGTATTCGCCCCACTGGCCACGCAGCAGCAGCCCGTTGCTGCGGATTGCGGCGAGGTGTTCGCCCCTCGCGGTGACCTGCACGTCGTGGCCGTCGCGGGCCAGGACGGCTGCGAGAGCTCCGCCCACCGCTCCTGCTCCGATCACGCCCACCCGCATCCCCAAAGCCTACGGACTGGTAACCTGCCATGCGTGACAAGTGGCCCCCCTATTTCCGTTAGCCGCAGTGGGATACTCTTCGTCGACAAACCAGCTGGCATCACCAGCCACGGTGTTGTCTCCCGGGTACGCAAGATCGCGAACACCCGCAAGGTCGGCCATGCCGGCACTCTCGACCCGATGGCAACCGGTCTGCTCACCGTCGGAATTAACAGTTCCACCCGCCTGCTGACCTTCCTGGTCGGGCTGGACAAGGAATATCTCGCCACCATCCGGCTCGGTGCCGCGACCGGCACCGACGACGCCGAGGGCGCCGTCACCACCGTTGCCGACCCGATCGAGCTCGAAGCGGTGACCGACGAGCAGGTTCGCTCGGCGATCCTGCCGCTGACGGGTGTGATCTCCCAGGTTCCCAGTTCCGTCAGCGCCATCCGCATCGACGGCCGCCGCGCGTACGAAATGGCGCGGGCCGGTGAGGAAGTGATCCTCACGTCGCGCGAAGTCACCGTCTCAGCGTTCGAGGTGCTGGCCATGCGCCGGGGCACCGCCGAGATCCAGCGGACCGACCCGGCCGCGTCGGCAACCGAGGCCATCGTCGAGTCCGACGGGAGTGCCGAGCCGGGTGGGCAGCCAGCGCTGCTGACCGAAACCGTCGGCTACATCGACATCGACGTGCGGGTGGAGTGCTCCAGCGGCACCTACATCCGCGCCCTCGCCCGCGACCTCGGCGCCACGCTCGGCGTCGGCGGGCACCTGACGGTGCTGCGGCGATCCCGTGTTGGGCCATTCTCCGTTGTCGACGCCGCAACCCTGGAGACGCTGGACCCGGACAGCGACCTGGTCAGCGCAGCCGATGTCGCCGCCCGGCTGTTTGCCTCGGTCACCCTCACGGACGAGCAGCTGGTGAGCCTCACCCAGGGCAAACGTCTCCCCGGGTTCGAGCCGGACGGTTCCCCGATCGCCGCGCTGTCACCCAGCGGTCGGCTGGTCAGTATCGTTGAGATCAGCAGCGGCGTGCTGCGCCCCATCGTCAACTTCCCGACCAACGAGGTACTCGCGTGATTGAGATCTTCACCTGGATCCAGGTCATCGTGGCCGTGGTGGCCGGGTTGCTCTGCGTGATCCTCGGACTGGCCGGCAAAACCCCGGCGGACCTCACCATGGGTGCCCTCGCCCTCGTCGAGGTCCTGCTCGTGGTGCAGCTCGGAATCGCGCTGGTCGCACCGGCAACCGGCAACACCGCAAACGGCAGTGTGCTCGAGTTTTACGTCTACCTGGGCTCCGCCCTGCTGCTGCCACCGGCGGCCGTATTCTGGGCCCTGATCGAGCGCAGCAGATGGAGCACGGTCATCCTCGGGGTCGCTGCACTGTCAATTGCCGTGATGGTCTATCGCATGGAGCAAATCTGGTTCTATCAGGTGGCCTAATCTTGGACTGATGTCCACTTCACCTGCACAGCCCGCAAAGCGTTCCCTCGGCGTTGGCCGCCTCCTGATCGCGGTTTACGCGATCCTCGCCCTCGGCGCCACGGCGCGCTCGTTCGTGCAGATCGCCGAACATTTTGACCGGGCGCCCGTCGCCTACCTCCTGTCGGGGCTCTCCGGCGTTGTCTACATCGTGGCGACCATCGCGCTGGTGAAGCGTGGGCAGATCTGGTACCGCATCGCCTGGATCACCATCACCTTCGAGCTGGTGGGTGTTCTTGTGGTCGGAACGCTCAGCCTCGTCGACGCAGAACTCTTCCCCTCCGACAGTGTCTGGTCCTACTTCGGCCGCGGTTACGGCTTTATCCCCCTCGTCCTGCCGATTCTCGGCATGCTCTGGCTGTTGCGCAACAAGCCCCAGCCCGTTGTCCCCGCGGTGGCCGGCGTATGAAGGTCTTCTCGTCCCTGGCCGACATCCCCCAGGACTTTGCCCAGAGTGCCGTCACCATCGGCAAGTTCGACGGTGTGCATTCCGGGCATCGCCGCGTCATCGGCGAGCTGCGCGAACTGGCAGCCGCACCGGCGCTGAGCACGGTTGTTGTCACCTTCGACCGGCACCCGCTCGCGCTGTTGAACCCCGCCATCCGGCCGGCGCCCCTCGTCAGCAACCAGCAGAAGGTCGAACTGATCGCGGCCCTCGGCGTTGACGCCACCCTGGTGCTGCCGTTTACCCGTGAGCTCAGCGAACTTGCCCCGGAAGAATTCGTCCGCAGCATCCTCGTCGACGCCCTGCACGCCAAACTCGTCCTGGTCGGCTCGGACTTCCGATTCGGATCGCGCGGCGCGGGGGATGTCGCCCTGCTGCGCACCCTCGGGCAACAGTTCGGCTTCGAGGTGCACCTGGTCGACGACGTGCGGGCCGCCGAGGGACGCCGGGCCTCCTCCACCTGGATCCGCGAGCTCCTCGCCGCCGGCCGGGTCTCGGAGGCGTCGGAGTTGCTTGGCTACGCTCCCACCGTTCGTTCCATCGTGGTGCACGGCGAGAAGCGCGGGCGTGAGCTCGGTTACCCGACCGCCAACCTCGCCCCCGACCTCGAGGGCCTCGTCCCGGCCGACGGTGTGTATGCGGCCTGGGCGACCATCGGCGAGGACAGGTTCCCCGCCGCGGTGTCCGTTGGCAACAACCCGACCTTCGACGGTGTGCCCGAGAAGCGGGTGGAAGCCCACCTGCTCGACCAGGACCTCGACCTGTATGGCCGCACTATCGAGGTCTCGTTCGTCGAATACATCCGCGGGATGACCAAGTTCGACTCGATCACCGACCTCATCACCCAGATGGGCAACGACTCAGACCGGGCCAGAAACATCCTCGGCGGCACCCACCCGCTCTAACCGGTCTCAACCGGCTCTAGGTGAACGTTGGGGTTAGGCCTGCCGCGGCGGCGTCTGGGGGATGTCTCCCCGACCCGCCAGGAAAAGAACGATCGCCTGCGCGCTTCCCGCCAGCTCGCGCCCCTGCCCGACACTCCAGTCGGCGTCGGAGGCCACCATCCGGCGGTCCTTGAGCACCGCCCGCACTTCGACGGGCGCATCGAGGCTCCTGGCCAGCGCCACGGCTCCGGACGCCACAGCATCCACCACCAGTGGCAGCCCGAGGCTTGATGCCACGTCGTAACCGCCAATCACAACCGCCGAAAGATCGGCGAGCGGCCGACGGTGCCGCTTCGCCGTGCGCGCCGACACACCAGCGTCCGCCCCAGCGTCCTCTTCACCGACACTGGACCCGCTGGCACCGGCGGAGAGCTCCCTCAGCCGGCTCACCAATTCACCCAGCGAGAGGGCCGGCTGTGCTCCGATGATCGCTTCAACCGCCCCGGAGGGGCCCCGACGCAGCCGGAGCGCGTGTCGTGCGGTTTGGGCGAGCCGTTCCGTCCTGGTGGTGTCCAGCCGCCACAGAACCTCCTGCACCGTCATCCGTATGGAGAAACCCGGGCGGAGGGCGGGGGAGTCGAGCCGGTCCTCCCCGGCGGCGACCAGCAGGTCGGCGAGCGCGCCGAGCACCAGCGCAACGGGGGATGACCAGTCACTCGTCACGGCCGACTCGTCCTGCGCTCCGCGCTGGCTCAGGGGCAGGTACTTGGCAACATCGCTCATGGCTCAACAATAAACAGGTTCAGCGTCGCGGGAGAGCCCTCGCAGACTCAGCCCTCGTAGACTTGGCCGGTGACATTGCCCCGCCCCCTTCCGCTGTGGGCGGGCCGCACCCTTGTCCTCGTCGGCATCATCCTCGTTGCTCTGAACCTGCGTACCGCGGTGGCGGCGATCTCCCCGATTGTCAGCCAGATCACCGCAGACATCCCCCTCAGCAGTTTTGCGCTCGGCATCCTGGGGGCGCTGCCACCCATCGCCTTCGCGGTATCCGGCATTACGGCGCCCCTGGTTGCAAGGCGGTTAGGACTCGACGTCAGCATGATGCTGGCCGCGGCAGCGATGCTGGTCGGGCACGTCCTGCGCGGACTGTCCGATTCCTACCTCACCCTGCTCGTTGGCAGTGTCATCGCCCTCGCCGGGATGGGGTTTGGCAACATTTTGTTGCCCCCGATAGTCAAGCGTTACTTCCCCGACCGCATCGCCCTGGTCACCACCGCCTACGTCACCATGCTCTCGTTCAGCACCTCGATACCGGCCGTGCTCGCAGCGCCGGTCGCCGACGCAGCGGGCTGGCGGTTGTCTCTCGCCGTCTGGGCCGTGTTCGCACTGTCGGCCCTTGTGCCCTGGGCGCTGGTGGTGCTGCGCAATCGGTCCGCCAACAGGGCCAACGCCGACCAGGAACCCGACGCCGAACACGCCGCCGAACCATCCCTGTTCGCCAGGATGCTGCGATCGCGCACAACCTGGGCCATGGGGGTGGCGTTCGGGGTGTCATCGCTGAACGCCTACGCGGCCTTCGCCTGGCTTCCCAGCATCCTGCGTGAAACGGCGGGCGTCGACGCGATCGGCGCCGGGGGACTGCTGGCGGTCTACGCCATCGTTGGCCTGCCGTGCGGGCTGATTGTGCCGATCCTCGCCACCCGGATGAAGAACGTGGGGCTGCTCATCCAGTTCGGTGCCGTCGCGATGACTATCGGCTACCTCGGGCTATATCTCGCCCCGGCGACGGGCACCCTACTCTGGATCATCCTGATCGGAACCGGGCCATTGATCTTCCCGGTCTGCCTTGTGCTGATCAACCTGCGCACCCGCAGCCACCACACCTCGGCGGCACTCAGCGGCGTTGTCCAGACAATCGGATACACGGTCGGCGCCGTCGGCCCGCCGCTGGTCGGCATCCTGCACGACTCCTCGAACGGTTGGGGGATGCCGCTTATTTTTCTCGCCGCAACATCCGCCGTCGCCATCATCACCGGTTTTATGCTCGCTCGCCCCACCTTTGTAGAGGACGAACTGGCCCCCGTCCGGCCGTAAACCTCGATGGTGCGGACCGCGCCGGGGCACATTGGTGTCGGCGCGAACGCGCCGGGTCCGCTCGATGCGACCCTACGGCACCATCTCCGCGCGGTGGATCAGGGCCGCGGCGCCGATCAGCGGGCCGTCGGTGGAGAGCCCGGACGGCACCACCTTGACCTTTCGCACGAAATCGAACTCGAACCGGGTCGCGATGGGTTCCCGCGCGTAGTCGAAGAAATCGGGGGAGACCTGCGAGAACCCACCGCCGATCGCGACGATCTCCAGGTCCACCAGCGACGTCGCCGAGGCGATCACCTGGCCGATGGCCCGGCCGGCCCTGGCCACGGCCGCAACGGCGATCTGGTCACCCGCGGCGTATGCCGCTGCGAGTTCCTCGCCGCTGTTACCAATCCAACCCTGGCCGCGGGCCCACGCCACGGTCTTCGGCCCGGAGGCGACGGCCTCGGCGCAGCCGCGGCCACCGCAGGCGCACGGGTCGTCGAATCCGGCGACCTCGATGTGGCCGATGTGGCCAGCGTTGCCCGTTGGTCCGGCCACCGTCAGGCCGTTCAGGATCAGCCCGCCGCCAACCCCGGTGGAGACAATCATGCCCATCACGTTGTTGTAGCCGCGGGCGGCACCCACCCAGTGTTCCGCGAGGGTGATACACAACCCATCCACCCGCATCGTCACGTCCACCCCGGGCACCTCAGCGGCAATGAGGGCCCGCAGGGGGTAGCCGCGCCACTGCGGCAGGTTCAGCGGAGACACCAGGTCGTCGGCCGCCTCGATCGGTCCGGCGGCACCGACACCGACCCCGCGCAACGTCGCACCGGCCGGAAGGGAGTCACGGCAGCTGCGGACGACATACCTCACGGCCTCCGCCAGCTCCTGAGAGCTGGCCCGCTGGCCCGTGGCTGCCCGGAACCGGGTGCCGTCGAGGATACGCCCGTCGGCGTCGATAAGCGCCGCCTCCGTTTTTGTACCACCAAGGTCAACAGCGAGGGCGACGGCCATAGTCATGCCCCCAGCGTAGCGGCCGGGCCGTAAGCGACGGCGGGTACCTTTACGCCACCGTGTGTCGCCCCACCTGTGCGCATTCCCAGCAGATCTCCCTAATGTTGTCGCATGCGAATTCTCGTCACAGGCGCGACCGGATACATCGGCGGCCGACTCGTTCCACGTTTGCTCGAGGCCGGCCACAGCGTCAGGGTGATGGTGCGCAACCCGGACCGTCTCGTCGACGTTCCCTGGGCTCCCCACGTTGACATCGTCAAGGGTGACCTGACGGACACCGCCGATGTCACCGCCGCCATGGACGGCATCGAGGTGCTGTACTACCTCGCCCACGCCATGGCCAGCGGTCCCGGCTTCGAGGACGCCGAGGAGACCGCGGCGCGCAACGCTGCGAACGCCGCCAGGATCGCCGGGGTCAGTCGCATCGTGTATCTCGGCGGCCTGCACCCCAGCGAGGGGGAGCTGAGCCCGCACCTGCGCAGCCGTGCCCTCGTCGGCAACATCCTCCTCGCCTCCGGAGTGCCAACGGCGGCCCTCCAGGCCGGTACCGTGATTGGTTCCGGTTCGGCATCCTTTGAGATGATCCGCCATCTGACCGAGGTTCTTCCCTACATGCCGGCGCCGAAGTGGGTGCGCAATTTCATCCAGCCCATCGCCGTCCGCGACGTGCTCCATTACCTCGTCAACGCCGCCGAACTTCCCGCAGACATCAACCGCACGTTCGACATCGGCGGGCCAGACGTGCTCCGCTACGGCCAGATGATGAACGGATACGCGATCGAGGCCGGCCTGCACCAGCGTCCCATCGCCTCCCTGCCCGTCCTTACCCCGTGGCTGGCGTCCCAGTGGGTCAACCTGGTCACTCCGATTCCCCGCGCACTGGCTATCCCGATCATCGCCTCTCTCCAGTACGATTGTGTTATCCACGAGAACGACATCGAGGACTACATTTCCGCGCCGGAGGGTGGCCTCACCGGCTACCGCACCTCCGTGCGCCTCGCCCTCGGCCGGGTACGGGCCGGTGAGGTCGAAACGAGCTGGCAGAATTCCTCGGTCGCCGGCGCTCCGAGCGACCTGCTGCCGAGTGACCCGGATTGGTCCGGCCACACGGTTTACACCGACCTGCGCGAGCAGCACTCCACGGCCAGCCCCGCTGAGCTGTGGAAGGTCATCGAGGGAATCGGTGGCGACAACGGGTGGTACTCGTTCCCCGTCGCCTGGGCCGCCCGCGGCTGGATGGACAAGATCGTCGGGGGTGTGGGCCTGCGGCGTGGCCGACGCGACGCCAAACGTCTCAGCGTGGGGGATGCCCTCGACTTCTGGCGGGTGGAGCAGATCGATCGGGGCACGTTCCTGAGATTGCGCGCCGAGATGAAGGTCCCGGGCGGCGCCTGGCTCGAGATGACGGCCGAACCCGACGGCGATGGCGGTTCCAACTACCGCCAGCGTGCCGTATTTTTTCCCAGCGGCCTCGCCGGTCGGCTCTACTGGTATGCGATCCTGCCGTTCCACGGGGTCATCTTCGCCGGGATGGCCAATCGGATAACCCAGACAGCGATGGCGGGAACAACGGCCGACACCGACTCGAAGGCCGCAGCATAAAGGCTGGATTTCGGCATCCGGTTGGCAATGGCAAGAACGTGCTGAAAGAATCGCCATGTCGCATGATGACTACGTGAGGTGGTTTAGATGAATGAAAATCAGAAAACCGACACCAAGGAGACCGTCGTCTTCGTGGGCGACAGCATCACAGCTGGCGGGCGGTGGCAGGACTGGTTCCCCGAATTCGACGTCCATGTCGAGGCGAGCCCTGGAGACACAACCGACCGCCTGGTAGAGCGCCTACCGGCGATTGTCGAGCTGCAACCCGACGCGGTGATCCTGCTGATCGGCTCCAACGACTTCGGTGGAAACCGCTCCGTCGAGTATGTCGTCCGCAGCATCGAATACTTCCTGGCGATGCTCCGCAAGGAGGTCCCCGGTGCCCGCACCCTGGTGCAGTCGATCATGCCGAGAGGGCGCGAATACTCCAAAGATATTCGCGACGCCAACCGTCACCTGAGACAGTACTCCACCACCCTGCACGCCCAGTACCTTGACCTCTGGCCCCTCCTGGCCATGGACGACGGTGAGCTGAGCGCCGAGTACACCGACGACCGCCTGCACCTCAGCGAGAGCGGTTACGAGGCCTGGTTGAGTGAACTGCGACCGGCGCTCGACCGCCTGCGTGAGGCGCCACCGATGACCTCACCGATCACGATCATCCGCGGGCACTGACTCGCAGCTCCACAGATCCACCGCTTCGAGATCTACGCGTCACAGATGAACCGGTGTTGGGTCGGCCGCGGCCGCTCCAACACCGGTTTGCATCGACGACGGCGCGTTGACGGGGCGGTTCGTTGGAACGTGGGTTGGTACCCATAACCGATGCCATCGGAACAGTTCGTACCAGACCGGATCTCTTTCGGTGCCGACAACGCCGGCGCCACACGCGGCGCCGTGTGCCCCGGTGCACGGCAGGGGGATGTCTGAGGGCTGTTCTACCCCACCTGGTTCGGTCGAACCAGCGCCCGGCAGGACGGGGCCGCGAAGTTTAGGCTTGTATACACGGCGATGTCGCCGTCACCGTGATCGGAAGGACAGCAGATGACCTCCCTCTGGCAGGCAGAACCCCCGGTAATCCACACCGACGCGTTCGAGCCGGACAGTTCCTTCGATGAGGTGATCGTCGGCGGTGGAATCACCGGGCTGGTCGCCGCCGTCCTCTTTGCGCGCCAGGGGCGCAGCGTCGCCGTGGTGGAAGCCCGAACCATCGGTTCCGGCACAACCGGTAGCAGCACCGCCAAAGTCAGCCGGTTACAGGGCACCCAGTTTTCACGGGTCAGTTCCCACGGGTATCCGGCGATCCTGCAGGCTTACGCCGAGGCCAGCAGCGACGCGTTCGACTGGGTCATCGATTATGCCACGGACCACGCCGTGCCCATCGAGCGCCGGGACGCATATACCTACGCGGGAACGCCGGAAGGCACCTCCCGGGTCGACCACGAGTACCACCTCGCCCGGAAGGTGGGCCTTGATGTGCAGCGCCTGCCCGAGGCGCCGCTGCCGTTTCGCACCCACGGCGCCATCAGGCTCGCCGACCAGGCACAGATCGATCCCCTCCGGTTACTCGCGGCCCTCTGCGCCGAGTTACACACCCTGGGCGGCAAGATCTTCGAATATTCCCGCGTCACCGGCGTCAAAGCCAGCTCGCCCGCCGTGGTGACGACCACGGACGGAAAGCTTTCAGCGGAGCACGTGATCCTTGCCACCGGCACCCCCATCCTCTACCGTGGCTTGTACTTCACCAAGGTCAGTGCCCAGCGCAGTTACGCGCAGTCCTTCGAAGTCCCGGCCGACAGCCTTCCCGACGGGATGTTCCTCAACGTGGAGACACCCACCCGCAGCGTCCGCACGGCCGGTTCGCTCCTCCTCACCGGTGGCAACGGGCACGGGGTGGGACGCGAGGCGTCGCCGCAGGCTCGCGTCGACGAGTTGACGGCATGGACAACCAAACACTGGCCCGAAGCCCATCTCACCCACGCGTGGTCTGCACAGGACTACAGCGCCGCCCACCATGTGCCCTTCGTCGGCTGGCTTCCGCGCGGCAGGGGAAAGATCTTCCTCGCCACCGGCTACGACAAATGGGGGATGACCAACGGTGTGGCCGCGGCGCTTACCCTGGTGGCCGACATCCTCGGCAGCAACACCCATTGGCAGAAAACCCTGCACCACCGCATCACCCTGCCGCGGGTCATCGCGACCGGCATCGGCGAAAACGCGGCCGTGGCGTGGTGGTACGCCCGCGAATATGCCTCGGCCCTCAGCACCCGGCTGCCCTCGACCCCGCCCGCGGAGGGAGAGGGTCAGGTTGGCCGGGGCTGGCCAGCCCCGGTAGCCGTATCCACGGTGGGTTCCGTCACCTGCCGGGTGTCTGCGGTATGCCCGCACCTGGCGGCCATCGTCACCTGGAACGACGCGGAGAAAAGCTGGGACTGCCCGGCCCACGGGTCGCGCTTCAGCGCCGACGGCACACGTCTGGAAGGGCCAACAACACGGGACCTCACGCGTCTCGCGATACCCTGATCTGGATGACTTCCTACCCCACCCCCGCGTTCCGCCGCACCGCACTCGCCCCGGCAATCCTCGGGGCAATTGTCCTGCTGGCCGGCACCGCCCTGCTGGGAACGTCCGGCTACACCTGGATCCTGTTCGGCGTCGCCATCCTCGCGCTCATCACCTGCGTTTTCGCCTACCAGGCCAAGCAATGGTGGTGGCTGATCCTCCTCGTCCCCGTGGCCGTCGTCTGGAACCCCATCGTCCCGCTGCCGATGGAGCCACCGCAGCTCTTTATGGGCCTGCAGTACGTGGCGGCAATCATCTTCATCGCCGCCGGTGTCCTGATCAAAGTGCGCAACCCTGAAGACCGCAACCGCCGCTGACGCCGGCCGCGCCATCGCGCGCTAAACGTCAAATAGAACAAAACCTCCCGGCGACGGTGTCAAGCCCGGGGTGCGATTCCGCCAATTCACGCTCAGGGGCGTACAATGCAGATGAGCGCTTCATACGACCACCAATTGCCTCGCGACTGGGTCTGGGACATGTGATGGCGACACCACCGATCGCCTATCCAACGATCGAAGCACTATCAATTGATGATCACCGCATCCAAATCAACTGCACCAAACGATTTATGACACCTGGATTTACCAGGGATCGTCATCCGGGGAATCGCGGAAACGATCATCAACAAGGTCCGTCTAACCACCTAGCCGGACTCGAACCAACGGGGCCTGCCAAAGCATTCGGCAGGATTCTCGCCTACCCGTGCCGGGGAACGGCACAAGGAGGAACATGGCCCAATCAGGCCAGCGCCAGACCCGCCAGCGGCCAGCAGGCAACCGCCAGTCTGCCCAGCGGAGACGACCCCGCGGCGCCGACGATGCCGGTGTCATCCCCGTCCTCGCCCGCGCGGCGCGAGAAGTGGAGGCCGCGGTCCAGAAGGGCCCCCTCAAGCCTTCCAACCGCGCACGCTTCCAGGTAGCGGCCCTGCTGCTGCGTGAGGAACGCGCCCGCGTCAAAACCGACCCGGAACTGACCGAGGCCGAGCGCGCGAACGAACAGAAGCGTCTCGACGGCCTGGCGGGCATCCTCGCTAAAACGGCCGCCCGCGACACCAGCCTGATCACCCTGCTTGGCGACGACGCCCCCATCACCGCCGCAGCGAAGACGCTGCGCCGTGACCTGCTGCTGGCAGCCGGGGTCGAACTCAGCCCCGACGAATTGATCATCTCCACCGAGCCCAAGCCGGTGGACGCCTCGGCCGAAAAGCAGGTTGTGCCGATCTCGGTACGCCAGATGCAGATGTCGAACCCCTTCCTGGCCCCGGACTTCAGCAACGTCCCGGTCAAGTCGACCCGGGTGAACCGCCTCGGCAACTGGGAACTCATCGAGCCCCTGTTCCGGGCTTTCGAGTACGGCAGCGGCGGCGGAGCCGCCAGTATGGACCTGCCGGAGGCGACGACCCTTCGCACCCCCGGTCGGCTCGAACTGATGCGCCACCAGGCGCGCTTCGTCGAAGAGGTGAAGCAGGGCCACCGTACCTTCCTCCTCGCCGACGAACCCGGCCTCGGCAAAACCGCCCAGGCGCTCCTCGGCGCATCCGTATCCAACTCCTACCCGCTGCTGGTTGTTGTCCCCAACGTCGTCAAAACGAACTGGGCCCGCGAGGTCGAACTGTGGACCCCGCAGCGCACCGCCACCGTGGTCCACGGGGACGGCAACGACGTCGACGCATTCAGCGACGTTGTCATCGTCAACTACGAGGTCCTCGACCGCCACGTCGGCTGGCTCAGCCGATTCGGGTTCAAGGGAATGGTCCTCGACGAGGCCCACTTCATCAAAAACCTCAGCTCGCAGCGATCCAAACACGTGCTGGCCCTCAGCCGCAGCATCCGGTCCACGTCGCCGCGCGCGCTGATGGTTGCCCTCACCGGTACACCGCTGATCAACCAGATCGACGACTTCCGAGCCATCTGGCAGTTCCTCGGCTGGATTGACGACAAAAAGCCCCTGACCGAGCTGATGGAGCGACTGGAGGACACCGGGCTGACCCCCGCCGACTTCGGGTTCTTCTCCGAAGCGCGTCAGGCCGTCATCGACATGGGTATCGTCCGTCGTAAAAAGGTGGATGTCGCCGCCGACATCCCCGCACGTCGCATCGCCGACATCCCCGTCGAACTCGACGACGACCTCGGTCGGAGCATCCGCGAGGCAGAGGCAGCCCTCACCGCCCGCCTCGTCGAGCGTTACCGTCGTCGCCTCGCCCTGCGCAAGAGCGAAGCGGAAGGTTTCGAAGGAGATCTCGACCGCGAACGCCTGATCCGTCTCGTCGCCCGTGAGGAGATGGAGGACACCAAGTCCTCGAAGACCAGCGAGAACGTGTTCACCATGGTCCGCCGGATCGGACAGGCCAAGGCCGTCCTTGCCGCCGACTACACGGCCCAGCTGGCCCGCAACGTTGGCAAGGTGGTGTTCTTCGCCAAACACGTCGACGTGATGGATGCCGCAGAGGCGCACTTCGCGAAGGTTGGTCTCAAATCCGTTTCCATTCGCGGGGAGCAATCCGCCCGCGCCCGCCAGAACGCGATTGACGCGTTCGCTTCCGATCCGGAGGTTTCTATCGTGGTTGCCTCACTCACCGCCGCTGGTGTTGGCCTGAACCTGCAGGCGGCGTCGAACGTTGTCCTCGCCGAGTTGAGCTGGACGAGCGCGGAGCAGACCCAGGCTATTGACCGGGTTCACCGGATCGGCCAGGAACTGCCCGTCACCGCGTGGCGCATCATCGCCGCCCAGACCATCGATGCCCGAATCGCTGAACTCATCGACAGCAAGGCCGGCCTCGCCGCCCGTGCGCTCGATGGGTCAGACGATGAGATTGGCGTCGAATCCTCTGTCCAGCTCGAAGCCCTCGTGAGCATGCTCACCGAGGCACTGGCATGACGCGCGGATTGGTCCTCGTCGGATCCGGCCCCCGCCCCCGCCTGCTCGAGCGCGAAGACATTGTGATGCGCAAAGGGCGGTTCACCCTCCTGAACGGCAACCGCACGCCGCAGCAGTCAATGATCGAGGACCTGCTCGCCGTGCGGGACGTTCTCGAGAGCACGGGCATCGGTTACCTGCTGGTTCGCGGCGAGGGCGAACGCCCCGTGATCGCCGTTGACCGCAAGCGCCGCGCCGACCTGGTCAAGGCGTTCGCCGCTGCGTTCCAAAATGAGCCGTTTTACTCGAAGGCTGGCAAAGACCCGGCCCTGCTGATCGCCGACGGACGACTGTCCTCGTCAAACAAGGCCAGCATCGTCCGACTGTTCCGACCGCGGATTGAGCCGGTGGGTCGCCTGCACTACGGCGCGACCAACGGCGTGCGTCTCGAGTTCTGGGACTTCGGCGTCGACGACATCGTCGCGCCCGCCGAGAACGCTCTGATGCGCCGGCGTTTGCCCCGCACCGAAGCGATTGACACCACCGTGGAGCGTTACGGCCACGAATGGGCGACGCTGCAGGGAATGTTCGACACCCACGCCACCGACGTCGATTTCGACATCGACATGGTGTTCTCCTGGGTCGATGGCACCGACATCGAGTTCCAGCGGGCACGTGCGCTGAGGATGAAGTCGTACGTCGTTGGCGACGGCGATGATTCCGAAGCACGGTTCCGTCAGATTGACGAGCTCAAGTACGCACTCCGCAGCGTCTATATGTTCGCGCCATGGGTCCGCCGCATTTTCATTGTGACCGACTCCCCGGCGCCGATCTGGCTTGCCGATCACCCGGGTGTCACCATCATGCGCAGCGAGGACTTTTTCAAGGACCCGTCCGTCCTGCCGACCCACAACTCCCAGGCGGTGGAAAGCCAGCTGCAGCACATTCCCGGGATCAGTGAGCACTTCATTTACTCGAACGACGACATGTTCTTCGGACGCCCCGTGACGCCCGACATGTTCTTCTCTCCTGGCGGTATCACCAAGTTCATCGAGGCGACCACCCGTATCGGTCTTGGCGAGAACAACCCGTCGCGCAGTGGTTTCGAGAACTCCGCCCGGGTCAACCGTCGACTCCTGCGGGAACGCTTCGGACGGGTGACCACCCGCCACCTCGAGCACGCTGCGACGCCGCTGCGTAAAAGCGTGCTGCTGGAGATGGAGGCTGAGTTCGCTGAGGACTTCGAGCGCACCGCCGCCAGCACGTTCCGCGCCAGCACGGACATCTCCGTCACCAACTCGTTTTATCACTACTACGCGCTGATGACGGGCCGTGCGGTTGTGCAGACCCAGGCCAGGGTCAAATACGTTGAGACGACCCTGAAGATCGCGTTGAAGGAAATGGATTCGCTGCTGAAGCAGCGTTCCTACGACTTCTTCTGCCTGAATGACGGCAGCCATCCCGAGATTTCCGTCGAGAAACGGACCACCGCGGTGGTCTCGTTCCTCGAGCGGTACTTCGCAATCCGTGCCCCGTGGGAAGTGCTGCCCCCACAGGTCGAGGCTCCCGCGGTTGTTACGCGAGAACTCGGATGGGAAGAGTCATCGGAGGCTCCTGCGGAACCGGTTCGCTGACCGCGTCACCAATTCGCACCCCAGCGACTGCGAGACGACGTTCGGTCTCCTCGGCGTCGATGTAATCGAGTGGCGTGAACTCGCCAAGCGGCACAACCGAGTGCAGCACGATGTCCTTGTAGACGTGCATCAGGTTGTAGGCCCGCGCGCCATCCCGGCCGCGGGTGCCGCCGACGGGCACCGTCAGGTCCTGCGTGTAGCAGGTAGCCGATGCGACCGAAACAGGGATGCCCGCGAAGGTCGTGGTCGACGAGTAGTGCAGGTGGCCGGCAATGATGCTGCGAACGTCGGTGCCCTCGAGCACCTCTGCGAGGCTGGCCTGGTCCCGCAGTTCAACGAGAACCGCCAGGTCGAGCACACTCGGCACCGGCGGGTGGTGCATTGCCAGGATCGTGCCGTGTGGCGCTGCCGTGGACAGCTCCTCCGCGAGCCAGTCGAGCTGGGCACCGGTGACTTCGCCCCAGTGGTGGCCGGGGACAGACGAGTCGAGGGTGATCACGCGCAGGCCATTCACGTCATAGACCCGGTCGACGGGTTTGGGCGACGGGACCTCGCCGAAGAGTTCTTCACGGAACGCCTCGCGGGTGTCATGGTTGCCCATGACCCAGATGACCTGGGCGCCGAGCCGGGCTGCTGCCGGCTCGACAATGGCGCGCAAGCGCTGGTAGGCATCGGGTTCGCCGCGGTCGGCGAGGTCTCCGGTGAAGATGATTGCCTCTGGACGACCTCCCGACCGTTCGACATCTTCGAACAGGTGCCGAAGGTGGGCTTCTGAGTCGACGGAGTTGTAGAGCTGGTTTCCCCCTGCGAGCAGGTGGGTGTCGCTGAGATGCAGGAGGAAATGATCCGCCCGCGGATACTCAGCCGTTCGTATGTGCACGAGTTGTCCATTCGGTTCTCGAGTCAAGGGTGCGGCGATCGCGACCACCCACTTTACACAACCAAGTCGAACAGCCAAAGGTTAATTTCAGGTAGCCGCCGCACCGCTATCCGGCAAATTCGCCACAATATCCAAGAAACATTGTGTCAAGATCACGCCGCGGGCTGGCGCCACACGTGACACTGCCGCCCCGGGAGCGGCGAATAACGCACATTTCCCGAGGCGGCAGCGGCAGACCTGTATAGCGCACCCGCACGGACTGTACCCGGGTCGTCTACGGGTACGGCCGAAATTTCGTGGTGTCGGCCAGCGCTACGGCTTGAGCACAACCTTGATGCAGCCGTCGAGTTTCTTCTGGAAGATGCGGTACATCTCGGGGGCTTCCTCAAGAGGTACCGTGTGGGTGACGAGGTCCATGACACCGAGTGGGTCGGCGGGGTCTTCCACCAACGGGATCAGGTCGTCGATCCAACGCTTGACATTGCACTGGCCCATAACGAGCTTGATCTGCTTGTCGAACATCGTTTTCATAGGCATGATGTCGGCCTCGCCGGCATATACACCGCTGAGTGAGATCGTCCCTCCGCGGCGCACCGCATCGATCGCCAGGTGAACCGCGGCCAGGCGGTCGAGGCCCACGGTTTCCATCGCCTTGCGAGCGATGGGGTCGGGGAGCACGCCAACAGCCTGCTGGGCAAACGCTGCGATGCTGTCGCCGTGGGCTTCCATTCCTACGGCATCTACGACGGAGTCCGGTCCGCGACCGAAGGTGAGCTTTTTGATTTCGGCAGCCACACCGTTGCTGTAGTCGAGGGTGGTGACCCCGTGTCGTTCGGCCATAGCGCGGCGTTCGGGAACGGGGTCAACGGCGATTACCTCGAAGCCGAGGAAGCGGCCGACGCGAGCGGCAAACTGGCCGACGGGACCAAGCCCGAGGACCACAAGGGTGCCCCCTTCCGGGACATCGGCGTATTTAACGGCCTGCCACGCTGTCGGGAGGATGTCGCTGAGGAAGAGATAACGCTCGTCGGGCAGTTCCGCGCCGACGGGAATGAGGTTGTAGTCGGCAAGCGGAACGCGCAGCAGGCCGGCCTGTCCGCCCGGGACTTGCCCGTACAGCTTGGTGTAGCCGAACAGTGAGGCACCGCTGCCGTACTCACGAACCTGGGTGGTTTCACACTGGGACTGTAGGCCCCGGCTACACATAAAGCACTCACCGCATGCGATATTAAACGTCACGACTACACGCTGACCAACGGTGACACCGGTGACCGATTCACCCACCGCCTCAACAATTCCCATCGACTCGTGGCCGAGGATGTCGCCCTTGTCGATGAACGGGCCGAAGAGCTCGTAGAGGTGAAGGTCGGAACCGCAGATGGCGGTGGACGTGATGCGGACGACAGCGTCCGTCGGGTCGATGATCACCGGGTCCGGCACGGTCTCAACCGAAACGTCCCGCTTGCCCTGCCACGTAAGTGCACGCATTGTGCTGCTCCCTTTTGTCGAATCTCGCAGAAGAAGCGCCTGCATACCCCAGCGGGATTACGCAGACGCTTCTTCGAATTTATAGCGATTCGAATGTATTGGCCCTAACGAATTCGACCGGCACAGACAATGCACAGGGGAGCTTGCGGGCGTACCTGCAGCCTGCCGAGGGAGATCTCCCCGCCGCAGGATGTGCACAGTCCGTACGCACCAACTTCAATGCGGGAGAGGGCTGCGTCGATCTCTGACAGGTGCTGGCGGGATTGGGCAAGCATGGCTTGGGACTGGGATCGCTCGAAGGCAAGCGTGGGGCCTTCGGGATCGTGCTCGTCGTCGGTGGGGGAGTCGCGACGTGCGGTGAGAAAGGCGCCCATCTCCTCGGTGAGACGCTCAATGAGGAGTCGGGTTTGCTCCCGGTCTCCCGCGAGGTGATTCCGCAGTGACGTTCGCTGCCTGGACGTAATTGCGGTGCTGTGCCGTTCGGCGATCCCAGTCATGAGACAAGTAGACGCCCCCCAAAGGGGGCACGATACCCCTAGCGTGTGGGTTTCTGATGAGGTATCAATTAGAGATTTTGCCTCACAACGCCGGCTTGGGCGCGGGGCGGACGTCAACGATCACCGGTAGCGACGGAAGAACAGCGCGGTCAGTCAAGACAGCGTCGACATGGCGAAGCCATAAAGTGGCGGGACGAACTGTGTGCTGTCGCACCATGTGACCCGGCTATATGCGGCTAGGGGTTCTGGCGTTGTGCGGCGAGACGGTGAATCGCTGCAACCGGGATGCCAAGCCAGTCCGGGCGGTTTCGCGCCTCATACACGGCCTCGTAGAGTGCCTTATCGATCTCGAGGGCGCCGAGGAGCAGGGCGTTGTCATCTGTGTTGATTCTGGCGGACTGGTTATACCCGTCCAGGAAGGCGATCCGTGCTCGATTCGCCCAGTCCTCCGCACTGGCGCGGTCGCCATGGGTGGCGACGGTGCCAGCTACATAATCGAAGGACCGGAGCATTCCCGCAACGTCGCGGAGGGTGAGGTCGAGCGCCGAACGCTCTGCCATGGGGCGAAGCGGTTCCCCCTCGAAGTCGAGCAGCACCCAGCCGCGGTCTGGCACTGAGAGAACCTGACCGAGGTGGTAGTCGCCGTGCACCCGTTGCAGGGCCGGCCAGGCGGAGTGTCGGGCCGCCTCGAAGATCTCCTCGATTGTGGAACGCAAATCTTCGAGCGCTGGTACCTCTGCGGTGGCGAGCGCGAGGCGGGACTGCATGCTGAACAGAATGTCGTTAATGTCGGATTCTGTCGCGACACGGGTAGGCATCACGTCGGCGAGGATCGTGTGGACTTGGGCGGTCGCGACACCCAGGTCGAAAGCCCGGGTGGTGAAGTCCTCTCCCGCCTCCGCGGCACCAAGAGCTACCCTCCACGCGTCTTGCACACCGGGCATAAATTCCTGCGCGAACGCGAGATGGCCGACTGCGATGCCATCGGGGCGGCCCGTGTCGCTCCACGCGCCGGTCAGTGAACCGAGCGAGGTCGGAACAAGGTGCGAGCCTGCCGCGGCGATGGCTGACTGCAGGGTCACGTCTGGGTTCTCGCCGTGGTGGAGGGCGCGGAAGACTTTGATGATGACGGGTGGTCCTGCCGCCACCTGGCAGATGATCGAGGTATTGGACTGCTCGCCGCGAAGCACAGCGGCCTGGGTTACCTCAACCTCCGCGGCGCCGGGCTGGCGGTGCCCCAGCACCCTGTCGCGATCCGGTCGTGCGCCCGGTTCCTCGGAACCGGTGAGCATTAGCTCGAGCAGCGCGGCCGCGTATGCGGGGTCGGAGGTCGCGTCGTAGGTGTACCGGTGGCTACCCGTTTCGACGTTGTGAGAAGACACGAGTGCGTCGTCGATGGGGGTGATCCCCTCGAGGGGCGTATCGCGCTGGGAAAGCGGAACCTGGTACAGCGCCGTTCGTCCACCAAGATGATCGATCAGGTAGTGGGTGGTGATCACAGCACCATCGCGTTCGACCTGCCAACCCCCGATCGACTCGATCTGGGGTGTTGACCCTTTGCTGGCGTACCAACGCTGCGTCGAGAGCCATTCGGGAAGATTATCAGGAAGAACGCCGTCACTGGTCACTACTCCACCCTATTGACGGTGGCGGCGTATCGGACCACGATTGACAGATTCTCGGCTGGTATTGAGTTTCAGTTAAGAGGTTGTGTGTTTTTCTAGGGCAGCAATCAGCGCGGCTTTATTGAGCTTCGAATATCCCGTGAGGCCTAATTCTTTTGCTCGCATCCGCAGCTCGGGGACGGTGGCGGTGACAACTGACGCCGGGCCGCCGACACCAGCCGCCGTGGTGGTCCGGACGGGTTTCGCGGCGGGCTTGCTGTCCGGCTTTGATGCCGGGCGATTGGCTGGCTTGGTGGCGGCTGTCTTGTTTGCCGCTGGCTTGGACGTACCCCTCTTCGCATCGGCGGACGGCTCCGCCGGAGCAACGAATTCCGAGGCGGCCATTGCCGCGTGGGCGGGCATCTCCGGTACAGCGGTCAGGAGCGATCGCGGTGCGGTTGGTCCGCTCGACACGATCTGCGGTTCGGCCACTTTCTTCTTTCGGGACAGGAGCGAGAAAAGATTGAACGGCACGGGTTGTTCCCCCCAGGTAGGTTGAGCCGACGCCCCACACGTCGATGGTTGTATTCTGCCCGACAACTGAGGGTTGACGCGTATCCCCGCCGGTTGGCCCAACGCGAGGGGCTTTAGTGCAGATCCCAGCCCGGAATGACGTGGAAGGTCGACTGCTCACCCAGTCCGCGGTTGAGGAACGCCACAAGGTCCTCCAGCCCACGTCGCGAACCCCGCACGGCCTTGGGAAATCGTTGCCAGCCATCTGCGAGATCGGTGTAATCGGTAGCGCGCGCCGCCACCCCGTTTGCTCGCAGGGCCCGCTCAACGGAGGTGATGGCGTCTATAGCGCCTGAGGCGCGGGAAAACTGCAGCAGGGTCGGAGGGAGCGCCGTCGGCTCGGAACTGGTGATGTCCCCCGGGGAGACCAGTGCGAGTCGTACCGTGCCAGTTCGGGCAGCGGTGGCGGTGTTCATTCGAGTGGCGGCATTGATGGCCGTTTGGGCGGCGTTCCCCTCGCCGATAATTCCCAGACGGGACGTGTCGATGCCTCGCGCAGCCGCGTTATCGAGAATCCGAAGAAGATCCGGTTCCAACCCGATACCTGCATCAACTGTCAGTACCGCGGCACCCAGTCCGACGGCGATGGAACTGGGTAGCCAGCGCAGGCGCTCCGGTTCATTGGCGAACACCACGACAAACGGTGATTCCCCGGGACCCGTGCCGGAGACGGACCACAGCAGACCGTCGTCGGTGGGTTCGGATGACGCGCCGGTGGCGATGCCTCCGGCGAAAAGCCTATTCGCGAGTGGGGCCCGGGTCAGCCAGGGTGTGGAGGCTCCGTTACTCACGCTGATGTCCTCCTGCTCGTGCTCGTGCTCGTGCTGAACAAATCCCGTTCCCCTCCAGCGTATCGACGGCGCAGGTCCAATGACACAGGACTATGAGTGGTCGCCTCCCATTGGCCCGAGTTTCAAATATGAGGATCGATCGCATGTAAGGCATCGTCGTCGTCGGGCAAGCCCTTGCCTGATCACAACGGACCCGATTTGCTGGGCCAGTGACCACCGAACCGCGCCCGGCCCCCGGAAATGCCCCAAGCGCCGCCGGCATCGCAACTGCCGCGCGTATCCGGCACGCGGCGAAATCGGCTTTCGGCTGGGACGAACTGCGGCCCGGCCAAATCGAAGCCATCGAGGCCATACTGCAGGGGCGAGACGTTGTGGGGATACTGCCCACCGGTTACGGCAAGTCGGCGATCTACCAGCTCGCGGGGATGCTCCTCGACGGTCCGACGGTCGTCATCTCGCCCCTAATTTCGCTGCAAGAGGACCAGGTCGCCCGCATCACCGCAGCGCCGGCAGCCCCGCGGGCGGTCGCTATTAACTCAGCACGCAGCGACGCCGACCGGGACGAGGCGTGGGCGGCATTGGCTAACGGCGATGTGGAGTTCGTTTTCCTATCGCCGGAGCAGCTGGCGGGGGATGACGCCGCCGCCCGACTGGCCGCCCTGGCTCCGCGACTAGTGGTCGTGGACGAGGCGCATTGTGTTGCGGCCTGGGGGTACGATTTTCGACCGGACTACCTTCGCCTTGGCGCCCTCATCGATGCTCTGCCCAACGCCACCATCGTCGCATTGACGGCGACGGGATCACCTCCCGTCAGGGACGAGATCATCACCCGGCTCCATCTTCGCGCGCCGCTGGTGATCACTCGGGGCTTCGACCGCCCAAACCTTCGTTTTGAGGTGCAGCGGTGCGAGAGCGACGCTGACAAGCGGGATGCGGTCGTCGAGCGAGTACTTTCTCTTCCGTTGCCGGGATTGCTTTACGTCGCCACCCGCGCGGACACCGAGCGTTACGCGCACGAGCTGCGGGAGAGGGGTATCCGCGCCGAGGCCTACTCGGCAGCCCTCGGCGCAAAACGTCGGTCCGCTGTCCACAGTGCCTTCACGGCCGATGAGGTCGACGTGGTGGTCGCCACCAGTGCGTTCGGGATGGGTATCGACAAACCGAACGTCCGGTTTGTCCTGCACGCCGCCATCACGGATTCTGTGGACGACTACTACCAGGAGGTGGGTCGGGGCGGCCGCGACGGACAACCCGCGCTGGCGGTGTTGTACTACCGTCAGCACGACCTGGCGTTGCGACGATTCTTCGCCGGGGGAAACCCCGACGCAGCCCTCCTGCGTGAGGTAGTCGATCGGGTGTGTGCTGTCGGCGCGATTGACCGGGCAACGCTGGCATTGGACCTGGCGATCTCCACGCGACGACTATCTGCACTGGCCGGACTACTGGCGGATGCGGGGGTGCTGGTCTCGACGTCCCGCACACTTCGACCCATCGGCGTCGTATCCGGGGATGACGCGGTCACCAGGGCGCTGGAAATCTCAGCGCAGCGGGAGCGGATCGACGAGTCACGAATTGAGATGATGCGTGGCTACGCCGAGAACGTCGACTGCCGTCGGCAATACCTTCTCGGTTATTTTGGGGAGCACCTTGCCGCATCCTGCGGTAACTGCGACCGCTGCACCGAAAGCGCCCATGATGCCGCATTCGCGCTGGTTATCCGGCCCGGCGGGCTGTTACCGGCACCGGTGGTGCCCAGCCTGCCCGACTATCCGCTGCAGTCGCGGGTCCGCCATCAGCTGTGGGGAGACGGCGTGGTGATGCACAATGAGGATGACCGGATGACGGTGTACTTCGACGATGAAGGGTATAAAACGCTGTCATACGCGGCGGTGAGGCGACGCAGCTTGCTCGTCCGGATTCCCTGACGGTAGGTTTCTGTGGCCTAACCGGCTAGGAGGTGCGGCCGGCGAGATAGCTGTTGATCGCGGAGGTGATACCGGCATCAAGCGGGTGCGGCTGGCCGTCTATGGAACGGATCGGCACGGCGTGCCGCGAACTCGACACCAGCCATGCCGCATCGGAGCCACGGAGGTCATCCGGGGTTGCCATCACTGTTGTGGGGGAGAGGTTGTTCTCTTCCGCCCAGCGGAAAACATCCCCCTGCGTAGTGCCCTCGAGAATTCCGATTCCCGTGGTCTCGGCCGTTCCCGGGGTGAGCAGTCGTCCAGCAACCATAAACAGGACGCTGGAGGTTGCCCCTTCGAGGATGTAGCCGTCGGCGCTGACAAAGATGACATCGTCGGCGCCCCGGCGATTCGCCTCCCGCAGGGCGGCGCGGTTCACGGCGTATGACAACGTTTTTGCTCCGGCGAGCAACCAGGGGGCGGTGTGCTGGATGTCGTGGCGGTAACCGCGGTCAAGCAGGACGACGCCCACCCCGGCGGAACGCACCGCGGAGTAATCGGGGGATGGGGCCCCATACACCCAGCCGGTGGGCGTTGAACCGCCCTCGATGCCCCGGCTATACACCGCGCGCAGCGATGCCTCCCTTGTGGGGTCCAACTCCTCAACGACCCGCAGGATCGCTGCCTCCCAGACGGGGAGGCCGGGGCGGGGCAGGTCCAGGATCGCCGCCGATTGAGCGAGACGGTTCAAATGGGCCTCCAGTGCATGGGGATGCCCGTCGATCACGCTGATGGACTCGAAGACCCCGTCACCCCTGCTCGCCGCGAGGTCGGTGACGCGAAGCTGAGGTAGGTCCGGGTCGGCGAGGTGGAAACCCGGAGCGGGGGCGCCGGGGGTTGCATTGTCCGCGGCCGGTCCAGTGACGATTACAAGCGCTGTGTGGGACATGCCCCCATTGTGGACCCGCGGCTCAGGCCGCGTCAGCCCGCAACCGGCCAATCATTCGCCATACCGTCCTGGTCAGGTCGGGGTGATCGAGGGCGATCTGGCGCAGTACCCGGTACTCGCGGGTGGGGGATGGCTGCTGGCCGCCGTTCGAGTTGATCGAGTCGGCGCGAAGCAGGAACACCACCAACTCGTCCACCGTAGGGAGTTCTTCCATAAAGTCCCACGGATCGCCGCCATCAAGACACCGTTCGTAAATCACGGTGTCTAGTTCGTCTCGTGCCTCTGCACGCAAAACTTCAAGGCTGGCCCGTCCGCGGGGGAGCGGGACGTTCGAATGCATTACTTAAGCCTACGCGCCACTCCCTCACCGTCGCACGTTCACCGCCACCGTCCACACTTCTGCACTTTCGCAGGCTCCGGAGAGGCGTCGCGCGGCACGGTGGGGCGATGAGCCGACTCCCGTACGACGACCAGCTGACCCCACTGAACACCGACAGCCTCATCGAGGAGCGGGTGCGAGACCTCATTGGTCGGGCGAATTTGCGCCAACTGTGGTTGCTGTTCCTGGATGTCAACGACATGCAGTTGCCACTACTGATACCGATAGACGGACTGCCCGCTCATCCCGAGGCCGGAACCGTCGCCACCGTCATCGACAACGTGGTCGAGCTGATGGCAGATATTGGAGCGGTTGGACTGGTCCTCGTCTGGGAACGTTATGGTGCTGCCACTCTCACCGCCCAGGACATCGCGTGGGCACACGAACTCGCCGAAGCATGCACAAACGCCCGGGTCCGACTACGGGCGATGCTGCTGTCCCACCGAAGCGGTGTGCGGTGGATAGCCGTTGACGATTATTGCGCCTAGGCAGCGATACGGCGCCCCTCGGTACCGAGAGGCGCCGTATCGCCGCTGTCACATCACCATCGAGCCACCGGAGGGCAGGATGCCAATGATTCCGGCAGGGTAGTAGCTACTGCCGCGAATCGCCCGACGAAGTGTCATCGGTGGAAGCGGCCGTTGAGGCTGGGCTCCCGGCTGCCTCGGCGGATTCCGCAGCGGCTTTTGTGTCGCCCTGTTCGAAGTCGGCGTCGGCGGGTACGGTGCCGTCCGTGTACAGCGAGTCTGCCGGGGTATCGGAGGTCATCGACCGGTCCCGCCCGTGCCCGACTCGTCGATGTCGGTGTATTTACCGTCCGGGTCGTCATCCACCAAACCGGTCTCCACGTTGTCTTCGACCTCGTCGGGGGCGAGGTCCACGTCGGTGTAGGTGCCGGCGTCGTCATCGTTGACCACGCGGTGGGTGTCGACTACGTCGTCGCTTCTGTGCTGGGTTGCGCCGCTGTGTGCCGGCGTGGTGGTTGTGGGGTTGTCCTGATCGTTCCGTTGATCGCTCATATATGGAACGCTACGCTCGCGCTCAACACCTGTAAACCCGCACACACCCGTACGATCCAACCCGTTAATACACCGTGAAACTATGTACCAGTGACAACGGCTTAACGATTTGATCGCGTTCGGGAGCCGCGCAAAAGTGAGCACCCGTTACCTTCTGTGTTGAGTTGCTATGCAATTACGAGACTGTCAGACTCATTGGCGGTGGACATCTCGCTTATGGTTGCGCTAGTCATCGTGCTGGCTCTCTTCTTCGACTTCACAAACGGCTTCCACGACACCGCCAACGCGATGGCAACACCCATAGCCACCGGTGCGTTGAAACCCAAAACGGCCGTAGCAATCGCCGCCTTGCTCAACCTGGTCGGCGCGTTCCTGTCCACCGAAGTCGCCCAGACCATCTCCGGCGGATTGATCCGCGAGGGAGACAACGGGGTGCAGATCACCCCGGTGATGATCTTCGCGGGGTTGATCGGCGCGATTGTCTGGAACATGGTGACCTGGATGCTGGGACTGCCGTCGAGCTCCAGCCACGCGCTATTCGGCGGCCTGATCGGCGCGGCGATCGTTGGAGCGGGAACCGGGTCGATCGACCCGTCGATCCTCCTGTCGAAGATCATCCTGCCTGCACTCCTTGCGCCCCTCGTCGCGGGACTTGTTGCATATCTCGCGACCCGCATCGCTTATGCGATCACCCGCAAACGCCAGCGCGGCGGTTTCCGTTACGGACAGGTCTTCACGTCGTCCCTCGTCGCCCTTGCCCACGGAACCAACGACGCGCAGAAGACCATGGGTGTGATCACCCTCACACTCATCGCCGCTGGTTTTCAGCAAGCCGGATCTGGCCCGATGCTCTGGGTCATCACGCTCTGCGCCGCTGCGATCGCCCTGGGTACGTACACGGGTGGCTGGCGGATCATCCGCACCATGGGCAGCGGGCTCACGGAGATCGAACCCGGCCAGGGTTTTGCCGCGGAGGCCTCAACGGCCGCGACCGTCCTCGCGTCCTCGCACCTGGGATTTGCCCTGTCGACAACCCAGGTCGCCTCGGGATCCGTGATCGGGACCGGCCTCGGCCGCAAAGGGGCGTCCGTACGCTGGGGTACCGCTGCGCGCATCGCCATCGGCTGGTTGATCACCATCCCCGCTTCCGGGATTGTGGGGGCGCTCGCCGCGATGCTCGCTTTGACGGGTCTGTTTGGCATCATCGCCGATGCCGTGCTCGCCGTTGGCGCCATTGTTTTCATCTTCCTCTTCTCCCGCCGCAACTCGGTCGATGCCAGGAACGTGCACCAGGAACCCACCGAGCTCGTTCGCCCGCGCCGCAAGCGCAAGCGTTCAGCCAACAAGGGAGGCCGCAACGTATGACGATCGACTGGATGGCGTTTGTTGTTGTGCTCGTGGCGGCACTGCTTTCCGCATGCGCTGTCGTTACGCTCTACTCAGTAGGACTTCGCCTGGTTGAGGCCGAACGTGGATGGCGCCACAGCACGGGAATCGCCTGTTTTGTCATCTGTGCCGCCCTGGTTCTGTTTGGTGTTTACCTGGTGATTCCGCTGTTCCACTGATCAGGCCCGACACCGCTGCGCACCTCGGCTGCTGTGTCCGGCTAACGGTTCCACGTCCAAGGAGAAGCGCCATGACCGCGTCACCCGATCTTGACCCCACACACGCGTACGAGGAGCAGGCGATAACCGGGGACGAAAACTTCCTCGCGACCAACGGTCCCGCCGTGGGCAGCGCTGACATCTCGCGCCCGCAAGTTCCCACCAGGATGGAGACGGATTCGCTCGGGTCTCGTCCGATCCCGGCAGATGTCTACTGGGGAATCCACACCGCGCGGGCGCTCGACAATTTTCCGATCACCCGCCGCGCCATTTTCAACTACCCGCATCTCATCACTTCCCTGGCCAGGGTCAAACAGGCCGCGGGGCGGGCGAACCTCGAACTCGGTGACCTGGACCCGCACAAGGCCGCGATCATCGACCAGGTCTGCGAGGAGATCGTCGCCGGACAGTGGCACGACCAGTTCGTTGTGGGCGTTATCCAGGGTGGCGCCGGCACGTCGACGAACATGAACACCAACGAGGTAATCGCCAACCGCGGGCTCGAGATCCTCGGATTCGGTCGGGGGGAGTACGCCCACCTGCATCCGATTGACGACATCAACCGCAGCCAGAGCACCAACGACGTGTACCCGACGTCGATCAAGCTGGCCATGGTGCTTTCCCTGATGCGTCTTCTCGACGAGCATCGCCTGCTCGCGGCGTCGTTCGCGGCGAAGGGGCGCGAGTTCTCCCACGTTCTCAAGGTGGGACGAACGCAACTCCAGGATGCCGTGCCAATGACACTCGGCCAGGAGTTCTCCGGTTTCGCCACCACCCTCGGCGAGGACTTCGACCGTCTCAGCGAGGTCATCCCGTGGCTCAGCGAGATCAACCTGGGTGCCACGGCGATCGGCACGGGGATCACCGCAGACCCCCGATACGCCGAAGCGGTCAGGCGTCACCTCGCCGACCTCACGGGTCTCGGCATCAAAACCGCCCCAGACCTGATCGAGGCCACGTCGGACACCGGCGTATTTATGACCCTCAGTGGGACGTTGAAACGTGCAGCCGTGAAACTGTCGAAGATCTGCAACGACCTTCGCCTGATCTCCAGCGGACCCCAGGCAGGCCTTGGCGAAATCAACCTTCCGCCGCGGCAGGCCGGCTCCAGCATCATGCCAGGCAAGGTCAACCCGGTTATACCCGAAGTGGTGAACCAGGTCGCGTTCTCGGTGATCGGTGCTGATGCCACCGTGACGGCGGCAGCGGAGGCCGGCCAACTCCAACTGAACGCGTTCGAACCCGTTATCGCCCACAGCATTCTCCAGTCGCTGGCGTGGATGACCAACGCCTGCCGCACACTGCGGGTCAACTGCATCGACGGGATCACCGCCAACACCGCTCGGCTTGCGCTGCAGGTCGACTCGAGCGTGGGAGTTGTCACCGCACTGACACCGTTTATCGGCTACGCGGCGTCAGCGACTCTCGCCCATACTGCTCTGACGAGCACCGCGTCCATTGCGGAGCTTGTGGTCGAAGCAGGACTGATGTCGAAGGAACAGGTCGACCGCGTCCTCTCCCCGGAACGTCTGAGCGGTATGGCTCCGGTCACCGGGGCGATAAACATCGTTGTCCCACCGGTCGCCTGACCAGCAGCTGAACCACAACACAGCAAAAGGGCGCACCACAACGATTCCCGTTGCGATGCGCCCCTTTATCCGAGTAGGCCCGGCGGGTCAGTAGTCGTCGTCGTCACCAATGTCTTCGAGGGCATTGTCACGAGCCTCGCTGGCCTTCAGAACGGCCCGATCGCGGGCGTCCTCACCCCGTTCTTTGAGGTCAACGGCGGTGTCGGAAACCCTCCCAGCGACGTCTTTCGCGGTGGTCGTCGTTTTATCGGCGACGTCCTTAGCCACGTGGGTGGTCTTGTCCGCAACGTCTTTGGCCACGTGGGTGGTCTTGTCCGCGACGTCTTTGGCAGCCGTGGAGGTTTTGTCCGCAACGTCCCGGGCGGTCGACGCCACCGTCGAGGCGACATCTTTTGCGACCGACTCAACCTTCGCCTTGACCACGGGCGCCTGCTCCTTGGCGTAAGCGGACACGTCATGACGTGCCCCCTTCACCTTGGGGTTGAACCAGAACTTCCTGGCCCTGGCCCGGATCTGTTCGTAACGTTTGCGGCCGGCGCGTGCTCCCAGGACGTACCCCGTAGCGAGTCCGACAATCAATAGCAGCTTTGTCCTCATGCTCTAAGCCTAGGTGGACGGGCTGGGAGTCAACAGGACTTTAACCCCATGTTGCTGGGTGATAACTCGTCAATATGGGACACCTCTGCGGTACCACCGGGGGTTGCTGCCCCACCGTGTTCGCCATCGCCGCCACGGGGAGCTCCCCGCCCAATAATGAATGGAAAGGGTATGCAGCGCCCGCCGTAAGCGTCGTCGAGCACCGCTCGCACTGCGGAAAGGGCGTCCGGAGATCCCGACCACCATTCTGCGATCGTGAATGATCGTCGATGACGGCGCGATCCGGAAACTCAGGTCGATATCGTCGTGCAACTCCGTGTCATCCCGAGGCACGGAAGCGCTGACCGCGCGCCATGCAGGTGCCCGAACGGCACAGTTTGATCCAAACAGGACGTTGTTGCCGGCGGCGAGGCGCACCAGCCGAAAGTACGCACTCATGTAGAAGATGCGCGCGACGATGTTCGCCGCGGATCCGAGATCGTAAAAATGGCCGGGGCCGCTGACGGCTACCGCTTCCGGGTGTCGCGTGAGGGTGCGTTCAATGTTGGCAAGCCAATCGGGTGGGAGGACACTGTCTGCATCGCAGCGGGCTATCACATCGCCGGTCGCGTTATCGAAACCGGCCGCCGATGCCGCGGTGATCCCGGGTCGCGATTCGGTCACAACACGGGCGCCCGCCTCGTGCGCCACGGCAACACTGTTGTCCGTGCAGCCGTTGTCTACAACGATCACTTCGTCGGGCTGGCGAGTCTGCGCGCCCAGGGACACGAGGCATTCACGTAGGAGAACGGCATCGTTCAACACAGGGATTACTACAGAAATTCTCACAGGCCGCTCCTTCCTTGCCTTCGTATGGTCATCCGACTGTTCGGCGCCGCGCACTATTTCGGCGGGCCCCGAGGGGATATTGTGCGGCGTGGGGACGAACGCCGCGAGCCCTTGACGTCCCCACGCCCGGTGCTGGACCGGGACTCGATCGTGACGGGATAGGTTCAGGCAGCGCGATCCCCCTGGCCAGTAGTGGCCGGCAGGTGACCTTTTCCCCGTGGGCGGACGACCAGGGGGAGGAGGATCCACAGGACTCCCGTGACCAACAGCGCTGCGCCGCCCGCGATAAGACCGGCGGTGCGCCCGGCTACCACGTCGAAGATGAGCAACACCGTCCCCGATAGGACCAGGGCGACCCCCGCGAGGGTCAGTCGCATCAGCTGGTCGGCCACGGCGACGATCTGTTCCTTCGCCCGCCTGCGGAAAAGCGCCCGGTGCAGGCTGACCGGTGCCAGGCCCAATCCGGTGCACGCCACCGCCAGTGCGACCAGGACGAGGTAAACATCCAACTGGAACTGATCGAGGTCGGCAAAGCGCTGCTGGAACGCGACGGTGAGCAGGAAACCGGTAAGGATCTGGGTGCCGGTCTGGGTGACTCGGAGTTCCTGGATAAGTTCGTTCCAGTTGCGGTCGAGCCGCTCCGTCTGCGACTCGTCGCGCCCATCGTCGGGAACCGCGTCGGCCTTCCTCGTCGGTTCATCCAGCGGCATCGCCGATGAGTCGGGATGTGGGTTACTCATATTCAGAGATGGTAGCGGGAGACGGGGGCGCTACCGGCGGTGCCCAGTCGCGGGCGCGCCACAGATGGAGGCCCGCATAACTTCGCCACGGTGCCCACCGTTCGCTATAGGCGGCGAGTGTCCTGGCCGTGGCAGGGAGGCCGCGAAGCGCGGCGCTCTGCAGGATGATCAGGTCGGTGTTCAGGAGGACGTCGGGATCCCCGAGCAGGCGCATCGCGAGATAGTTTGCTGTCCACGGGCCGATTCCGCGAACCTGCTCGAGCCGGCGGACGAACTCTGCCGTTTGCAGCGCTTCATCGAGGACCAGGTCACCGGCGTTCAAGGCCTCAGCGACACCGAGGATCGCGCTCACGCGCTGCGCCGGGCCGCGCAGCACCCCCGCGCCGCCGTCAGCGAGCTGCGCCGCGGTGGGGAACAGGCCGTCGGTGCCGAGGGCCATGGTGATGCGACCGAGCACGGTCCGAGCGGCTGGCACGGAAATCTGCTGGCCGAGCAGCGTCCTGAACAGCGCCTCGTTGGCATCGAACACCCCGGGAATTCGGATGCCCGGGAGTGCCAGCACAAGCGGCCGTAGCGTCGGGTCGGCGCTGAGCGCGACATCCACCTGTTCAGGGTCGACGTCGAGGTCGAACAGTCGGTGCGTGAGCGCCACCAGCTCGGGCACGTCCCTCACGTCGTCCAGCCGGGCGCTGCAGAGCACCCCGGACTCCCCACTCAGGGAGAACGCCACCCTGGCCCGCCCGAACCTGAGCTGTGTCCAGCGTTCGAAGCCGGTGTGCGTCGGCCGTTCGAGGCCGAGCACCGCGTGGTCGAGGAAGAACCGCATCAGGCCGGGGCCGTCAAACGGTGGGCGGGCGCTGAACCGGAGGATGAGCGCCGCGGCCTCAGCCGTGTCATGGCCGCCGAGATACGGGCCGGTCCGCGAGGAAGCCTGGAGGGTGGAGGTGGCGATTCGCGATCGCTGGCCGCGGAGTTGTGCAGCGGAAGAGCGGTAGACGCTCCACAGCGAGTGCTCGAGCTCGGCGCTGTCCGCATAACCGGTCATAAGCGCCACCGACGCCGTCTCGATACCGGTAAAAACAAGCAGGAGGCGGGCCGAGTTGGCCTGATGCGCCCGGGCCAGCGCGGCCGCGGAGGCACCGAAACGGGCGTCGAGCGCCCCGATTACCTCCGCCGGCGAACTGCCAACCCGCTCGGCCAGCCGCGCCAACTCATCGGGAACAGAACTGTGCTGTGCCGATCCATCCGCGGCCAACCCATTTGGCGCCAACCGATCCGCAGCCGCCCCAGCCCGGGCGGATGGTGCGTCGGGTACGTTCCATTCCTCGGTGATGAACACCATCGCGCGGGAGACAAGGTCGTCCGCCGCCCGCCAATCGGGGGTACCGGGAATGGGTTCCGGAGCACACACGTCGCAGGCGACAAGCCCGGCCGTCTGCGCCGCCGCCGCACTGGGGAAATCCCGGGTATCAGCGGCCTGCGCACGCGGGCATTCCGGGCGGCAATACACCCCGCTGGACCGACCGCCACGAAGGGCGGCGACCGGTGGGTCATCCGGCCCCCATCCGGGTAAACGGGGAATCGGGCTTGCGGCGGGGAACATCACATACTCAGGGTTTCACGCCGTGTGCCGCGCGGCCAGCGGCGTTCTCAAAGTGGTGCCCAGATAAGCTCAAAATATGATCGATGTCGTATCCATGGTTTCCCTTCTCCGTACGTCCCTTGGAGATGCGGTGTCCACCGATCCTGGCGCGCTCGCCGCGGCCCGCGCCGATCGCTCCGGCCGGGTATCGGACACCCCGCCGCTGGCTATTGTGAACGCGCGCACCATCGAGGACGTGCAGGCGACGATGCGTTTCGCCACCGAGTACCGCATCCCCGTGGTGACGCGCGGCGCCGGAACCGGGCTGGCGGGCGGGTCTATCGGCAGTGCGGGTGAGATCGTCCTGTCCACCTCGCTGATGACGCGCATCATCGAGGTCAACGTCGACGATGAACTTGCGGTGGTGGAGCCGGGACTGATCAACGACGATCTGAACAGGCATCTCGCCGGGCAGGGCCTGTGGTTCGCTCCCGATCCGGCCAGCAAAGCCATTTCCACCATCGGGGGCAACATCGCGACCAACGCCGGCGGCCTCCTGTGTGCAAAATACGGTGTCACCCGCGAATCGGTACTCGGACTCAAGGTCGTCCTTGCCGACGGCCGACTTCTCAGCCTCGGCCACCGCACGGTGAAGGGTGTCACCGGGCTCGACCTCACCGCCCTGATGATCGGTTCGGAGGGAACCCTGGGTGTCATCGTCGAGGCGACCCTCAAGCTGCGGGCACTGCCGTCCGGTCCCGTTTCCACTATCGGCGCCTATTTTCCCTCTGTCGAGCAGGCTGCCCGTGCCTCTTCGGTGATCACGGCCTCACGCCTGCGGCCGGCAGCGATGGAGTTGATGGACTCCTCCTCCCTCGCGGGAATCGGCGACTACCTTGGCCTCGATCTCGGCGGCCGGGGAACCTACCTCCTGGTGCAGATGGATGGTGCCGCGGCTCAGGCCGAGGCCGCCGCAGCCCTGTCCATCATCACGTCTCTTGGGGGAGACGCAGAATTGTCCACCGATCCCGAGCATGGGGAACGACTATTCAGTATCCGCAGGTCGTTCCACCCGGCGATGGCTGCCAAGGGCACGGTTCTGATCGAGGACATCGCCGTCCCGCGCAGCCAACTTCCCGCGATGTTCGCTGCGATCGCCGACATCGAGACCCGGTATGACATCACGATTCCCACTGTCGCCCATGCTGGCGACGGCAACCTGCATCCCAACTTCGTTTTCGAGGGACTCGAGGTACCCGACTACGTCTGGGAGGCGGCCGACGAGATGTTTGTCGCGTGCCTGCGTCTCGGTGGCACCCTGACCGGCGAGCACGGAGTCGGTGTCCTGAAGAAGCGCTGGCTGAAGGATGAACTGGGCGAGGACCAGCTCGAGTTGCAGCGCCAGATCAAGGAAGTATTCGACCCATACGGCATTATGAACCCCGGAAAGGTGTTCTAAGCAGGCTCACAGGCTGGTAGCGCCATGGTTGGGAATATACGAACCCCACCTGCTGTTTTCCTCATCAAATGGAACACTTCAGTGTGATAACCCCTGGCGCCGCCTCGATCAAGGGCGCCGTACGAACGTCTAGCTCAACTGTGACGGGTGCCTCGAGTACTCCGGCCGCCACATCGGTCGGAGAGAAATCGCGCTCGACCACCACCACCGGTGGTCAGCGCAGGGCATCCCGTTCCACCACCCGCAACCTCAATCGCGCACCGCGTCCCGGTGCTGGCCAGGTACGCCTGCGGATAGGCGCGCTTGGGCTCAGCCCGCTTGGTGTGCAGGCCGTGGCGACCGTCGATTCCGTCGGCGCGGATGTTGTCGGTTTCGCCGCCGGCGACCGGGTGGCCATGCGCACCCCCAGCGCCCGTCCCGGTTTCCAGCCCGTGGTCAGCGAGCGCGACCTGATCGGTATTCCGAAAGACGTCTCCTTCGAGGACGCCGCAGCCATCCTGCCGGCCGCTTTGATCGCTCGCACCGTGCTTCGCCAGCTGCACACCGTGGGGCGCGGTAACCGGGTCTACATCTCCCCGGACCCGGCCGGTTCCACACCCTTTGTGGTGGCGTGGGCGGAGCACCTCGGTGGCATCGTGGTCAACGACGACGAGCGTGCAAGCGCCGACGTTGAGATCGCCGCCGCCGACTACGACGCCGCCCGCCGCTGGCACTATGGACACGGCCTAGCGCAGCTTGCGGCATCCGACGTGTTCCAGGCCATGCGCGACGGAGCGTTCGGTGGTGTGACAATCGACCGGTTCCCCCTTTCCGAGGCATCGCGCCTGCACTCGCGGATCGGCGCGGGCGGACACTCCCGCCCGACGGTTGTGCTCCCGGCCTCGCACGAGCTCGCCGCCTGAGACGCCGGGCTGGCGCAGCGCGGTCCAACCGCGGGGCGCCAGCTTCCGGCGGCCTGAAGCTGGCACTGCACCCCGAACGTTCGTCGGACGGCGGGGGAGCGATGTTGTGGGGTGTCGGCACCCGTTAGTCTCATTGCCATGACGATGCGCGACGCCGGCCGACCGGCATCCCCCGCCCCGCTGGCGCCACGTGACGTGCGCTCGACAGTGGTTCCCCAACCCGGACTGCTTGCCCCGCGACGAGCCAGCTACAGACTCATCGTCCTCGGCTCTATCGGCATCATTGTTGTCGCCGTCGCCCTCCTGCTGGTGCTGGTGTATCTCATCTCCGGGCTCGGAACCGGGGCGTTTGTGATCGCCGGAACACTCGCGCTGGTTCCCCTGGTGATTGTGCTGCTGGGTATCCGCTGGATCGACCGGTGGGATCCGGAACCCCGCGCCGCCCTTATCTTCGCTTTCCTCTGGGGCGCCGGCGTCGCCGTGATCGTGGCGCTCGTGGTTGGTGCGGAAATCGACAACGTGGTGAACAGCCTCGGTGGGCCGGGGCCCGGCTACGAATTTTTCGGCGCCGTGATCCAGGCCCCCATCGTTGAGGAGTCCGGTAAAGCCCTCGGGGTGCTGCTGTTGTTCCTCGTCGCCAGGCGCCACTTCGACGGCCCCGTCGACGGCATTGTCTACGCGGCCATGGTGGCGGCGGGTTTTGCGTTCTCCGAAAACATCCTTTACTTCGGCCAGGCCGTCATCGAGCAGGGTGCCAGCATCGCGGGCCTGGTCCAGATTTTCCAAGTGCGCGGGTTGCTGTCCCCATTCGCCCACGTAATGTTCACCGCCTGCACGGGCTTTTTCCTCGGGCTCGCGGCGTCGAGAAGCCGCGGCATCGGCTGGATCGGGTACCTGATAGTCGGGCTGCTGCCGGCCATCGCCCTGCACGCGCTGTGGAACGGCTCCCTGTTCATCGTTCGCGACTTCTACGGGTATTACGCCCTCGTGCAGGTTCCCCTGTTCGTGCTCGCGATTGTGTTGGTGGTGTACCTGAGGCGCCAGGAGGCAGCGGTCACCCGCCGCAACCTTGGCGACTACGCCGCAGCGGGCTGGTTCAGCCCCGACGAGGTCGGAGCCCTCGCCACCGGGAGCGGCCGGCGGGTGGCGCTGGCCTGGGCGCGCCAGAACGGGGTGGGCCGTGCCATGCAGAGCTACATCCGCACTGCGGCCCGGCTTGCCTTCACCCGGCAGCGGGTCCTCGCCGGGATCAACCTGGAACGGTCCGCCGCGGAGGAGGAAGCTCTCCTCGCATCCCTCGTGCCCGCCCGCGCCGCCCTGCGTGGCAAATCGGCATTGTAGGCGGTCCACTTCGCTCAGAGCGGACGGCCAACGACCGCGCCACCATCTCGGTAGACTGGATGGCTGGAATTTGAGGGGTCGTCACACGTGGAATCACCGGAACTTGCTCGCGAGCGAGACTATGTCGCAACGCTCTACGCGCGCCTCGACGCGCTGCGGGAGGACACCCAGCAGCAGCTGGACGCTGTCCGCGCCACCAACCAGGGTGGAACCCACCAGAACCGCTCGGAACGGGATTCCTTCGCCCGTATCTACAGCGACCGCATCGCGCAGCTGAACGAGGTGAACGAGCGGCTGGCGTTCGGACGCCTCGAACTCGACGGCGGCGTGAACCGTTATATCGGGCGGATCGGGCTGCGCGACAACGACCAGCAGCCCATCCTGCTCGACTGGCGGGTTCCCCAGGCGAGTGCCTTCTACCAGGCCACCGCCGCGACACCCCTCGGCGCTCGTGCCCGCCGCCACCTGACGAGCAAGGGGCGCGAGATCACGCGAATCGAAGACGAGATCTTCGATACCGAACTGCTCGAGGGGGACACCTCCGACCTGCAGGGCGAGGGTGCTCTGCTCGCCGCACTCCGCGCCGAACGCACCGGACGGATGACCGACATCGTCGCGACGATCCAGGCCGAGCAGGACCGGATCATCCGCTCCGACCTCGCCGGCGTCCTGGTGGTGCAGGGCGGCCCGGGAACCGGCAAAACCGCCGTGGCCCTGCACCGCGCCGCGTTCCTGCTGTATTCGCACCGCGAACGCCTCCGTTCCACCGGTGTGCTCATCGTGGGTCCGTCGCCGTCGTTCCTGCAGTACATCGAGGCGGTGCTTCCGTCGCTCGGGGAGACGGGTGTGGTGCTGGCCAGCGTCGGTTCGCTTTACCCCGGCATCAACACCGAGGTCGAGGACGTTCCCGACGTTGCCGCCCTCAAGGGCTCCGAGGAGATGGCCCAGCTCATCGCCCGGGGTGTTCGCTCCCGCCAGCAGGTTCCCACCGAGCCCCAGGTGCTCGAGGTGAACGGCGAGAAGCTTGTCCTGGAACCCCAGATGGTGGCAAGCGCAATGGCCAACGCCCAGCAGTCGCGCAAGGCGCACAACATCGCCCGCCAGCAGTTCCAGAAGGCGGTGCTCAGTGCCCTGACCAAGAAGCTTGCCCAGCAGCTTCGCTCCCATGGCAGCACCATCGACGACTCCGACTACTCCTGGCTGAAAGAAGACCTGCGTGCCTCCCACGACGTGCGGGTCGCCCTCAACACCGCGTGGTTGCCGCTGACCCCGGAGAAGTTCATCCAGGACCTCTTCGCCCGGCCCAACTGGTTTGCCTCCCTCACGCCCCGGTGGACCCCGGAGAAGCGTGCGCTGCTGCGCCGCGAACGGGATGCCCCGTTCACGGTGTCAGACATCCCCCTGCTCGACGAGGCGGCGGAACTTCTCGGCGAATTCGACGCGAAGAACGACGCTGAGAAGCGCGAGCGCAAACAGCAACGCAAACGCGACGTGGAGAACGCCGAAGCCGCCATCCGCAACATGGGTGTTGAGGGCCTGGTGAATGCGGACGATCTTGCCGCAGGCTTTGGTGAGACCGCCGTGCGGGGAACCACCGCAGACCGAGCCTCCGCCGATCGCAGCTGGACATACGGGCACATTGTGGTCGACGAGGCCCAGGAACTGTCCCCGATGCAGTGGCGGGTGCTGCGTCGCCGTTGCCCGCTGCGTTCCTTCACCATCGTCGGCGATGTCGCCCAGGCCAGCGCCGCCTCCGCCGCTCCCAACTGGAACCAGGCGCTGCGGGCCCTCGGCACCGAGTTCCGACTGGAAGAGCTCACCGTTAACTACCGCACTCCCGCCCAGATCACCGAGGCCGCCGAGGCGATGGCGATAGCGCACGGCCTGCCGATCACCCGCTCCACCGCGGTGCGCGACAGCGAATGGCCGGTCGATACGCTCACCGTCGACGCAGAAGACCTGGTGTCGGCCGTGGTGGATGTCGTCGACGAGGATCGCGAGATCGATTCCCGCGGCACCCTCGCTGTGATCGCGCCTCCGCGACTGCGCCACGCGGTCTTTGTCGCGCTGCAGCGCCAGCACAAGGACGCGATCGGGGAGGGCGCGCTCGGCCTCAGCCGTCCCCTGGCCGTGCTGACACCGCAGGAGTCGAAGGGGCTCGAATTCGATGCCGTAGTGGTAGTGGAGCCGAACGAGATCATCACCGGCTCGGCCCGGGGAGTCGGCGCGCTGTATGTCGCCATGACCCGGCCGACGCAACGACTGCACCTGGTCGGAACCCAGCCGATCGCCTAAGCCAGAAGCGGGCGACGGGCTCTCAGCCTGGACGCTTAAAGACTTATCGCCCGGTGCCGCGGCAATGCCTGCGAGTCGACCGGGCGATAAGTTTTCGTAGCAGAAGTCTGATCCTCGGGGTCCAAAAAATCAAGAGAAAATTTTGACCCGCCGCCTCCCGAAGCTCGTGCGGCGCCCTGATGCCGGTTTCATCCGCCGAGCACGACCCACCGCGCCGGGCTTCCGCTGATCCGGGCGTGCTGTCGCTGTTCCGTTATTTCGGGGTCGCTGCCGTGGTTCTGCTACCTCAGAGGTCGAGCAACTCGCCACGGGCGGTGATCCGGTCTGGCAACAGTTTGGCGACCGCGACGAGAGCCTTGTAACGCACCGTTGGAATAGACACGGCGCGTCCCCTGGCGACATCCGCCAACGCCAGGCGCACCACGCTCGCGGCGTCGAGCCAGAGAAAGTCGGGCACCGTATCCGTTCTCACTTTCATGGTGCGATGGAAGTCGGTGCGCACAAAACCCGGCGCGACGGCGGTGACGGTGACCCCGCGGCGGCGGTAGGCGACGTTCGCGGACCTGCTGAAACTGAGGATCCAGGCCTTCGCCGCACCATAACTGCCACGCGGAACAAAACCGGCGACGCTGGCCACGTTGATCACGGTGCCCGACCTGCGCGGCAACATCTGCCCGAGCGCGGCGTGGGTGAGCTTCATCGGCACGGCCACCATCACCTCGAGCAGCATCGATTCCTCAGCGACGTCGGTTGCCTCGAAGGGCCTGCGCAGACCGAGACCCGCGTTGTTGACGAGCACATCAACGGGGCTGGTGGATGTCGCGACGCGGCGTTCCACCGTGGCGAACTGCTCCGCGTCGGCCAGGTCGGCGACGATCACCTCGACAGAAATACCGAAGCGTGACCGCAGTTGCGCGGCCAGGGTAGACAACCGTTCCTCGTTGCGTGCCACCAGTACCAGGTCGTGGCCCGCCGCAGCAAGCTGTCTGGCGAACTCGGCACCCAGGCCGGAACTCGCCCCCGTCACCAGTGCACACGTCATACTTGTGAGGTTAGCGCCAGTGTCGCAGGCACCGAGGAATACCCGGCTGGGTAGGGCAGTATGGACGCATGTTTCTCCGACACCCGTTGCTCAGCCTCGGCACACTGCTGTATCTGGGGTTCGTCGGTTACATCACCCTCGGCCCCCAGCCGCTCGATGACCGCGCCAATTCTTTCCTGTGGCGGGCGCTGACAGTCTTTGGCCGGCACGATTCCACCCAATGGATCACATACGACCGGGTCGAATTCGGGGCGAACATCGCGATGTTTGTCCCCATCGGCCTGTTTTTCCTGCTGCTGTTCGGGCGTCGCCTCTGGTGGCTGGCCGTGATCTTCGGCATCGGCCTGACCCTGGGTATCGAATTCATCCAGCTCTTCCTGCCGAACCGGGTCTCGGACCCGCGCGACCTCATCGCCAATTCGAGCGGCGCCTTCATCGGGGTCATCGTTGGGCTGGTACTCACCGCGGGAAAGGCTCGCCGGATACGCCGAGCTAAAGCCCAGCAACGGCCGCGTCCCGCTTCGGTGAGAACGTTCTGACGCCTCAGCTCGAGACGGCTTAGGAGGCGGTCGAGTCCGCCTCGGTGTTTCGCACCCGGTCGACCAGCTCACGCCACGGGCCGGTCAGCTGCTGCTCCGGCAGCGTCGCATGGTGATGTGAATACCTGATCTCGTAGCTGTAGCGATCCGGTTCCCTCGCGCCCCGGGGGCGATTGTCCCAGGGGAGGCGCTCAAGCAAGTCGCGCCACGACTCCGTGTCGGGTTGGTCATCGATCACCACAACCCAGGTACGCCGGAGGCCGGCGAAACCGCCGCTGCGGGTCACGGATACGTTCATAGGGACAGCGTATCGCCGCACCCACGCCGTAACGAGGGGTAGCAGTGCCCCCGAGGAGTGGCAGTGCCCGAAGGTCAGCCGTTTGTGCCGTTGGAGACGACGGTGTTATCCCAGGGGGATATTCCCACACCGTCCCATGCCGATGTCACCGCCCGACTCTCGGGGGAGTCACCGCCGAACAGTTCCGTGGCGGCAGCCACCGTCGCGAGCGCAAAGTCGGCGAAGTTTGTGGTGGGGGCAAGCGAACCCGACGTGAGGGTGGTGTACCAAATCATCCCCGCCTTCTCCCACGCGTTGCCGCCGATGGCGATCGCAGCCAGGTAAAACGCCCGGTTCGGGATTCCCGAGTTCAGGTGCACCCCACCGTTGTCATCCCGGGTATCGACGTAGCCGCTCATGTCGGCCGGCTGCGGGTCCTTGCCCAGGATGTCGTCGTTGTAGGCCGTGCCCGGCGCTTTCATGGATCGCAATGCCTCGCCCTCAACGGCGTCGGTGAACAACCCGAGGCCGATCAGCCAACTCGCCTCTTCCGCCGACTGGCCGGCGAGACGCTGCTCGACGAGGGCCCCGAAGACGTCTGACACCGATTCGTTCAACGCGCCGGACTGACCCTGGTATTCGAGGTTCGCCGAGTACTGGGTCACCCCGTGGGTGAGCTCATGCCCGATGACGCTGAGGGACGCGGTCATCCGCCGGAAAACGATGCCGTCGCCGTCACCAAACACCATCCGGTCGCCATCCCAGAACGCGTTGTCGTATTCCTCGCCGTAGTGCACGGTCGCGTTCAGCGGCAGGTTGCGGTTGTCGATCGACGCCCGCTTGTACACCTCCCGATATAGGGAGTGGGTGTGCCCGAGCCCGTCGTACGCCTCATTCACGGCGATGTCCGTCACAGCCGGGTCACCTTCTCCACGCACGGCCGTTCCAGGCAGGGTCTCGGTGCCGGCCGCGTCGAAGATGGTGCGGTCAGCGTCCTGCGCCACACGCGCCGTCAGCAATCGTTGGGCCGCATCACCGGCACGCGGGGTGGGTTCGCCTTCCCGGACGCCCCGGAACGGTTGGTCGCGCTGCAGGGAGGCCCTCGCGGCTGCCGCCACCGGAGCCATCGCGGGGTCGTCCAGGCTCGCCAGGCGCTGGAGGAGATAGGGCGGGATGATCGCACAAGTCATAGGGACATACTCATACAAGCGACCGACACAGCGGTATAACTTGTTCGAAGCACCCGATCCCGGCTGGGTGTCGGGCCGTGGGTGATATGGGCTGTCGCCGGCACCATCCGGGACGGTAGAACGGAACAATGACCGACACACTGACAACCTGGATCGCACACTACCGTCGCGCCTGGGAATCCAACGAACCGGCCGACATCACGGCGCTGTTCACCGAAGACGCCGAGTACCGAACCGAGCCGTATTCCGAACCATGGCGCGGACACAACGAGATCGTCGACGGCTGGCTGGAGGCACGGGACGAACCCGGTGAAGCAACGTTCACCTGGAGCCCCATCGTCTCCACCCCCGAACTCGGCATCGCCGAAGGGATCACCGCTTACGTGGCGTCGGAGACCACCTACAGCAACCTCTGGGTGGTGCGTTTCGCCCCGGACGGGCGAGCGACCCATTTCACCGAATGGTGGATGGACCACTCCGACGACGAGGCGGAATACGAGGGGGTCGGTGACGAATAATCGACCCATCCTGGCCGCTGCCGCCTCGCTACTCCTGCCTCAGCGCCCCACGGTGTTACTCCCGCTCGCCGGGGCGTACGGGTGCGTCGTCGCGCCAGTCGATGCGGGTGACACCGTCAGCTTTTTCTGTAACGTCGATGCGAGGGGCCGCGTCGGCCTCCACAGCCTCCGGGGCGGTGGTCAACTGGTCGTGGCGCTTCTCTTCAGCGGTCATAGCGTCGGCGGTCGTAGCTTCAGTGGTGATCCCTTCGGCGGTCGTCTCGCCAGCGTCTGTCGAATCGGCGGTGTCGTCGGCTGCGTAGTTCATGGTGTTCTCCTCTTGATCGCCACGCTGGTCGAGGCGATCCCTCTAGATTTCACCACACCGCGGGGATTCGTCACCATCGGCAAATCTCCAGCGGCCGCGTGAGACTATCAACACAATTCTCGAAGGAGTGAACGATGACCGCAATGATCAACCTCGACGGTGGAAATCTCACCGCATACCGCAGCGACCCAGAGGGAGAGGTCCGCGGCGCGGTGATTGTGATCCACGAGATCTGGGGACTGGTCGACCACATCAAGGACATCGCCGACCGGTTTGCGGGGGAGGGCTACATTGCCATCGCTCCCGACCTGCTGACCGGCGTCGGTATCCCGCCGGAGGTCGGCTTGCAGCTGATCCCGCTCATGTTCGAACCGGACGAGGAGAAGCGGACAGCTGCGCAACCGATCCTGCGCGAGAAGCTGGCGCCGCTTGGCTCGCCGGAGTTCGGCCAATGGGCCGTTGCCGCCCTCGGTTCTGTTGTGGACTACCTCGCGGACATCCCGGCCGTGAACGGCAATATCGCCGTTGTGGGCTACTGCTTCGGTGGCACATACAGTTTTGCGCTCGCCGCAGCCGACCCACGCGTGCGCGCCGCTGTTCCCTACTACGGCCAGCCCCCGGCCAGCACCGACATTGCCGCGATCGCGTGCCCCGTCCTCGCCCTCTACGGTGAGCTCGACCCCGGGCTGATGGCATCGTTGCCCGATGTGACAGCGAGCATGGAAGAGGCGGGAATCGATTTCTCGTCGAAGGTCTATGGCGGTGCCAAGCACGCCTTTTTCAACGACACCAACTCGACCACGTACAACGAGGTCGCAGCGGTCGACGCGTGGGAGCGCACCACTGCCTTCCTCGCGACGAATCTCACTCGCTAATACGAGCGGCACGCCATCCCGAACGGGCGGCTCAGCCGCTGATGCAATTACCGGAGGAGACCGCGCTGCTGAGCGACGCTGCGCTGTCCGCCACGGGGGAGAGCTCCTCCATCGTCATCGCATAACCGAGGTTGGCCGTTGACTCGGCCTTGGCGAACACCACGCCGGCGACCTCGCCGTTGAGGCTGAGCAGCGGGCCGCCGGAGTCTCCCTGCTGCACGTCCGCCGCGAGGGTGTAGATCTGACGCGCGGTGGGGTCGTCACCATAGATGTTGTTGATGTTCGCGTTGCCGACGGCAAGCACGTCGGCGGGCAGCGACACAAACGGGCCGCCGAACGGGTAGCCGTTGGCTACGGCCGAGCTGCCCTCAGCGAGGGTGTCTGTGAGGGTGAGCGGTGCTGCGCCGAGGCCAGTCACGGCGAGCACGGCGAGGTCGTCGACCGCGTCGAAGTAGACGATCGTTGCGGGGTGCGCCCCACCTCCGGGAACCTCGACCACGGGTTCGCTGACGCCCGCAACCACGTGGGCATTGGTGACAACCCGGTCTGTGGCGACAACAAACCCACTGCCGGACTGGCTCTGCCCGCAGGCGTATGCGTTGCCGGTGATGCGCACAACGGACTGCGCTGCGGTCGCCAGCGCCGGGGTGTCCGCCACGGCTTCTGGCAGTGCGGGCGCTGCCGCCGGAGCGCCGAGGGCTTCGACGATCTGCGGCAGCCCCTCCTCGGTGACCGTCGAGCGGAGCTGGGCGAGGAAGACTTTCGCCGGGGTGGGGGTGAGGTCGTTGATGGTGCGAAGGACCGTCGAGGAAGTGATCGCTGGCGAGAGGAACGGCACCCCGAGGGCTGCGATGCTGACTGACACGGTGGCGAGCACCAGAGCCGCGGCGGCCGCACTCAGCACGGCACCGAAGAGCCGGTCAACCGCTCGCAGCGCACCAACACGCATGGTTCGGCGCAGGGCGGAACCAACGGCAACACCGAGCGACTGCCCGGCGATGAGCAGGGCGATGACCACCGCAAAGGCCGCGGCGATGCGCCAGCCGGGTTCCGGAATCCACGAGCTCAGCAGCGGAATCACAAAGACGGCAGCGACTGCTCCGCCGATGATCCCGATGATCGCCCCGAGACTGCGTAAGAGGCCACGCCGGTAACCGAAGATGAGATACCCCACGAGCACGATCACCAGCACAATGTCGAGTATCGGCAGTTGTGTCATGTCGGCAGCACTGGCCTTTCGCCCTGGGGTGTTACGAAGTTCTTCCCTGATCATGCCCGCAGAGCCTGGTGAACAGGCAGGGGATGTCAGGTCGAGTTGATGATCGTTCGGGCGGGAGTTGCCCGCCGTCAGCTGGGGGCAGCTGCGCGACGCTTGTCACGTTCGGCATCGGCGAGCGCGGCCTCGGCCGGCGTTGGTGCTGAACCGCCGAGGTGGCGCGGTTGCCACCACTTGCCGGTCCCCGACTCCGGGTATTCCTCCTGCAGGGTGTGCACCATGTCCTGCAGTGAGGTGCGCAGCGAGGCGGTGACCGTGCGGGGGTCGTCACCCTCCGCAACGGAAATGGGGACGCCAAAGGCGAAGTGCACGGGAACGCCGAAACGATCACGGAATTTGATGCTGCGGTTTTTGGTCAGCAGCCGGTGGCCGCCCCAGACGGCCACGGGGATGATGGGCACACCGGCGTCAGCGGCGAGGCGGGCAGCTCCGGTTTTCAGCTCGCGAACGGTGAAGGACGCGCTGACCCCGGCCTCGGGGAAAACCCCAAGCAGTTCGCCGTTGCGCAGCGCGGTAACCGCATTGTCGTAGGCGTCAGCGCCCGCGGTCATGTCGACGGAGATGTGGCGCATACCGCGCAGCGCGGTTCCGATGACGGGTTTGTCGAACGCCTTCTTCTGCGCCATAAACCGGATCCGACGCCGGTTGTGCAGCCAGGTGACCCACTCCACCAGTGCGAACTCGAGGTAACCGAAGTGGGTCATCGCGAGCACGGCGCCCCCGGTGTCCGGGATGTTGCCGATGCCCGTGGTTTTGCGGCGCAGGCGCCAGAACCCGAACAGGCTTCGGCCGATGGCAACGGCGGCGCTGTAAATCGGTTCGATGGTTCGCCGCGTCATGTGGCCATGTTACGGGCGAAGCCTGCGATTATCCCGGGGAGAGGCAGAGGCAAGGATTTGCGGAAGTGCCGCCCCTCACCCGCTGCGTCCCGAGGCGATCGTTCGCGATGGCGGCACCGCGGGCCTACGCGTCGAGCTGGGCGACGGCGACCTGCGGGTGGATGCGGCGACCGAGGCCGCGGACGGCCAGCCCGGCGTCGGTGAGGGAATGCCACCGGCGATCCCGGCGTGGGTGTCAGGCCAGGGTCGCGCGGGCCGCCGCGATGACGGCGTCGAGGTGGATGCCGCGCAACCGCATCACCTCGGGCCCACTGCCCGACTCACCGAAGGTTTCCACCGAAACGACCTTGCCGCCCAGCCCCACCCAGCGGTACCAGGCGTCACCGCGGCCGGCGTCCACCGCGACGCGCGCCGTGACCTCTGCCGGCAGCACGGTTTCCTGATACGTGGTTGGCTGTTCCGCGAACCACTCCACGGAGGGCATCGAGACCACCCGCACGCTGACGCCCTCGGCGGCCAACA
>JAODAO010000321.1 GCA_025463465.1 Glaciihabitans sp. | reverse complement strand
GTGACGAACAGGATCGACAGCACCCCCTGGATCATGGTGTTGCGCACGACCGCGCGCATCGCCTCCTCGGTGGCGGCGGTGCCGAAGCTGGTCTCGCCGGCGTCGAGGGCCGCGCGGAATGCCGCATTCTGGGCGAAGTAACCCACGGCGGGCACGCTCGAGAAGATCTTCAGGATCGACGCGCTGATGGTGACGACCGAGGCGAAGGCCAGGGGGATGGCGACGATCCAGATCACCTTAAACAGTCCGCGTTTTGCGACGATCGCCAGGCACACCGCCAACGCGATCGCGGCAAGCAACTGGTTGGCTATGCCGAACAGGGGGAACAGGGTGTTGATGCCGCCGAGGGGATCGGTGACCCCCATAACAAGGACAGCTCCCCACGCCGCGACCATCACGGCGGTGGCGAGCCACGCCCCGGGACGCCATGCGGTGTTTTTGAAGCGGGGGATGAAGTTGCCGAGCGAGTCCTGCAGCATAAAGCGGGCGACCCGGGTGCCGGCGTCCACCGCGGTGAGGATAAACAGGGCCTCGAACATAATCGCGAAGTGGTACCAGAACGCCATCAGCCCGCTGCCCCCGATGAGCTGCTGCATGATGTGAGCGAGCCCCACGGCCAGGGTCGGGGCGCCGCCGGTGCGGGAGACGATGGATTCCTCACCCACGTCGGCCGCGGTCTTGGCGAGCATCTCGGGGGTGAGGTTCACCCCGGTCAGGCCGAGGCCGTTGACAAAGGTAACGGCGCCCTCGATGGTGCCGCCGGTGGCAGCGGCCGAGGCGTTCATAGCGAAGTAGATGCCTCGGTCAATGGAGAGGGCGGCGACGAGGGCCATGATCGCGACAAAGGATTCCATCAGCATGCCGCCGTAGCCGATGAAGCGGGTCTGCCGTTCCTTCTCGATCAGCTTTGGGGTGGTGCCGGAGGAGATGAGGGCGTGAAAACCGGACAGGGCACCGCAGGCGATGGTGACGAAGAGGAAGGGGAACAGGGTGCCCGCGACCACCGGGCCGGTGCCGGTGGAGGCGAACTCGCTGACCGCCGGAACGTTGATCTCGGGGCGGACGATCACAATCGCGACCGCCAGCATGATGATCGTGCCGACCTTCATAAAGGTGGAGAGGTAGTCGCGCGGGGCGAGCAGCAACCAGACCGGCAGCACGGCGGCGATGAAGCCGTAGATGATGATGCCAATAGCCAGCGGAACCTTGTCAACGGTGAACAGGGCGACGCCCCATTCGGTATCCGCGATAACGCCACCGCCAATGATGGCGGCGATCAGCAGCACAAAGCCGATGATCGACACCTCGGTGACCTTGCCGGGGCGGAAGAAGCGCAGGTAGCAGCCCATCAGCAGGGCGATCGGGATGGTCATCGAGACCGAGAACACACCCCACGGGCTTTCGGCGAGGGCGTTCACCACTACAAGGGCGAGGATCGCGACGATGATCACCATGATCGTCAGGGTGGCGATGAGGGCGGCGGTGCCGCCGACCACCCCGAGTTCGTCTCGGGCCATTTGCCCGAGTGAGCGGCCGCCTCGGCGCATGGAGAAGAACAGTACGAGGTAGTCCTGCACGGCCCCGGCGGCGATGACGCCGACGATGATCCAGACGGTGCCCGGGAGGTAACCCATCTGGGCCGCGAGGACCGGACCAACAAGAGGTCCGGCGCCGGCGATGGCCGCGAAGTGGTGGCCGAACAATACCCGCCGGTCGGTGGCGGCGTAGTCCTTGCCGTCCGCCTTGTATTCCGCCGGGGTTGCCCTGCGGTCGTCCGGTCGGATGAGGTGCTTCTCGATGAACTTTGAATAGAAACGGTAGGCGATGAAGTAGGTGCAGACGGAGGCGAAAACAAACCAGACGGCGTTCACCGTCTCGCCGCGCACCACCGCGATCATCACCCACGCGACACCGCCGAGTAGTGCGATGACCACCCACAGAGCGATCTTGGCCGGGGTCCAGGTGTTGTCCTGTTTCTCCAGCGTCGCCTCATCGAGGGCAACGGCGGGCATGGCCGGATCGCGGCGGGGATCTCCGCGGGAGCTGCGCTTTTTGGGGCTGCCGGATTGCGAGGCCATCGTTTTCTCTCCTTTGAGAAAGCGCGCAGTGGTATGCGCACTGAACCGATCGGTCTGCTTCACCGTAACAGCCGAGCGCCGGTCAGGTCGAGGGCAAATAGGCATCGCGCGTCCGGGTGGGATGCCCCAACTCGCCGGCTCGGCGACGTTCTCCGAGAATCACGTCGTTCACACCTTTGTTCCCGGCACACACACCCATACACTTTATTTCTATGCCGAAAATAAATGTTTACGACGACGAAGTCAGCACCGCTGTCGCTCTCACCACCGACATCAGCACAACAATTTCCATCAGCCAGGGCGAACTGTGGTGGGGCGGCGCCGTTGCCGATGGCAAGGCGATGCCGTTCGGAGGTGTGCCAATATCGAGAGACCTGGCGTCAAACTCCGGTCACCTGCGCGATGCCACCGATGGGGCAAACCAATCGGCGCCGCTGCTGCTCTCCAGCGCCGGCGGGGTCGTCTGGTCGGAGCTGCCATTCACATTTTCGTTTGACGACTCGCAACTGGTCGTCACCGGTGCCGCCGTCACCGTCGAGACCGCCCCGGGGGAGACCCTACGGGACGCCTTCCAGCTGGCATCAGCCCGGTACTTCCCCGCCTCCGGCGCCACTCCCGCGCGTGAACTCTTCACCGGCCCGCAATACAACACCTGGATCGAGGCTCCTTACGCTCCGACGCAGGAGGCTGTTATTGCCTACGCGCGCCGTCTTCTGGACGCGGGGTTGCCGCCGGGTGTCCTGATGATCGACGACAACTGGGCGCCGGACTACGGGGACTGGCAATTCGATTCCCGTCGTTTTCCCGACCCGCGCGCCATGGTCGCCGAACTGCATTCGCTCGGCTTCGCGGTGATGCTGTGGGTTGTGCCATACATCAGCCCGGACGGGGCGGTGTTCCGCGAGTTGCGCGATGCCGGGCACCTGCTGCGTGGCGCAGACGGCGAGGTTGCGATCAGGCGCTGGTGGAATGGCTACAGTGCCATCCTCGATCTCACCGATCCCGCAGCCGTCGACTGGTTCCGCGGGCGGCTGGATTCCCTCAGGTCCCTCGGCATCGACGGGTTCAAATTCGATGGCGGTGACATCCGGGACTTCCGGCAGGGAGACCTGTTCGCCGTCGCATCCGGTCCCGTCGGACAGACCGAGGCGTGGGGCCGGCTCGGCCTGGAGTATCCGTTCAACGAGTATCGGGCGGGCTGGAAGATGGGCGGTCAGCCCCTTGCCCAGCGCCTGCACGACAAGCCAGCAACGTGGGGCGCCGACGGTCTCGCCTCGCTGATCCCCGAAGGCATCGCCCAGGGACTCATCGGCCACGCATTCACCTGCGCTGACATGGTCGGCGGCGGAGACATCGCCTCCTTCGCCCCCGGCGCTGCCGTCGACCAGGAGCAGTTCGTCCGCTACGCCCAGTGCGCCGCGTTGTTCCCGATGATGCAGTTCTCCATCTCCCCGGCGCGTGTGCTCGACGACCGCCACCTCACCGCTGTGCGGGAGGCCATCGCGCTGCGACAGACCTTTTTGCCGGAGATTCTTCGATTGGTGGATGCGGCAGCGGCCACCGGTGAGCCGATCATCCGGCCGCTCGCCTATCACTTCGCCGGATTCGAACGGGTGACAGACCAGTTCCTGCTCGGCGAGGACATCCTGGTTGCCCCTGTTCTGGAACAGGGTGCGACCAGCCGCAGCGTTGTGCTCCCGCCCGGCAGCTGGACCGACCTGGCCGGAACGACATTTGCCGGGGGTGTGATCCAGGTTGCCGTTGACCTCGGGACGACGCCGGTGTTCCGCCGCTCCTAACGGAACTCAAGCGGCTGATCCGCGCCCGTCGGATCTCGGTGGCGTGGGTCGGTCGACGGGTGGTTCAGACGTTTTTCGCTGCTTCCCGGGTGATGCCGCGCACAATGCGCGGCATCACCCGGCGCATGTAGGGCGCCCAGAGAAAGCGCACGATGCCCTGCACGATCCAGCCGCGGCCGGGCCGGGGATGGAATTCGTAGGTCCAGCGGATGCGGGTGCCGCCGGGTTGCTCGGTGAACGTCCACTCGGCCCGCCCGCCGGTAACGAGGGCGCCGAGCAGCTTCTGGAAGTCGCTGAGGTTGTAGGCGAAGAACTCGCCGCGGCTCGAGTCGGTGATGGTCTCGACCACACTGCCGCCGTCGGAGAGCATCAGGGTGCGGGTGAAGCCGATTCCGTCCCAGGTGGACGGCTGGTCGCGCACCTCGGTGACGGCGGGTAGCGGCCCGAATTTTGGGTAGAAACGGGTGGGGGATGTCTGCAGGGCGATGTCCCAGCTGAGCCGAGGGTGTGCGTGGGCGACGCCTTCGGTGGCGGCGCGGGCAGGTCTCGGTGTCATGCGGGTGGTTCGGAGCCGACATCCACCTGGACAGGTTGTTTCTTGAGGTTAGGCCGTTAGCCAGATTCGGTGTTGTCGTCCGCTGAACCGCGGGTTTACCGGCCCGTGGTAGAAACGCAGCATGCTCATCGCGCCAATTGACCCTCCCGTCGGGGGCACCGTTAGCCTCATCCGTTCGCTCATCCCCTCGCTCGGACCAAGCGAGCGACGTGTTGCGCAGGAGGTCGTGGACTTCCCCAGCGAAGTGGCCATGTTGTCGGTGGCGGACGTCGCTGCGCGTACGGAAACGTCTCCGGCTACGGTCATCCGCACCTGCCAGAACCTGGGGCTCAAAGGTTTCCAACACCTCCGGCTGTTGCTGCTTCGCGACCTCGGGTCCGCCTCCCGAGAACCGGACGCGCGCCTAACAAGCGAGGAGGGCAGCCGGGGACGGGTGCCAGCTCTCTTCGACGCGGCAGCCCGCGACCTGAGGGACGCCCTCGGCGCTCTCGACTACGACCAGTTCGACGCTGCAGTGGCCGCAATTGCTGGTGCCCGTCGGTTGCTGATTGTGGCAAATGGTGGGTCGGGGCCGGCGGCCCAAATGGTGGCCCTTCGTTTCCTCACAACGAACCGGCCTTGCGAGGCTCCGTACGACTCGATAACGCAGCAGCTCAGTGCTCG
>JAODAO010000286.1 GCA_025463465.1 Glaciihabitans sp. | reverse complement strand
CCTCACCCTCGCCGCCGACACGAACACCACCGGTCTCGTCAGCCTGTCGATCGCCCGCACCGTCGGGCCCTCGTACGCCGATGGTGGAGTCAACCTCAGTGGCTCAGTCAACCCTGAGGGTGCGGCCTTCCTCGCCACGGCTATGGCCAGCTCCGACGCGGACGAGCAGTGCGACGCGCTGCTGTCCGCCCAGGAAACTATCCTCGAGCGTGTCGACATGTCGCCGCTGATCGCTGACACCCACTACCTGATCGCCCGTGCCGGATTCGCCACGTACGCGTTCTCCGGGTACTGGGACATGTCCGCCATGCGCATCACCAGCTAGCACCAAACATGAATCGCCCGTATTGGACAAGCAAGGAACAACTGACATGAGCCACACCCTGCCGCACGATGTCACTCCTTCCGATACGGGCGATTCGCCCCTTTCCCTCGAGCAGAAAGCCGGCTCGATGGGGGGAGTCTGGCGGGCCTTCCTGTTCCGCCGGCTCACCGGACTGGTGATCAACCTGGTCCTGCTGGTGCTCGTCACTTTTTTCATCGTCCAGCTCATCCCCGGCGACCCGGCCACCACGATCGCCGGCGAGAATGCCACACTCGAGAAGGTCGAGCAGGTGCGGGCCGAGCTCGGCCTGAACGACCCGATCATCGTCCAGCTGGTGCACTACATCGGCAACGTTGTGCAGGGCGACTTTGGCAACTCGTACCTCTACAAGGTGCCCGCCCTCGACATCGTCCTGACGGCCGCGCCGTACACCCTCTTCATCGCCTCCATCGCCGTGCTGCTCGTCCTCATCGTGGGAATGGTCCTCGGCATCTGGATCGGCATCGCCACCCGCGGGGACCGCCGCCGTTGGCTTGACGTGACCTTCAACGTGGTCACCGGGTTCGTCTCCTCCATCCCCGCCTACATCCAGGGCACCCTTCTTGTGCTCATTTTCGCCATCTGGCTCGTTTGGCTGCCCCCGGCCTACACCATGGCCTACGGCTTCGGAGAATCAGCCATCCTCCCCATCGCCGCCCTATCGATCGGCGGCATCGCCTCCGTCGCCCGCATCGTGCGCCGCGAGACCGCGGTCATCCAGGAGATGGACTACATGCGCACCGCCCGCGGCTGGCGGCTGCCGAAGTTCGTCATCTACTTCAAGCACCTCCTGCCGAACCTCCTCACCACAGCGCTCACCCTCGCCGGCATCATCCTCACCGCCTTGCTCGGTTCCGCCCTCATCGTGGAGGCCGTCTTCGGCTGGCCCGGCATCGGGGGAGTGGTAGTCCAGGCCATCGCCGCCGACAAGGACTACCCGGTGATCCGCGCCGCCGTTTTTGTGATCGGCCTCATCTCATTGACCATCACACTGCTGATCGACATCATCCTGGGTCTGATCGACCCTCGTACCCTGGGAGCCTCCCGTGGCTGACATTCCATCCTCCGCACCGATCATCGCCCCGGGAATCGGGGGAAAACGGGCCTTCGTCTGGAACCCCGCCCTGATTGTCGGACTGTCAATGTTCGGTGTTGTTGTGCTCGTGGCGATCCTCGCCCCGATCTTTATGACCGAAAGCGCCACCAAACTGGCTGGCAGCCCCAACCTCAGCTCCGTCCCCGGCCACTTCCTCGGCACCGACGTGCTCGGGCGGGACATGCTCGCCCGCACCCTCGTCGCCACCCGCGTCACCGTGATCATGGCGGCGGCGGCCACCCTGCTCGCCGCCGTCGCCGGCATCGGCTTCGGTATCGCCGTCTGGCTGGCGCCTCCCCGGCTGCGCGAGCTCGGACTTCGCCTGATCGAATTCGCCGTCTCCTACCCGACCCTGCTTGTGGCCATCATCGTCGCCGCGATCCTCGGCAAGGGCGTCGGCACGGCCGTCATCGCCATTGCCGTTGCCAATACCGCGGGCTTTGCCCGACTCACTGCCAACCTGGCCGCAGGTATCGCCGCTCAGGACTACGTGTCAACGGCCCGCCTGATGGGGGTCCCCGGCCATAAACTCGCCACCCGTCACGTCCTGCCGAACATGGCCGAACCGATGCTGATCATCACCGCCCAGGCCTTCGGCGGCGCGCTGGTCGAGATTTCCGGGCTGTCCTTTGTGGGCCTCGGCGCGCAAAGCCCCTCCTTCGACTACGGCACCATCCTCAGCGACGGCCTCACCAAGATCGGCACCAACCCGATCCTCGTGGTCGGCCCGGCCGCCGCCCTAATCTTCGTCTCCGTCGCCGCCCTCTTTGTGGGGGACGGGCTGGCCGCGGCCGCCAACCCCCGCTCCAACGGCACGCGGGCCCGCCTGAAACGCTCCGCTGCGAAGGTCGACGCCGTTGTCACCGACACCTCCGACGCGCTGCTGGTCGTCGACGGGCTGACCGTGCGCCAGAGCGCCACCAACCGCACCCTCGTCAACAACATCTCCTTCACCGTCAACCGCGGTGAAGTGCTCGGCATCGTCGGCGAATCCGGCTCCGGCAAGTCCCTGACGGCCTCCGTCATCGGGCAGCTGCTCTCGGAGGGACTCGACGCCACCGCCCAGCGGGTCACCGTCGGAGACACCGACCTGCTGGTGCCCGTCTCACCGCGCGAGCTCGTTTCCCGCATCGGGCTCATCTACCAGGACCCCGGAACCTCGCTGAACCCCGCCCTGACCCTCGGCTCTCAGCTGTCCGACGTGCTCACCACCCGCCTCGGCAAGTCCCGTCGCGCCGCCCGCGAAACGCTGCTCAGTGCGTTCCGCTCCGTGCTGCTGTCCGACCCGGAGGGGCGCCTCAAGCAGCACCCACACGCCCTGTCCGGCGGAATGAAGCAGCGCGCCATGATCGCCTCGGCGATGAGCACCGGCCCCGACCTGCTGATCGCGGACGAGCCGACCACCGCCCTCGACGTCACCGTGCAGCGCGAGGTGCTCGGCATCATCAAAAAGATGAACCGCGAGCAGGGGACGGCCGTGCTGTTCATCTCGCACGACCTCGCCGT
>JAODAO010000284.1 GCA_025463465.1 Glaciihabitans sp. | reverse complement strand
GTAGGTTTAATCAGTTGACTTCTGCCCTCGGGCACCCATTTCTCCCTGCGTGCGACCAGCTGCAGTGGAAATTCCAAACGTGGAGTAAGAAATTATGAGCAAGAGAACTTTCCAGCCGAACAACCGTCGTCGCGCCAAGGTGCACGGCTTCCGTTTGCGTATGCGCACCCGCGCTGGCCGCTCGATCCTGGCTGCACGTCGCCGCAAGGGTCGCACCGAGCTTTCCGCGTAGCACGACCCGGTGCTCACCAGGGCGAACCGGGTGGTCAGGGCGGATGATTTCCGCACTGCGGTACGGAAGGGAAAACGCGTGGGCACTGCTCATGCTGTTGTCTACCTGTACCCCCGGGCCTTTGGCGAGCCAACACGCTTTGGCTTTATTGTTGCCAAGACCGTGGGGAATGCCGTGACGCGCAATCTAATGCGCAGGCGTCTTCGATCGGTCGGACTCGACGTTTTGGCGACCCATGCAACCGGCAACGACATCGTTATCCGGGCTCTGCCAGGATCCCCCGAGGTTTCCTGGGCTAATCTTCAAGATGAGATTTCAGCCAGCATTGACAGGGGTGTGAGTAGGCAATGAGACGAACACTGATGTTCGTGTTGCTGCTGCCCCGCAACATATGCGTCGTGGTGTTGCGCGTATACCGGGCAGTAATCTCACCGCTTTATGGGGATGTGTGCCGGTATTACCCGAGCTGTTCGCATTTCACCCTGCAGGCCATCCAGCGATATGGCGTTTTGCGCGGGACTTGGATGGGCTCCCGAAGAATTGTCCGATGCCACCCCTGGGCAGAAGGCGGAATTGACGACGTACCCGCACGCAGAGCTGAGCGATACTCGCTTACTCCGTTCGGATTTGTCATCGCGAATGGCCACGGAAAGGGCTTTTCTCAATCATGAATCCCATCGATACAATCCTCTGGCCACTCAAGTGGGTCGTTGAGGCCATCCTCGTAGCGTTCCATACGGTTCTCAGTGGAATCGGGCTGGATCCAGCGGCCGGTCTGACATGGGTTCTGTCGATCGTGGGCCTGGTGCTCGTTATTCGTACCCTTCTTATTCCCATCTTCGTTAAGCAGATCAAGAGTCAGCGGCGCATGATGGAAGTCGCGCCCCAGATCAAGAAGATTCAGGACCGATACAAGGGCAAAAAAGATCAGTTCTCACGCGAGGCAATGTCACGCGAAACTATGGAGCTCTACAAGCGGACGGGAACAAACCCTCTCGCATCGTGTCTCCCACTACTGATTCAGATGCCTATTTTCTTCAGCCTTTTTTCGGTACTGAACAACGCTCAGAAGTCGGTCGCCGGTGTTGGACTTCTCAACACCCGCCTCGCCGAGCAATTTGGTAGCGCCAAGCTTTTCGATACCGCGCCTCTCCACGACAGCTTCTCCAATGCATCCACTCCCGTGGTCCAGGTCATTGCCGCAATCATGGTCGTACTGATGACGGCGTCGCAGTTCATTACTCAGCTACAGATCATGTCGAAGAACCAGTCGCCCGAAATGAAGGCGAGCCCCACGTTCAAGCAGCAGCGCATGCTCTTGTACCTACTCCCCCTCGTCTTCGCCTTCTCCGGTTTCGCCTTTCCCCTCGGCGTGATGTTCTACTGGCTCACTTCCAACTTCTGGACCATGATCCAGCAGTTCCTGGTCATTCGAAACATGCCCACCCCGGGGTCCGAGGCCGCTCTCGCGCGTGAAGCTCGTATGGCTCGCAAGGGCCAACGTCGGGGTATCAGCGTCGGCGAGATCGATGCTTCCGGCGAAGATATTGTGGTTGAACCCAAGGCAACAACACAGCGTCAGCAGCCTGTAAATAAGAACCGTTCCAAGAAGCAGAGCGGCAACAAGAAGTGAGTGACGTGAGCGAGATCGAAACCGCAGAGACCCCTGACGTAGTGGTGTCGTCCGAACCCACCGTGCCCGTCTCTGACGCCCCAAGCCCCAGTCAGCTTGAAGAAGAGGGCGACATCGCGGCCGACTATATCGAAGAACTACTCGATATCACTGACCTCGACGGGGACATCGATATTGATGCCCGCGGTGGTCGTGCATACCTGTCCGTGAACTCGAGTGAGGGGAGCAGTAATCTGCGTCTCCTCGCCAAGCCTGAGACGGTCAATGCCCTGCAGGAGCTCACTCGCATCGCAGTTCAGACCAAGACCGGTGGATTTTCGCGGTTGATTCTTGACGTTGGCGGTTCCCGTGAAGCCCGCGCAGCGGAGCTCGAGGTGTTAGTCGACAAGGCCGTCGAACGTATCGAGGGTGGGGCTAATTCAGCAGCGCTCCCCGCCATGTCGTCATACGAGCGAAAGCTCGTTCATGACATCGTTAGCGCACGTGGCTTTGTGTCAGAGTCAGAGGGCGAAGGACGCGATCGGCACACGGTCGTCGCTCGAGGATAGCTCCTCTTATGAGTAATCCTCAGTTGGAGGTCGAGCCGCCGGCCGCGCAAATTCTTTTCGGCGATCGGATCGACTTGGCCCGCGAGTACACGGCTGACCTCGCGCGCCGTGGTGAGGAGCTTGGCCTGATCGGACCGATCGAGTTGCCCCGCCTGTGGTCTAGGCACATAGTGAACTGCGCACTACTCGCTCCTCTACTTATTCCCGGCGTTACCGGCGACGTAGGTAGTGGTGCTGGTCTACCAGGCTTGGTGCTGGCTATTGCTCGCCCGGATGTGACAATGATTCTCATTGAGCCCATGGAGCGTCGAGTGGATTGGCTCACCAGCGAAGCGGAGTCTCTTGGACTGACGAATGTTCAAGTTATTCGAGCGCGCGCGGAAGAAACGAAGCTGGACTGGCCTCTGGACCAGGTGACAGCACGTGCCGTGACAGCTCTATCAAAACTGATTCCTGTTACCGCTCCCCTCGTTCGATCAGGGGGGCAGATGCTCTTCCTCAAGGGTTCTCGCGTACAGGATGAGATCGACGCTGCCAGTAAGCAGATTCGTCGTGCTCGCCTATCGGATGTCGAGGTTATCGAACTGGGTGATGGAATCGTCGAAGATACCACCCGTGTCTTCCGCGCTACCGTCGATTGACCAATAATCTGACAACGGGTTATGTTTCACGTGAAACCTCCCATCACGTGACGACGCGTACATATACGTCCGTCGCCGGCGGATAATTCGCCGGAGTGCTTCACAGACCGAGGTATGACTTGGCGGCCGTACACGGAACACTCCCAATAGAGCTTTCCAGGCCGAATGAAAACTCTCATACGACTAAATGGGCTGTTGTTGTGCTCCTACGGTTGCGCCTGGTAGGTGAACTCTGTCGGATTCGCGACTCGAGTGAAGCTAGACCACGCATCCATCGCCGGCCTTCGTCTCGATGCGATGAATACGTAGCTGCAGCCCTAACGCACGATGCACCCACCAAGGTAGAAATAGGCGCGTGCTATTTCATGCGCGCAGCTTGGGCGGATGTTTCACGTGAAACAGTGGTTCGGGCGGTGACTTCTGCAATCTCGGTAGATTCAATATTGGGCTTTGACACGGAGTGGGGAAAGAAAGGGTGCTGCTAAATCGGGCTTCAATGAGGTCCGGTCGTGGATGAGAAGTGGTTTGGTTCGATCCGCGAGAGATGGGTAACGCGAGAGCAGACGCCTGCGTACTTGCCGATACGAAGATTCCCGATATCTGCGCCTTATATCGTCCCGGATTGCAGGCAGCGCGGAACCGAGTGGGCCGGGCCCCGCGACGGATGCTAATCCATCGGACGAGACCCAAGACACGGGATGATTTGGCCTGTTTGGTACCACGTGCACTATTCGTGGGTGCGCTGGAGTACGGGCGTCCTCACGCGAGTGATCGAATGGCGAGCTTGAGCTGAGGCCACTATCGCCCACTAGTTAGTGACAAGACCATCCGCGCGACGGGCGAGGTCCTCGGCGAAACCTTTGTGTTGTAGCCTCCATGGCCGCCCACGCTATCGCGGTGGTGGGCCGGGATCAAGTGCGCGGCAATGGTTGGGCTGGATGCAAAACATTAGCCATGAAAAGGCCGGATGATCGCGATGTAAGTATCGGCGCTACCTGGCATGTCTGGTCGACCTTGATCAATGCCGCACACGAATCTTGGTGCGTCCCTTCTATCCCGGCGCAGGGTCTTCGATAAGTTACTCCCCCGTGCTGAAACGTCCACTGTTGTGCAAGTGCGCCACAATTTCGCGCAGCGTGACAACATTTCCGTAGGTGATCCGGTTGGACCACCGGGAGTTGTTTTCCCTTCAGGTTCGTCGGGTTTGCGAGGTCTGATGTACAGAAGAAGTGGCTGCGAACTGTGACCACCGGGTCATCGGCTGCACCACGCCGATAGGAGTCACCCACGAGGTGTCCTCGCCGTAGTTCGCCCACAGCTGGGAGGCCAGACATGTTTCACGTGAAACATCCCGTCGCTTTATTTGCTGTCTCGGGTTTTGATTGTTCGCGTCGGAAACTGAATTTGCCGACTATGATATCCGGGTTGCGCGTCCTTGCGGTGTCCTCGGCGGGTGCGCTCACTTCCTAGGCAGCGGCTCAAGGGCGGTCATGGGTGCACGGGCAGATATCTATAGGTGCGGACTGCCGGTGTCTCTCTCGACGGAGAGCTGGCAATTGCCAATCATTAGTTCAGCCGATGATGTTTCACGTTAAACCCTCCGCGAACTCCTCCCCACGACTCGGCCGAACACTACGGCGAGATTGAATACGCTGATCGCCGGCGGAGACCGATTGATCTCTCCCCTCTGGAGAGCGGGCCGACCAAATTTGTCAGTCGCACTCAGGGCTTTATTGGAGCGAGCAGCGGACCTGTGTGACGAGCCAATAGTTGTTGTGATCGAAGGTGCGAGGTCTAAACGCCGGGGTCGATAGGAAGGCTGTATCTTCGTTTCCGTGTAGACCAGCTTAAAAGGCTTGAA
>JAODAO010000273.1 GCA_025463465.1 Glaciihabitans sp. | reverse complement strand
ACCAACGCTCGTACCCGCAAGGGCCCGAAGCGCACCGTCGCCGGCAAGAAGAAGGCCCGATAGCGAGCACTGCTCGTATCGCCATACACGTTTTAGGAGAACATCATGGCAGCACCAAAATCGGCCGCTCGTAAGCCGCGTCGTAAAGAGAAGAAGAACGTTGCTGTGGGCCAGGCTCACATCAAGTCCACGTTCAACAACACCATCGTCACCATCACGGATCCGTCCGGCGCCGTACTGAGCTGGGCTTCGTCCGGAACGGTCGGCTTCAAGGGCTCGCGTAAGTCGACTCCGTTCGCCGCCCAGCTGTCAGCGGAATCCGCTGCCCGCCAGGCGCAGGAGCACGGCGTCAAAAAGGTTGACGTATTCGTCAAGGGACCCGGCTCAGGCCGCGAGACCGCGATTCGCTCACTTCAGGCCGCCGGCCTGGAGGTCGGCGTGATCAGCGACGTTACCCCGCAGGCGCACAACGGTTGCCGCCCGCCGAAGCGTCGCCGCGTCTAACCCTTAGGTACCTGTAGCAGTTGAAGCCGCGCATCGGCATCCCGGAATACCCGCGGATGTTGGTGCGCGGCATTCGGCGGCTCTCGCGCTTGAGTGTTTGACCCTCGATTTTTACAACTCAACATACAGACGACGGGTTCGCCGCCCGTCGAGCCCAAGTGTCATATAGCGGACACTTTGCCGAAAGGAACAACCAGTGCTCATTGCACAGCGCCCCACTCTTGCCGAAGAGAACATCTCCGAGTTCCGCTCGCGGTTCGTTATCGAGCCGCTTGAACCCGGTTTCGGCTACACGCTTGGCAACTCGCTTCGCCGTACCCTGCTGTCCTCCATCCCGGGAGCTGCTGTCACGAGCATCCGCATCGATGGTGTCCTGCACGAGTTCAGCACGGTTCCCGGTGTCAAGGAAGACGTCACAGAGGTCATCCTGAACATCAAGAACCTTGTTGTTTCGAGCGAGCACGACGAACCGATCACCGCTTACCTGCGCAAGCAGGGTGCCGGCCAGGTCACGGCTGCGGACATCTCCGCTCCCGCCGGTGTCGAGATCCACAACCCGGACCTCGTTATCGCGACCCTGAACGACAAGGCGAAGTTCGAACTCGAACTCACCATCGAGCGTGGCCGCGGCTACGTTTCCGCAACGCAGAACCGCAGCGAGTTCAGCGAAGCCGGCCAGATTCCGGTCGACTCGATTTACTCGCCCGTGCTTAAGGTCACCTACCGCGTCGAGGCAACTCGTGCCGGTGAGCGTACCGACTTCGACCGCCTTGTGGTTGACGTCGAGACCAAGAACGCGATCACGCCTCGTGACGCCATCGCCTCTGCCGGTCGCACCCTGACCGAGCTGTTCGGCCTGGCCCGCGAGCTCAACACGGCCGCTGAGGGTATCGAGATCGGTCCGGCTCCTGTCGACGCCGTTCTCTCGAGCGAACTCAGCATGCCGATCGAAGACCTCGACCTCTCCGTGCGCAGCTACAACTGCCTCAAGCGCGAGGGAATCAACACCGTAAGTGAGCTCGTCGCCCTCTCGGAGACGCAGCTTATGAACATCCGCAACTTCGGACAGAAGTCAGTGGATGAGGTCAAGGACAAGCTGGTCGAGATGGGCCTGTCGCTGAAGGACACCGTTCCTGGCTTCGACGGCGCTCACTTCTACGGCGGCTACGACGACGAAGAGACCGCGAACTAACCTTCGCTTCTCGCTACATTCCAGTCGTCCTCGACTAATTGACGACTTCTTAACATCTGGAGATTGAAAAATGGCTGCACCTACCAAGGGACCCCGCCTCGGCGGAGGGCCGGCGCATGAGCGCCTTATGCTCGCGAACCTCGCGGCATCCTTGTTCACCCACAAGAGCATCAAAACCACGGAGACCCGTGCCAAGCGCATGCGTCCCCTGACCGAGCAGCTCATCACGTTCGCGAAGAAGGGTGACCTGCACGCTCGTCGCCGCGTCCTCGCGACGATTGGTGACAAGACGGTTGTGCACGAGCTCTTCACCGAGATCGCACCGCTCGTTGCACTTCGTGAGGGTGGCTACACCCGCATCACGAAGCTCGGCTTCCGCAAGGGAGACAACGCTTCGATGGTTCAGATCGAGCTCGTTCTCGAGCCCGTCAACCCGAAGCCGAAGAGCGCGAAGAAGCTCGCCGCCGCTGCTGCTGCAGCCGGTGACGTAGCCGCTCCGGTCGAAGACGAGACCGTTGTCGCCGAGGACGAGGCTGTTGAAGCCCCCGTCGAGGAGACCGCAGTCGAGGCAACCGAGGCTCCCGCCGAGGAAACCAAGTAATAACCTGCTACATCCAAGAACGACCCCGCTCCTCGAGCGGGGTCGTTTTTTGTTGCCCGCCGTAGCGGTGTTCCATTCAGGAGTCGACGCTCATAGCGCCTTGGCGCCCAGGGCGACATCGAAGCCGGCGCCGTTGCTCGCCACGCCCACCAGGAGGACGCTGGCCCACTCCAGGACGTAGGTCATCGAGAGCCCTCCGGCGTCGAGGGGCCGCATGTCCATACTCTCCAGGAAAGCCGCGACACGTTCCTTCGCCTCGGCACTGTCGCCGGCGAAAAATGCGTCGACGGGTTTGTTCGCACTGAGGACGCCGTGGAGGATCGTGTTGAAGGCCTTCACCACGTGTGCGCTCTCCGGCGCGGCGGCGGCGATCTGCTGTGCCAGCGAGTTACCTTCGGTGGTCTCGAGGCCACTCCCGTTGGCGCCTAACGGGTTGGTGATGTCGACAAGGATCTTGCCGGCCAGCGCATCACCATATTGCGTGACGACATCCACCGCGTTGGCAAACAGGATGGCCACGATGACAATGTCACCCGCCGGCTTTGCGCCGAAGGTGCCTACGGTGGTTCCGTTGCCGATGTGATCTGCGAGCGCCTGGGCTTTGCCGGTGTCGCGGCTCATAATCTCGACGGTGTGGCCGTGATTGGACGCCCTGGTGCCGATGGCGTTGGCCATGTTGCCGGAGCCGATGATGCTGATGGTGGTCATGAGGGGGTTCCTTCGTTGTCGGTGGATCGGTTGGTTGTGGGTGAATCAACCGTTTGTGTTGAGCCGCGCCGAGGTGCTCAGATGACAGTGGCGCCGCCGTCGACGACCAACTCGTGGCCATTGACGTAGCTTGAGTCGTTTGAGGCGAGGAACAGTGCAGCGGTCGCGATTTCTTCGGGGCGTCCCATTTCCCGCCGGGGGATAACCGATTCGAATTGTGCGGTCAGCTCGGGGCCCAGTGCGTCGCGCATCATTGGCGTGGCAACTGATCCGGGGGTCAGAACGTTCACGCGGATCTTTCTGTCCCTCAGTTCGGCCACCCACACGCGTGCGTAGGCCGGCAATACGGCTTTGCTTGCTGCGTAAACACTCCAGTCGGGGTAGCCCCGGAGCGAGGCGTTCGACCCGGTCATCAGGATCGAGCCTCCATCGTTGAATAGGGGCAGCGCCTTCTGGACGGTGAACAGTGTTCCGCGGGCGTTCAGTGCGAATCCGGCATCGAAGTGTTCCTCGGTGATCTCGCCGAGTTTGGCCTGCTCGCCTCCGCCAGCACTTGCCCAGAGCACATCGATCGATCCCTTTTCTCGCCTGATCGTCTCGAACAGTCGATCCAGGTCGGCGAGGTTGGCCGAGTCCCCCTGCACACCGGTGACGTTCCGGCCGATCTGCGCCACGGCATCATCCACCGCGTCCTGGCGTCGGCCAGAGATAAAGACGTGAGCACCCTCGGCGACGAACAGCTTCGCACCGGCCAGAGCCATGCCGCTCGTCGCGCCGGTGATTACCGCTACCTTGCCATCAAGTTTTCCCATAACGTCCCCATTTCCTTACCGCACCGATGTTATGTACACCGATCTGTGTTGTTAACCTAGTGCGCCGTGGAGCGGTACGCAAGCTATGCACACCGATCGGTACCCAGGTGAGCTACGCTTGGCACATGACGGAGTTGGAGAAGGGGCCGAGAGGCCTCCGCAGTGGCAGGGGAGCGCGGGAGCGCATCCTCAGTGCGTCGCAGCAGTTGTTCCCCGATCGGGGCATCAACTGCACCGGCGTCGACCAGCTCTGCGCCGTGGCCGGAGTGTCAAAGCGCACGCTCTACCAGCACTTCGCCGGCAAGGACGAGGTCGTCGCCGAGTACCTCCGCCGCTTCGATCCCAAGATTTTGCCCGAAGTCTTCGAGAGCGCAGACCTCACACCCCGCGAGCGACTCCTCGCCATTTTCGACATCCACTCACCCCTGTGTCCGTTCATCGGTGCTGCCGTCGAAATCCAGGACCCGGGCCATCCAGCGCGCGTTTATGCCCGCAGCTACAAGGAGGGTTTCGCTGCTCGCCTCATCGACACGGCCCGCGAGGCCGGCGCTCCACACCCGGAAGAGCTCGGCGAACAGCTCGCGCTACTCCTCGACGGCGCCTCGGCCCGCAGCCGCGTCCTGAACACCGATGTTTTCGCCACGGCCGCCAGTGTTGCGGCTGTTCTCGTCGACAATGCCCTCCCCTCGGCAGCGGTTATCGCCGATGTGAGAGCAGACTGACGGCTTTATCAGGCCAGGTTGAGGGTGCCTTCGGGGCGTCGGTGTCGACAGCGAGCGGTGGCCGGTATCGACACTTCCGAAACGGATGAGTGGGCTGTGCAGCGTCGCTACATACGTCTTCGTTTGGCTGCCGGGGATCGAACTATCGAATCGAGCCGGGGTGGCCTCGACGGCACGAGCCCGAGTCGAGAAAACAGCAGAAAAACAGCGAGGAAAACTAGAAAACATATTGAGTTGTAAGTCTTGGATTACCGCCGTCGGGCGGGTAATGTTCGTCGGACCGTGACAGCGCCACAGCAACCGCAGGGCCACGACCGCCAAGGGTAGTGAAATGAAACGACGTGCCAGCATTTTTGCCAGCGCATTGTGTGTGCTGACGTTTCTGTTTGCCGCCCCTGCCACAAACGCAGCCTCCGCCGGGAACTCGTGGGTCCCCGACCCCACACCACTACCCGGGCCCTATTCGCTGACCGTCAAAAAGTCCGCCGATGTGAACGCCGCACGCACCTCCGCCAAGTGGGTGATGAAGTTCACCTGCGCCAAGGGAGAGAGATTCACCCTCGGGGCCGAGATTCGCCAGAGAGTTGGCGCTCTTCCGGCGAAGTATGCGGGCTGGGATTCCTATTACACCGCCATTCATGGTGAAGCGTCGGGTGTATGCCTGGGCAAACCGCAGGCCGCCACCGTCACCCTCAAGCTGATGAAGACGTACCTCGTCTCGCCGACGGGACTCGAGGCGAACGTCCTCCTGCCGCTGGCGAAGTCAAAGAAGGCTTTGGTGGCACAGGCGTACTTGCACACGCCGAAGCTGATCGACCGGGATAACCCGTACTTCTGCTCCTACATTGCGAGCGCCGACGAGGACGGAACCGTGTGTGAGGACGCCAGCCAGATCGGTCCGGTGCTGCGCCTCACCTAGCGCCTCAGCCTTTGGCGCGCTGGCGGGCGAACTGGGCGAACTGCAGGCTCATCGCCAGGAAGGCGAGGCCAACAATGATGACCACGGGGTGCTGGCGGGATCCGGCGAGGTAAAAGCAGCCGATCGCCGCGGCCATCGCGATGGCTGCGTTCATGCCCCATTGGAAGCGGGTCTTCGCCAGCAGCCGCATTCGGGCCTTCTCGGCACGACGCTGGCGGCCAGGGATGTCCATCCGGACAGTATGGCTCACCAGCTCTGCTCGCGTCGACGTGGCCGGGCGGTCGGCTGGCCCTCCCACACCTGTAGGAAATCGAAAACCACAAGCTGTTATTGAGATGCGTGAGCGAGTAAATCTGGGATTCCACTTCAGCGAGAGGTAGTCCCGTGAAACGTCCCACCACCATCGTGACAACCGCGGTGACAGCCGCGATCCTGTTTGCCCTCACCCCGGGTGTCGCCCACGCCGACACGGTCACCGCACCGTCTGTTCCGGCAGGGCCGGAATCCATCAGCGTGAACACCGCGGCGCAGATCGTCAGCAACGGCAAAGCCGTGCAGTGGAACGTCGGGTTTACCTGTTCGAAGGGTGAGACGTATCGCGTGCACCTCTGGATCAGGCAGATTCGTGCCGGCGCCGACCTGCCGAAGCCCTACCGGGGTGGGCAAAATGCGGACATCGACGCAACACGGGACCTGACCGGAAACTGCAAAGGGAAACCCCAGAAGATCAACGCCAAGCTGACGGTGGAGCCAACCGCGGTCACGTCATCTGCGGGCACACAGGGAATTCTCCTGCTGCCGGTCCGCCGGACAAACGCCGCTGACGTTGCCATGGCCTACCTGTCGACGTCGGCAAAAGTCGACAATCACGGTCCCCAATACTGCTCGGTAGTGATAACGCCAGCGGAAGACGGAACGATCTGCGAGGAATACACACTGCTCGGCCCGAACCTGAAGCTGCGCTAGCGACGAGAAACCGACTTCGACGTCAACATCCCCCGCCCTGCCGGTCCGTCGCCCACACCGATAGAGTCGAGCCAGAACGACCGGCACGACCCTTCCATTCATTTCTGCACATCATCTCTGCAGTGGATTCCTAAGCTGCGGCGATTCACCGCGGCAGGCGAGCCAAGGATCGATCAGTGGACCTCAGGATTCAGGGAAAAACGGCCCTCGTGGCCGGCGGAACCAAGGGAATTGGCAAAGCCATCGTCGCGACCTTCGTCGCCGAGGGGGCGAACGTCGGGTTCTGCGCACGCAACGCTGACGAGGTCGCCGCGATCGAGGCGAGCTTCGCGGACGCGGAACCGACGGTGGTTGGCACGGTGCTCGACGTCGCCGATGCCGCGGCGCTGACGGCGTGGGTGGACGATTCCGCTGTCACCTTCGGTGGCATCGACATGATCGTCGCCAACGTCAGCGCCCTGGCCATCCCCGACACCGCCGAGAACTGGCAGGCATCGATCGCCGTCGACCTGATGGGCACCGTCAATCTCGTTACGGCCTCGCTGCCCTATTTGCGCTCGAGCGAGTCGCCGTCGATCATCGCCATCTCCAGCGTCTCCGGACGGGAGGTCGACTTCGCCTCCGGACCTTACGGAACCATCAAAACCGCGCTCGTCGGCTACATCGCCGGGGTCGCCTTCCAACTCGCCGGCGAGGGCATCCGGGCCAACACCGTCTCTCCTGGTAACACCTACGAAGAGGGTGGGGTGTGGGCGAGCATCGAATCGGGGAACCCTGAGCTGTTCTCCTCGGTGATGGCGGCGAACCCCACCGGGCGGATGGGCACAACCCAGGAGATCGCGAACGGTGTGGTGTTCCTCTCCAGCCCGGTGTCGTCGCGGACAACGGGCGCTAACCTGCTCATCGACGGCGCGGTCAGCCGCGGCATCCAGCTGTAGGGGCACACCATGGCTTCGACGATCGACTTTCGCCCGGAACGCTCCCAGTACGTCTACACCTTCGGCGGCGCCGAACCCGTGATGCGGGTGAAGCCGGGAACGACGCTGTCGCTGTGGTCCGAGGACGCCTTCAACCACGGTTTGCGGTCGGTCACCGATGTGGCAAGCCACACCCTCGACATGCGCTACCTCAACCCGCAGACCGGTCCCTTCTATATAGAGGGAGCGGAAAGCGGCGACACCCTCGCCGTGCACATCGTCAGCCTGACCCCGGCGCGCAGCTGGGGAGTGTCGGCGACCATCCCGTTCTTCGGGGGGATGTCGAGCACCGACCGCACCGCCTCGCTGCAACCGGCGCTTCCGGAAGCGACCTGGATCTACGAAGTAGACGCTGTCGCCCAGACCGTCGGCTTCCAGGCCCGGTTCGGTAACTTCGAGGTCGCTCTGCCCCTCGCCCCGATGCTCGGCACCGTGGGTGTCGCTCCGGCGGCGGGGGAGGTGCGCACCTCGCTCGTTCCCGAACGGTTCGGCGGCAACATGGACACCCCAGAGATGCGGGCGGGCACCACCGCGTACTTCGCCGTGAACGTGGACGGGGCGATGCTGTCGATTGGCGACGGCCACTACCGCCAGGGCGAGGGCGAAGCCTGCGGAACCGCGGTGGAGGGGGCGATGGACTCGGTGATCATCGTGGAGCTGATCAAGGGCGGTGGACCGCTCTGGCCGCGGCTCGAAACCGACGACTACTGGATGGTTGTCGGCTCGTCCCGGCCGATGGAGGACTCGTGGCGGATCGCGCAGCTCGAGATGGTGCGCTGGCTCAGCGAATTGTTCGACTTACACGAGATGGATGCATACCAGTTGCTCAGCCAGGTCTCCGAGGCACCGATCGCGAACGTGGTTGACCCCAACTACAGCGTGGTGGTGAAGGTGCCGAAGGCGCACTTCCGTTCGGGGCGGGCGTATGACGGTATCCACGGCGACCTGCGGGCACGGGCGGCCGCGCTGCGGTAAAAGTGCGGCAGCCCGGCAGCGGCTCCCGGACCGCTGGTGGCGTTGGCGGCCGAGACCTGCGACGGGCACGCCGTAGACTGGCGGGCGTGGAAATTGAAGCCCTGCCCCGGCCGGAGACCCCGGACAAGGACGATTCCCTCACCCGGCTTCGTCTTGATATCGCCTACGACGGCGGCGGCTTCCAGGGCTGGGCTACCCAGCCGGACTTCCGCACCGTGCAGGGCGCCATCGAGGAAGCCTTCGCCATCATTTTCCGACGCCACGCGCCGATCCCGGTGCTCACCGTGGCCGGGCGCACTGACGCCGGTGTTCACGCCACCGGTCAGGTGGCGCACGTCGACCTGACCGAGGACCAGCTGAAAAGCCTCGACCGTCCCCGTCGCGGCGGGCTCGGCGGCAAGGCGTACGACGGTCCGGCATCCCTCGGCCGGCGGGTCAACGGCATTGCCGGGCTCGACAACGACATCTACGTGTCGCGCTCCGCCATCGCCCCCGACGGTTTCGACGCGCGGTTCTCCGCTCTCTGGCGTCGCTACGAATACCGAATCGCCGACAACCTGGCACCGCGCAACCCGCTGGAGCGCCACCGCACCCTCTGGTTCCCGGCCGAGCTGAACGAGAACGTGATGAATCTCACCGCGCAATCGTTGCTTGGCCTGCACGACTGGGCGGCGTACTGCAAACCCCGCGAGGGGGCAACAACGGTGCGCACCCTTCAGTCGTTCAGCTGGGAGCGGCAGCCGGACGGTATTCTCCTGGCCAGCGTCCAGGCCGACGCGTTCTGCCACAGCATGGTGCGCTCGATCGTGGGGGCCTGCGTGGCAACCGGCCAGGGAAATCTTCCGATCAACCGGCCCGCCGACATCCGCGACCAGATGACCCGCGGCAGCGAATACAAAGTGATGCCGGCAAAAGGGCTGGTCCTCACGGAGGTTGGATACCCGGACGACGCCGAGCTTGCCGAACGCGCCCGGCTCACCCGCACACGGCGCATCGCTCTAGTTGACCACGGGCCGTTGAACGCACTAATGTAGACCCTTGGTGCCTGCGTTCTATGCGCGGCGCCCGAAGTTGAGCCCTCCACCGGCATCGTTCCTGTCTCGGAACTTTCCACGGAGTGGGATTCACGAACGCCTCATTTCGACTAAGAAAGCAGTACAGCTGTGACTCGTACGTTCTCGCCCACCCCCGCTGATGTTCAGCGCGATTGGGTCATCATCGACGCAACCGACATCGTCCTCGGTCGTCTCGCCAGCCACGTCGCGGTTCTCCTCCGCGGCAAGCACAAGGCCACCTTCGCTCCCCACATGGACATGGGTGACTTCGTTGTGGTAATCAACGCTGAGAAGATCGCCCTCACCGGCTCCAAGCTCGCGCAGAAGAAGCTGTACCGTCACTCCGGTTACCCGGGTGGACTGTCGGTCACCAACTACGCCGAAATGCTGGAGAAGCACCCGACGCGCGCCCTCGAAAAGGCCGTCCGCGGAATGCTCCCCAAGAACTCGATCGGTCGTGCCCAGCTCACCAAGCTGAAGGTATACGCAGGAGCCGAGCACCCCCACGCGGCGCAGCAGCCCACGCCGTACACCCTCAGCCAGGTCGCGCAGTAGCGCCGGCCCGCCAGACTACTTCAGCGTACAAAGACTAAAGGATTCACTAACGTGGCCAAGATCGCAGACATCATCGAGGAAGCTCCCGAGAGCTTCACGACCGAGACTCCCGCAGTAGAAGCCGTCAAGGCTCCCCGCGCCGTCCTCAACGTTCCCGGCGCAGCCGTGGGACGCCGCAAGGAGGCAATCGCCCGCGTGCGCCTCATCCCCGGTGGAACCACCTTCACCGTCAACGGACGCCAGCTTGAGGAGTACTTCCCCAACAAGCT
>JAODAO010000269.1 GCA_025463465.1 Glaciihabitans sp. | reverse complement strand
ACTCCGACGACGACACCCAGGTTCGCTCGTTTGCACCCCGTCCCGGCACGGTGCCGCTCGCCGGCTCTGTACCCCTGGCCGGCTCTGTACCACTCGCCAGCTCGGGGGCAGTCCCCGCGTTCACCCTCCCGGTGGTCGCCCCGGCCTGGCCGCCGATGGCCGCCATCAACGGGCAGGGGGATGTCTCCGACGAGCCTCACGCGCACAACGTCGACGGTGACAACAACGACGATGACGACGACGAGCACGAGATGGTGATGTCTGACGCCGCGCGGGCCAACCTCGCGGCCGCCCAGGCGAAGGACGGCGACGTCACGCTCGGCGCACGAGTCTGGTCGATCCTCGTTGTTGTACTGATCGTTGTTGTGCTGGTGGGCGCCGGCATTGCCCTGTATATCGGGATCAACGGCGCAGGGTCTGTACCCTTCCTGCTGGGCGAGACGGCCAGCACCGCTCAGACGGCCGGCACCGCCGAGACGGCCGGCACCGCCGGGGCAGCAGACACAGCTTCCCCGGCAGCGAACACAGCTTCCGCGACATCCAGCACAGCGGCTGCGAGAGGAATCGGGGCATAACCATGGGGGCACCGCGGATCGAGTTCTGTGATGAATGGTTCGACGTCGACCCGGAGACGGGACTGGGCATCGGCCGCGAGACCGACCTGACCATCGACGACAACCCCTACCTGCACCGCGAGTTCCTGCGCGTCTACAAGGAGTTCGACCTCTGGTGGCTGTCCAACGTCGGCAGCCTGCTGTCCGCCACGATCGCCGACGGAACTGGCCAGGTGCAGGCGTGGCTGGCGCCCGGCGCGAAACTGCCCTTGGTTTTCCCCACCCTGCACGTGATGTTCAGTGCCGGCTCGACCACCTACGACTTCACCATCCACAACGGAGACGACTTCTTCAACACCGGCGTCGGTGCGACCAGCCAGGCCGGAACCACCACCATGATGCCGGTGACGCTCACCTCGAGCCAGCGCTTGCTGGTGGTGGCGCTCGCCGAGAACGTGCTCGCTCAGAGTGTGCCGGGGCGCGGGTCGATTCCCGCATCCGCCGACGCCGCCCACCGGCTCGGCTGGTCGATGACCACCTTCAATCGCAAACTCGACAACGTCTGCGACAAACTCGACAAGCTGGGGGTGCAGGGGCTGCGCGGGGGACCAGGAGCCCTCGCCACCCACCGCAGGGCCCGCCTCGTCGAGTACGCCGTCGCGAGTCGACTGGTTAGCGTCGAGGACCTGCCGCTGCTCAATCAGGCACCCGACCCCTGATGCTCCCCGCCCGCTACAGCACCGGGGCCCCCACACGTTTTATGCACAACAGATCGAGGAACCAGTGAAACTCAAGCTCAGCCTGGCCCGTCCCTCCGGGGGACTGCGCGACGTCGAGATCGCCGCAGACGCCGGCACAACCGTCGCCGAACTCGCGCAGGTCATGATCGACCGGGACCCCGCCGGTGCCGTCGCGCGCCGCCTCCTCGCAGAGGCACAGGCCGAGGTTGTGGCCGAGGCATCCGTGGGCGCCCCGCCCACCCGCCGCGCGCTCGCCAGCACGGGCAGCACAGGCACGGGCAGCGTGGACACCGACGCCGCTGTCGCCCCACACACCCTCAAGGTTTTGTTTCCCGGTGAATCGGTGGCCACTACCCTCGCCCCCACCGCGCTGGTCGCCGAGGCCCGCCTAGCCTCCGGGGCTACCGTCGAACTGGTCCCCGTCGAGGACGAGCCAGCTGACCTCGGACCGGTGCTCGCCGTGCTGCGGGTCGTCGGTGGCCCCGACCTCGGCAAGGAATTTCTGCTGCGCTCGAGGTCCTCCATCATCGGCCGAGACGTGCGCGCCGACATCTTCCTTGCCGACACCCTCGTCTCCAAGATCCACGCGAGGGTCGAAGTCTCCGAAACCGTCGACATCGTCGACCTGAACTCGGCCAACGGCCTCATTGTCGACAACGTCGAGGTCACCCGCATCAGCCTCGAATCGGGGCAAAGCGTGCTCGTCGGCGGCACCTTGTTGCGTGCCGAGATCACCGCGGCCGCACCCGTTCCCACCGGTCCCCGCCGCGAGGGCACCGTCTCCTACAACCGTTCCCCACGGGTGGAGCAGCGCTACCCGGGCACCAAGTTCGAGGCCCCCGAAATCCCGCGGCAGATCGAACCGTCCCCATTCCCCTGGGTGTCGCTGGCCGCGCCGCTGCTGATGGGTGTCGCGTTCCTGTTCCTGCCGAACATGGGGCCGAGCCGGTTCATCTTCATCGCCCTGTCACCGCTCATCCTGGTCGGAACGTTCATCAGCCAGAAGATGATCGCCAAAAACAAAATGAAGCTGGCGGTGCAGAAGTTCGACGATCAACTCGCACACCTGCAGAAGTCGCTGACGGAGGAGATCGAACCGGAACGGGCGGTCCGCCTGTCCGAGGCGCCCGCCGTCGAGGAACTGCTCGCTGCCGCCACCACCCTCGGCCCGGGCCTCTGGTCGCGCCGGCCAGAGCACTGGTCGTTTCTCAACATCCGTCTCGGCATCGGCGAGGGGGATTCGCGCAACGAAGTGAAGGGCGCGTTCTCCTCCAATGGGCTTCCCGAGTTCATCGACCGCTTCGACGAGGGTGTCGCCCCGTTCGCCACCATCAGCGGTGTGCCCCTGGTGGAGAACATGTTCGAGGCGGGAGCCATCGGCGTCGCAGGACGCCCCGACATTGCCGTCGAGGCCACCAACAGCCTCCTCGTGCAAATCGCCGGGCTCTATTCCCCTGCCGAGGTTGCCTTCGCCGCGCTGGTCAGCCCCGGTGTCGCCGAACGCTTCGACTGGCTCAAGTGGTTGCCCCACACCGGCGCCGCCCAGAGCCCCCTGCCTGGCCTGCACCTCGCCGACAACGCCGCCTCCGGCGCCGTCCTGCTCGCCGGGCTCGAAGAGGTCATCAGCCAGCGAGCCGGCGGCGGAAAGGGCAAACCGCGTGGACCGCAAAGCGACGACGACTCGGTGATGCGCTGGGGCGCGCGGGTGGGGGAGAAGAAGGATGGTTTTGACAACGCCCCGCTACCCGCCCTGGTCGTCTTGATCTCCTACGATGCCCCGGTCGACCGTGCGCGCCTGACCCAGGTTCTCGAAAAAGCGGCCGAGGCCGGTATTGTGCCCATTTGGCTCGGCGACAGTGTCGCAAGCCTGCCGGCGGTTTGCCGCACGTTCCTCGACGTCGGCCAGGACAGCCACTCCGGTTCCACAAGTGGTTCCGCTAGTGGTTCCACAGGCGGTTCCGACAACGGTTCCGCCAGCGGAACAGTCGGCTACGTGCGCATTGGCCGGCTCATCAACAACGTTGAAGTTAGCCGCCTGACTCGCGACGACGCTCTTGACTTCGCTCGCAGCATCGCCGGGGTGGTCGACGCCGGTGCCGCCGAGGATGACAACAGCGACCTGCCTTCTTCTGTCTCCTTCGCGAGCCTGCTCGGGCCGGACCTGTTCGGCTCGGCCGACGCGGTGCTGGAGCGCTGGCGTGAAAACGACTCCCTGCACGACCGCACTCCCGGGGCGCCGCTGCGCACCCGCCGTGCCGGCAAGCTGCGTGCCATTGTGGGCCAGGGCACGATCGATGCCATGCACCTCGACCTGCGAACCCAGGGCCCCCACGCCCTGGTTGGTGGCACCACCGGTTCCGGCAAAAGCGAGTTCCTGCAGGCCTGGGTGCTCGGGATGGCGGCCGAGTACAGTCCAGACCGCGTCACGTTCCTCTTCGTTGACTACAAGGGTGGGTCGGCCTTCGCCGACTGTGTTGTCCTCCCGCACTGCGTTGGACTGGTCACCGACCTCAGCCCGCACCTGGTGCGACGCGCCCTCACCAGCCTGCGCGCAGAGCTGCACTTCCGCGAGCACCTGTTCAACCGCAAAAAGGCAAAGGACCTGATCGAGCTGGAGAAGCGCGGCGACCCGGAGGCGCCGCCAGCGCTGGTCATCGTGATTGACGAGTTCGCCGCCCTCGCCAAGGAAGTCCCGGAGTTTGTGGACGGGGTGGTGGATATCGCCCAGCGAGGCCGCTCCCTCGGCATCCACCTGATTATGGCCACCCAGCGCCCGGCCGGTGTGATCAAGGACAACCTGCGCGCCAACACCAACCTGCGCATCGCGCTGCGGATGGCGGACGAGTCAGACAGCCAGGATGTCGTCGGCGACAAGATCGCAGCGTCCTTCGCGCCCGGCCTGCCCGGCCGCGCGATCGCCAAAACAGGCCCAGGCCGACTCACCACCTTCCAGTCCGCCTACGCCGGAGGCTGGACCAGCGACGAGCGGGTCCCGCCCGTAATCAGCATCAACGACCTGCGCTTCGGCCCGGGAAGACCGTGGGAGGACGCGGCCGAGCGCACCCCCGAGCCACCAGCTGACCAGGGCCCTACCGATCAGAAACGCCTGGTGTCCTCTCTGGTCGCCGCGGCCCGCGCCGCCCGGGTCGTCGAGCCGCGCCGCCCGTGGCTCGACGAGCTGGCACCCCTGTTCGACGTCACCAAGGTCTACCAGCGCACCGACTCCGAACTCGCCCTCGGTGTTATCGACGTGCCGGAGGCCCAGCGCCAGGACGTCGCGTACTTCCGCCCGGACACCGACGGCCACCTCGCCGTCTTCGGCACCGGTGGCGCGGGCAAAACGCAGACCCTGCGCACCCTCGCCTCCGTCGCTGGTATCACCCCGAGAGGTGGGCCGGTGGATGTTTACGCCCTCGACTTCGCCGGAAACGGCCTGCGGATGCTGCAGGCCATGCCTCACGTCGGCTCCGTAATCCCGGGGGACGACCAGGAGCGAGTTGTCCGGCTGCTGAAGTGGCTGAAGGAAGAACTCATCGTGCGTGGTGAGGCGTACGCGAAGGTCAACGCCGGCACCATCGTCGAATACCGCACCCTCGCGAACAAACCGGACGAGAGCCGCATCCTGCTGCTCATCGACGGCTTCCCTGCGTTCCGCAACGACTTCGAAACCAGCGGCGCCACCTCCGCCTGGTACGGGGTGGTGCAGGACCTGATCAGCGAGGGACGCCAGCTCGGTATCCACGTGGCGATCACCGCCGACCGCCCCGGCAGTGTGCCAACAGCGATCAGCTCGGGAATCCAGCGCCGCGTTGTGCTGCGCCTCGCCGACGAACAGGCCTACTCCATGCTCGACGTCGCCAAGGACATCCTCAGCTCGGATTCCCCGGCCGGCCGCGCCATCATCGACGGCCACGAGGCCCAGATCGCCGTCCTCGGAGGCGTCGCCAACGTGGTGGACCAGGCGAAGGAAACCGCAATCCTGGGCGAGGCCATCGCCAAGACCGGGCGCCGCCCGGCCCTGGCGATTAACTCGCTGCCCGACCAGATCGACCCAGCCACCCTGCCGGAGAGCATCAACGGTGAGCCGGTGTTTGGTGTTTCCGACGACAGCCTCGCCGCGATCCCGTTCGATGCGGCCGGCCCTTTCCTGGTCGGTGGCCCTCCCGGTAGCGGCCGCAGCAACACGCTGCGCTGGATTCTTGCCAGTGCGCGCCGCGCCGTGCCAGCTACTACCGCGTACTACTTCGGCAACGCACGCTCGACCCTCGGCCTTGAACCCGGCTGGGACAGTGCCGCCCGCACCGTCGAGGAGGTCACCGAGCTCGCGAAGAAGCTCACGGCCGAACTGCCCACCGCTCCGGAATCCCCGAAAATCATCATCGTGATCGAGGGCCTGTCCGAGTTCCTGTCCGGACCAGCGGACTCCGCCCTCGTCGACATGATCAAGGCGGCGAAACGCACGGGTCATTTCCTGGTCGGCGAGTCCGAGACATCCACCTGGAGCTCGTCCTGGCCGTTGCTCGCGGAGATCAAGTCGGCACGCACCGGCTTCTTGCTCCAGCCCGAGGCGATGGAAGGCGACATGATCCTGCGCACCGCTTTCCCGCGCATCCAGCGCGCCGACTTCCCAGCGGGCCGCGGCATGTTCGTGGCCAAGGGAAAGGTGGTGCGGGTGCAGACACCGCTGCTGCCCGCACTGCCGTCGTAAGGTCTATCGAAGGCCGTCTCACCAGCACTTTGCTGGGAATTTGGGGCATGGGTACCGCTACCCATGGACCGAATATACGACAGCCGATAGTTTTCAAGTATCAACCAGCCGGGGAAAGTCCCCGGCAAAACACACGGGGGACCCATCATGAGCAACATTAACGTCAGCTACGACCGCATCAACCAGACCGCGACCCATCTCGATGTGGGCCGTGAGGAACTGAACCAGAAGATCGACGAACTGAACCGCATCATCGACGGACTTGTCCAGGATGGTTTTGCCACCACCGCCGCCTCGGGTGCGTACCAGGAGACGTTCCTCGTTTATGCCAACGGCGCCAAGGAGACCATCCTCGGCCTCGAGGGCCTTGCCACATTCCTGCGCAAGACTGCCGAGACCCTGCGTTCCACGGACGAGTCGATCGCCAGCGCACTGCGCTAGTTTCCAGCGGCGCCGAGCGCCAGCCTGGCCGGTTCGTGATCCGTGGCCGCGACTTCCTCGCGAGGCCGCCGGGGTGTTATCGCCGACACCCCGGCGGCACCACGCACGACCGGTCGTTGTACCACATCGACACCGCCGCCCCCGAACATAAATGCGGGGTGTGAACACAGACGAGGAACCAGATGGCTGACACACTGCAGGTCAACGCCGACGCACTCCGAACGGCCGCGCAAACCTTCTCCACCCAGGCCGATGCAGTACCGACCCAGGTGGCCCTGGACATGGGCAACTGCGGAAGCTCGAGCGTCGCCGCCGCCGCCGAAAACTTCAACATGTGGGCACGCGTGGCGGGGCAGATCGCTGCGGCAAAACTCCGGGACGTCGCCCTCGGCGCCAGTTCCACCGCCACCAACTTCGACGGGGTCGACACCGACCTCGCCGGGAACATCGCGGGTAAGTGATAACCGGGGCGTGGCGGACAGCTCTACATTTATGTGCATAAGAAACAACGGGAGATCGATGATTAACTCTTGGACTCAACGCGTCCGTACCGGCCGCACCCAGTTCACAACTCCGACTGCCCGGGGATGGGCAGTGGGGCTCGTGTCCATTGGTCTTGTGGCCGCCCTGGCCGGATGCTCCGCAGATGAACCCCGGGTCGCCAGTGTCATCGAAACTCCCGGCATCGTTGTGGAGGAACGTGGAACGTCCCCTCTCGAGTCGGACGAGTATGTCGAAGCGGCTCGCGCTGCTGAACTCGGCGAAACCCTCGCCAACAACTTCGGCGATTTCACGATCGCCCAGCTCACCGATACACACGACTACGTGCAGATCGAACAGCTCTGGGATTCGTACAAGGATGCTTACGTCGACACGGACGCCGACGTGTTGCTGTATCCGGGGCCGCCCATCTGGTTGCCCATCTCGGTGGAACAAAACGGTACAGGCGACGGGGCAACCATCGTCGTATGCGACGCTTCGGCCACTGGCTGGGCAATCACACGGGAATCGCCGTCAGCGACCTACGACCTGAGTGTCGGTGTAATCCGGAATATCACGATGGAAACAATGGACGACTCCGGGCAACTCCGTTACACCAGCAGCGGCACAAACACCCCTTGCGATGCCACGGGAGCACCCGTTGGACGGTTCAAGCCCGCCCCCGTTGTTCCCGACGAGATCACCGCCGACGATGTGCAGCGACCCCTCGTGGAGCCCACGGAGGCACCCAACCCGTAGGACCCATGGGGAGTGCTCCCCATCGCTTGAATGAGCCTTGCTCGGTAGTTTTGTTGCATCACCTCCCGTCGACATCGTCGGCCGGATCTAACCCAAAGGGACCCATCATGAGCAACATTAACGTCAGCTACGACCGCATCAACCAGACCGCGACCCAGCTCGATGTGGGCCGTGAGGAACTGAACCAGAAGATCGACGAACTGAACCGCATCATCGATGGCCTGGTGCAGGATGGTTTTGCCACCACCGCTGCCTCGGGTGCGTACCAGGAGACGTTCCTC
>JAODAO010000262.1 GCA_025463465.1 Glaciihabitans sp. | reverse complement strand
GATGACCCGCACCCGCATCACCGAACCCCTGCAGCTCGGCGTGCGGGTACTCGACACCCTCACCACCGTGGGCAAGGGCCAACGCCTTGGGCTGTTTGCCGGCTCCGGGGTCGGCAAGTCCTCGCTGCTGTCGATGGTCGCCCGCGGCACAAACGCCGAGGTCTCCGTCATCGCCCTGGTGGGGGAGCGTGGCCGCGAGGTGCGCGAGTTCCTCGAGGACGACCTCGGGCCGGAGGGCCTCGCCCGCTCCGTTGTGGTGGTCTCCACCTCGGACGAGCCCGCGATGATGCGACTGCGCGCCGCCTTCACCGCCACCCGCATCGCCGAATCCTTCCGCGACACCGGCGCTGACGTCATGCTGATGATGGACTCCCTCACCCGGGTCGCCATGGCGCAACGGGAAATCGGCCTCTCCGCCGGCGAACCCCCGGCCACCCGCGGCTACCCGCCGTCGACGTTCTCGGTGCTCGCCCAGCTGCTGGAACGCGCCGGAACCGCCGAACGCGGCAGCGTCACCGGCATCTACACCGTGCTCGTCGACGGTGACGACCACAACGAACCCGTCGCCGACGCCGCCCGTTCCATCCTCGACGGCCACGTTGTCCTCGACCGCAAACTCGCCGTCACCGGCCACTTCCCCTCGATCAACCCGCTCACCTCCATCTCCCGCCTGTCCTCGAAGGTGAACCCGCCGGAACGCAGCCGCCTTGCCAGCACCCTGCGCACCGCCCTCGCCGCCCGCGAACGCGCCCAGGACCTCATCGACGTCGGCGCGTACCAGGTCGGAACCAACCCGCTGGTGGATGCTGCGATCACCCACGAACCGGCCATCACCGCGTTCCTGCAACAGGATATGGACGAGCAGACCACCGCGGAAGGCGCGTGGCAGCAGCTCGCCCACATCGCCCACCTCCTCGGCAGGGCCTCCTGATGGCGCGCGCTTTCGCCCTCGCCGGGCTGCTCCGGCTGCGCCGGGTGCAGCAGGACGCCGCCGCCGGGGACCTCGCCCGCGCCAACGGCCGGCTGCGCGACAACACCGCTATCCAGGCGAGGGCCCGCCGTTCCCTCGAAGGATTCTCCGACCAGCCCACCGACGTCGACACCCTGCGCGCGATCGCTGCCGCGCGGGCCTCGTCGTCGTCGATGCTCGCGGAACTGGCCGCGGCAACAACCATCCGCCAGCAGGAAGCAGCGCAGGCCGAAGCCGCGTTTTTCGCCGCGAAAACCAAAACCGTTGGCATAGAGAAGCTCGACGAGAAACACACCGTTGCCGAGCACAACGACGATCTCAGGATGCAGCAGCTCGCCCTTGACGAGATCGCCAGCAACGGCTGGCAGCGTCGTCCGACCCAGATCGGACGGGCAACATAATGGCCTACGTTGACGCGGTGGCGCGGGTGCAGCAGATCCAGGCGACGATCACCCAGTTGAACACCCGCGCGACCGTGACGAGTGCCGCAGCATTCTCCACGGCGCTCAGCACCGTCGAAGCGACCACCGGCACGGCGTCAACGGCATCGTCGTCGGCATTGGGCTCGGCTGCGAGCGTGCTGTCCCGCTCGACCGGAACCGCAACCGGCGGGATCAGCGGCGAGGACATCGTCGAGGCCGCCAAAAAGTACATCGGGGTGCCGTATGTGTTCGGCGGTGAGGATGCCAGCGGGATGGACTGCTCCGGCCTGGTGCAGAAGGTCCTCGCCGACCTCGGGATCGATGCCCCACGCCTGGCCAGCCAGCAGCAGGACATCGGAACCGAGGTCGCCTCCCTCGCCGAGGCCCAACCCGGCGACCTCATCGTCACGCCCAACGCCGACCACATCGTCATCTACGCCGGCAACAACCAGATTGTGCACGCCCCATACGCCGGCCGAACCGTCTCGCTGCAGGACAACTACCTCACCGATGCCGACATCCAGACGATCCGCCGCGTCACCGTTCCCGCCACGGAAGTGGCAGCCACAGCCGCGGCCGCCCCGGCGACAACCGTGTCCCCGCAGTCCGCCGAGCTCGCCGCGATCCTGCAGCAGATCACCGGCACAACGTCGACATCATCCACCACCGGCACCAGCACAACAGACAAGGTTGCCGACCTGATGGCAGCAGCCCAGCTGTCGATGATCACGGGGAATGCCGGATGAGCCTACTGATCCTGGGCGGGGCACCCCTGCCCGCCGCGAACCGCCCCACGCCGGGGACCGCTGTGGCAAGCTCCTCCGCGTTCGCCACCGTCCTCGCGGAACTCAGCCCGGCCGCGGTGCCGACGGCGCGACCCGTTGCGGCGTCCACAACGCAGATCCCCACAATGCCCGCGGCCGTGCCGGTGGCCGTGCCGCCTTCATTCGGACAGGCGATGCCGACAGGGCTGCGTGGGGTAGTTGCCAACACGGGAGATCCGGCGGCAACAGGCAGCGAAGGCGCGACCGTTCTCGAGGAAACGCTTGCTGAGGAAAATCTGCCCGAGGACACCATTCCCGCAGACCCCCCTCCCGCAGGCACCGCTCCTGCAGACACCGTCTCTGCTGAACCGGAGCCGTCATCCGCGCTCGGCGAGCCGATTCCCGTGCCCGAGGCGACGCCGGTGCCGTCATCCACCGTGCCGGCAACAGCGCAGGCGCCGTCGAACGTCGGCTCGATCGTTATCGACAGCCAGCCCCCAGCGGCAGCCCAACTTGCGCCCTCCGCTGGGGCGACCGTCCCGCCCGCACCCACCCTCGACACCACAACCAGTTCAGCAACCGGGCTGACCGGGGTGCGCAGCCCCGAGCCGACGACGTCGCTGCCGGTTCACCCCTCCAACTCAGTCACCACTGCATACTGGGCAATTGCGCAGGCAATCGCGCAGGCACCGGCATCCGCCTCCGCCCCGGCCGTCGAAGCGGAATCGGCAGCGGCGGTGTTCCCGACGCTTCCCGTCCAGACCAGCGGGGCGACGCCGTCCACAACGATCACACCCACTGCCACCCAGGCGACGGCTGCACAGCCCGCGGCACCTTCCGCTGCAGCGCTCGCTACGGTGCTGGCTACGGGATCTCCCGCCGGTGCAATTCCCGCGGACACCACCGACACCACGACCGTCGACAACTCAATCGACAGCACAAAGGACACCGCTATCAGCGCTTCGACAACCACCGCTTCAACATCCACCTCGTCGACATCTACCGCTTTGACGCCCGCACCCTCGCCGGCGCCCACCCCGGCCCCGGCAGCTCCGGTGCCGACTCCGGCAGCAGCACCTTCCGCCGCCGCAACACCGAGCGTGCTTGTGCCGCTTGCCACCCAGATCGCCCGCCCCATCTTCACCCTCGCCGGTGCGTCGAACGGTGAACACACCCTCACGATCAACGTCACCCCGGACGATCTCGGCCCGGTGACCGTCCGGGCCCACGTGTCGGGTGACAGCCTTCGCCTCGAACTGTTCGCCCCGACCGATGGCGGTCGCGAAGCCCTCCGGCAGATGCTCACCGACCTGCGCCGCGACCTCGCCGGGTCGGGAATGACGGCCAGCCTCGACATTTCCGGCGACGCACAACCCAAGGATCCCGAGGCGCGAAGCGACCAGCAACAGCCCGGCCAGCATCGCAACCGGGCGGAACCGCACCCGGCGGCAGCTTTGGGTGACAACGCTAACGGCAGCACCGATCGCAACCGACAGTTCGGATCAGAAGGATTCCCTGACCGCCCCGCCATCGGTTCGAACCTCCAGCTCGACGTGATGGCTTAGGACTCAAGGAGAAGAAGCAATGCCAGTAGACGCCATATCCGCGATCGTCGGTGCCCCGGCAACGGCAACAACTACCACCGCCCCCAAACAGGAGATGGACAGCGAACTGTTTATGAAGCTGCTGATCACGCAGCTGCGCAACCAGGACCCCAGCTCCCCGATGGACACCAACGAGATGATCACCCAAACGACGCAGCTGGCGACGATGGAGAAGCTCAACACGATGGCCGACACCAGCACCGAGAGCTTCTCGCTGCAGATGCGCACCGTCGCCGCGGCCTACGTCGGCAGCACCGTCAGCTACCTCGACGCCGACGGCGCCACCGTCACCGGTGTCGCCAGCGCCGTCTCGTTCGTTGATGGCATCCCCACGGTCACCGTGGGGGATGCGGTCATCCCGCTCGACCAGATCTCCGGCGTCAGCTCCACCCCCGCGGCACCCGCAACACCCGCTGTTCCTGCTTCCTAACCTTCGAACCACTTACCGAAAGGCATCCTGATGCTTCGCTCGCTCTACTCCGGAATCTCCGGCCTCCGCTCGCACCAGACAATGCTCGACGTCACCGGCAACAACATCGCCAACGTCAACACCACCGGTTTTAAGGGTTCAGCGGTGCAGTTTCAGGACACCCTCTCGCAGACCCTCACCGACGGCGGCGCGGCTACCGACGACACCGGCGCCACCAACCCCGCGCAGGTCGGCCTCGGTGTGAAGGTCGCCGGCACCTCCACCAACTTCGCCCAGGGAGCGGGCCAGGCCACCGGCCGCGCCACCGACCTGATGATCTCCGGGGACGGATTCTTCGCCGTCCAGTCCGGCGGCGAAACGCTATACAGCCGCGCCGGCGCCCTGAACTTCGACACGGATGGCCGCCTCGTTACAGCGGACGGCGGACTTGTGCAGGGCTGGAGCGCCACCAACGGAGTGGTCAACACCGGTGGTGCCCTCAGCACCGTCACCCTGTCGGCGAAGGCGATCAACCCCGCAGCCGCCACCACTAGCGTCACCTTCTCGGGAAACCTCCCCTCCGACGCCACCGCCCCGCTGGTGCGTGACTTCGAGGTCTACGACGCCGCCGGCAACTCCACCACCCGCACCGTCACCCTCACCCCGAGCGCCACCGTGGATGGCCAGTGGACCATCACCGACAGCGCCGGCAACACCACGGGAAACCTGGTCTTCGGAGCCGACGGCACCCTCGTCGGTGACGGCATCCGAAACCTTGGCGGCATCAGTCTCGACTTCAGCGCCTCGACCGGCGCGGCGAAGGTCAACACCTTCGGAATCACCGAGCAGAGCGGCCACGCGGCGGGAACTCTCACCAGCTACAGCATCGGCAAGGACGGCACCGTCACCGGCGCGTTCAGCAACGGCACCACCGCCGCGATCGCCCAGATCGCCCTCGCCACGTTCGCCAACACCGGCGGCCTCGAGAAGACCGGCGGCTCCTACTACTCCGCCACCCCCAGCTCCGGTGCCGCCACCCTCGGCGTTCCCGGCCAGGGCGGCGTCGGCAGCCTCGACGCCGGTTACCTCGAAATGTCGAACGTCGACCTCTCGCAGGAGTTCACCAACCTCATCGTCGCCCAGCGCGGCTTCCAGGCCAACGCCCGCATCATCACCACCTCGGACGAGGTCCTTCAGGAACTCACCAACCTCAAGCGCTAACGCCCCAACCCACCCGCAGCATCCCTCACGAAAGCACAACGATGATCACCGTCACCCGGCTGAACGGCAGTCAGTTTGCCGTCAACCCCGACCTCATCGAACGTGTTCACGAGAACCCGGACACCACCCTGGTACTCGTCGACGGCAGTACGTACATCGTCACGGAATCCCTCACCGATGTGATTACCAAAGTCGCCGAGTACCGGGCAAGGGTGCTCTCGCTCGCGCTCGGCAACACGGAGGCCGCGCCGGTGGTCGCCGTGCCGGTAGTGATAACGGCGACCGGCAGCCCGACCGAGCGGGAGGTGTTGTAGTGGATCCCGCAACCATTATCGGCATCCTCCTCGCCTTCGGCGCCCTCTACGCGATGATCACCATGGAGGGGGCGCACCTCTCGTCCCTGCTCATCGCGGCGCCGATGATCCTCGTCTTCGGCGCAACCTTCGCCGTTGGCCTGGCTGGGGGAACCGTCAAGGACACCACCAGCGCGTTCAAGGCCATCCCGAGAGCGTTCACCGGCAAGGCGCCGCAGCCCTACGGCACCATCGAGCAGCTGGTGACGATCGCCGAGAAAGCTCGCCGCGAGGGACTGCTCTCCCTCGAAGAGGACGCGGTCGCCTCCACCGACCCGTTCCTCAGCAAAGCCCTCCAGAACATCGCGGACGGCACAGACGGCGACGACCTGCGGATGCTCCTCGAGGACGAGATCCACTCCGAGGGCAAGGAGATGCGCCAGGCCGCCAAGTATTTCAAGGCCCTCGGCGGGTACGCGCCCACCATCGGAATCATCGGCACGGTGGTGTCGCTGACCCACGTGCTCGAAAACCTCGACAGCCCGGAAACCCTCGGCCCCTCCATCGCGACCGCCTTCGTCGCCACCCTGTGGGGGCTGCTGTCCGCCAACTTCATCTGGCTGCCGCTAGGCGACCGCCTCGGGCGTCTCGCCAACCTCGCCATCGACGAGATGGAACTGGTGATGGAGGGTGTGCTCGCGATCCAGTCCGGTTCGCAGCCGCGACTGCTGCGGGAACGCCTGCGTGCCATGGTTCCCGGCACCGCCCCGGATGACAAAAAGACCAAAAAGGGTGCAACGCCGGCAGAGGGCGTCGAGGCGAAATGAGCGGCGGAGGCAAACGCCGCCCCCGAGTCGAGCCGGTCGAGGAACACAACGATGAACGCTGGATGGCCTCATACATGGACATGGTCACGGTGCTGATGTGTATGTTCATCGTGCTGTTCGCCATGTCGTCGGTGGATGCTGACAAGTTCGCCGCCCTCAAACTCTCCCTAGCCACCGGATTCGGAATGGCCTCCTCGGAGACCGTCGACACCGCCACCGGGGTTGTTGTTCCCGCCGAACTCATCGGCCAGGACGGCGACGTCACCGCCATGCTCGACGCACCGGCCGCGCAGGCCGAAGCCGAGGTGGAACTCGACGACCTCCTCGACCTGCGCGACCGCATCAACGCTGGCCTCGCCGAACAGGGACTCGACCCCACAACCGAATACGAGATCACCGACCGTGGGCTGATTGTGCGTCTGGTCGGGGCGGAGACCTTTTTCTCCGGCAACAGCATCGACCTCAGCGTCGACGCGACCAGGGTGCTCGCCACCATCGGCTCCGTCCTCGTCACCGTGCCGGAGGAACTCGCCGTCGAGGGCCACGCCGACCCGGCAGGCTCCTCGGCGCCTTATGCCACCGACTGGGAACTCTCCAGCGGCCGCGCCACCCAGGTGGTTCGCTACCTCATCGAGCAGAGTGGCGTCTCCGCCGACCGCGCCGGCGCCATCGGCTTCGGCTCGGCCCGCCCCATGACAAGCGACACCTCGCCGGCCGGGACGGCCCTGAACCGTCGTGTCGACATCGTTGTGCTCTCCAGCGAACCCGACGCCGTGCGTGACCTGCTGCCCGAGGTGCTGGCGGAGCGCAACGCGGGCACTGCTACCGAATCGGGCTAATCGCGGTCTCGCTCTCGTATGCACCGTTCTGCGGGCGGCTGCCCCGAACTGGGGATGCTGGCCGACCAGGTCCGCCGGATACGGTCTTTCGAGACGCGCTGGGAGGCAGCATGATTAACGACTTGATACCGAGCTTTTATGTCCTTGTGCCGTTCCTGTTGACGCTGCCCATTCCCTTCTTCGCATCGTTTGTGCTGGATGGACTGCTCAACCTGATGCGTGGCCGAGGCCCGAAGCAGCTGTTGCTGGCGATTGCCTTCACCGTACTGCTCGTAGTTGCGGCGGCAATGGCATGGGCGTACTGCGCTCAACAGGCTGCGGGAAACCTCGCACTCCAGGCCCAGGTCGACAGCCTGCAGAAATTCGCAACGTCCGCTTTGCCTATCCTGGCGTTGGTTGCATTGGGAACGTTTGTGGTGCGCACCATTCGCGATGTGTCCGGTTCGCGAAGCGGAATGAGCCGCGGGCGCCGACAGTGATCGCCTAAAGCGGGGCCGAGTGATCCACCACGTTTGAGCCGTAAATAGTTGAGCCGACGTCGCCGGTATGGCTTTCGGCTTCCTCGCGCAGTCCCGCAGTGAATGCCCATTGAGCGCTTCGTGTCCCTCGGTGACGATCTCTTCCATTCGGTTGGGGGACATCCCCGGGTAGTTCTCGATCTTGGTGTCGGCGGCTTTCTCCTGGTTACGTTTCACGCATCCGAATTCAATCGCCGGTTCCGAGCCCTCAAAAACAGCTGGATGGGCAACTGGTACCGCCAGGTCTCTGTTGCAGCAGCAACGGAGACCTGGCGTCAGCCACGAATCAATGCGCAGACATGCCTGCATCAATCTTGTGCTCGGCACCGGTGATGTATGACGACTCGTCGGAAGCGAGGAACAGCACGAGCGAGGACACCTCGTCGGCCTCGGCCAGGCGCCCGAGGAAGATCTCCTTCAGTGCGTCCCCGCCGCCCTCGTCCGTCGCTTCGACCATCATCGGGGTGTTGATGAATCCGGGGTGCACGGAGTTAGCGCGAATGTTGTTCGCGCCGTACTCGGCTGCAACGGCCTTTGTCATACCGCGGGTCGCGAACTTGCTCGCCACGTACGCGAGGCTCGGGAAGCCGTAGTTTGCGCGTAGCCCGGCGAGGGACGAGATGTTGACGATCGATCCGATCCCGGCGGTCAGCATCGAAGGCAGGACCGACTTCATGCCCAGGAACTGTGAGTCGGCGTTGATCGACATAACCTTCTGGTAGTCGTCCTCGTCGAGGTCAACCGTTGTGGTCATCGGGCCGAGGATTCCGGCGTTGTTGACCAGGATTGTGACCGGTCCGAAGGCTTCCTCCGTCTCCCGCACAACCCGGGTCCAGTCGGCCAGGACCGTGACGTCCTGGACACTGAATCGTGCGTTCTCGCCGAGGGAATCGGCCAGCGCGCGGCCGGCCTCTTCGTTCACGTCGGTCAGCGTGACTTTCGCGCCTTCCTTGATGAAGCGCTTCGCGTGGGACTCGCCCATTCCGCGTGCTGCACCGGTGATGATGGCGACTTTTCCGTCGAGACGACCCATGATGAACTCCTTCGTTCTGCCACGAAGCACCCTGGACGGCGAATGTCGGCCTATTTGTGGTACCTCGTACCGTTAACCTAACGCGATCATCCTGAGTGCCCGTTCAGAAATGCAAATCACTCTGCCAGGTCGACCGTCACCTGCAGGGCGGCGCAGAGGGGGGAGAGGTGTCGATCGAGTTCGTTGACGTCAACGTCGACACTCTCGGCCGCCGAACTCCAGGAGCGAAGCACCGCGACGTACGCGGCTTGGACGGCCCCGCCGATAGCGGCGGCCCGTGGACCCGTTGCGGGTATTCCCGTGCGATCTTCCACGTAGGCGCTGATGACGTTCGCCCAGTCGCTCCAATGATGCGCGGTCTCGGCCGCGAGCGCGGGATCGCGATCCATCACGCGAAAGCGGTCGAGCCAGGCATCGGGGGAGGCGGCCTTGGACAGGCGCGTCGACTCGACCACGGCGTTCCTGATCGCGGTCAGCACGGGGGCGTCGTCGGCGGCGGCAAGTGCGTCGCGGAGGCGGTCGACAGCGCGGTCGAATTCGCCCCACACGATTCCGCCCTTTGAGCCGAAGTAGCGGAAGAACGTTGTACGCCCGACGTTACCGGCTTCCATAATCGCTTGGACCGTTGTCGCTTCGTAGCCGTCGCGCAGGAGCAAATCGAAAGCGACCTCCTCGAGTGCTTCGCGGGTGGAGGCGGGTGGGCGGCCGCGACGGGGAGCAGGTGTCGTCATCTGTCGAGGCTAGGGCAGATAATTCCGGTACGTAGTACCGGTATTCTGATTGTGGCCGACGAAGCTGTCGCCGACCGTACGGAAGGAACCCGCAATGAAGGCATGGCAATTCACCGAGGTCGGTCAGCCGCTCTCGCTCAACGAAGTCGCAACACCCACCCCGGAAGCCAACGAGATCGTTGTCCATGTCAGGGCCGCCGGTCTCTGCCACAGCGATGTCGGTTTCAGCGATGGCACGCTGACGCCCCTGCTGCCGTTTCGCCCCATCACCCTCGGGCACGAGATCGCGGGAATCGTCTCGGCGATCGGTTCCGACGTCACGGAGTTCTCGGTGGGCCAGAGCGTTGTTATCCCGGCCGCGATCGAGGGCCCGGGTACGTCGAAGAACGGAGGCTTCGCCGACGAAGTCGTTGTACTCGAACGCCTGGTTGTTGCGCTGCCGGACGGAGTGCCGTTCGACCAGGCTGCCGCAGCAACCGACGCCGGCCTCACCTCCTATCACGCGATCATCGACCAGGGCGGCGTTGCCGCCGGAACCAAGGTGGGCATCATCGGGCTCGGTGGGCTCGGGTCCCTCGGCGCCCAGATCGCGCTCGCCGTGGGCGCGACGGTCTATGTCGCCGAGAAGAACGAGAAAGTCCACGACTTCGCCCGTTCCCTCGGCGTTGAGGCCGTGTCGACAGACATCGAGGACTTCACCGACGCTGAACTCGACGTCATTGTCGACTTCGCCGGATTCGGAACAACAACAAATGGCGCCATCAAAACCATTCGCCGTGGCGGCCGCATCGTGCAGGTTGGTCTCGGCAAGGCCAATGCGACGCTCGACATGCAGACGCTCACCCTGAACGAGGTCCAACTGTTCGGCTCGCAGGCCGGCAGTAAGCAGAACTGCGCCGACGTGCTCGAGCTGGTTGCCGAAGGCAAAATCACATCCCGCATCACTCCGATCGGCTTCGACGAGATCGGCGACGGTATTGGCAAGCTCGAACGCGGTGAGGTCATCGGTCGACTGGTCGCCATCTTCGGATAACTGACCCGGCGGGGCGCGAACACGATTGGCCGCGTCCCGCCGCCCCGCACGAACACCGTCCGCCGGTGCCCGATCGTTGTGCAACGCTTACACACCGGTGGATGCTGCCGACAGTAAAGTGGTCAGGCCGGAAACTGTCCGTGCCGACATCATCCACCTCGACGGTGATCCACACCGCGTTCGACGGAGCCGCATTCGGCGGCGCCGCGGTGAAACACCAGTCTGAGAGCACGTCATCTTCGCTATTCGTTTGTCCAACATCGACGGTCCCGCGCAGTGGGTCGACACCCTCCATTCCGGTGGACTCGCCACCGCAGCGGTGATGTTCGGCCTGATGGCCCTGCTGATGGTCTCCGCGTACCTCTACATCCGGTGGACAAAAAGGCGCAACTGAACCACGGCGTCACATCCGTGGTCGCCGGCGCTAACGCCGCCGCCGCCGTGACCGATAGTGGGCGTCGTGACGATACTGGCCGACGAGAAGCTCCCGGCCACAGGCGCGCCCGCTGCGCCGGAACTCTACGACTTCCGCCGCCCCACCACCCTCGCCCGAGAGCACTCGCGCGCGCTTGAACTCGCGTTCGAGACCTTCGCCAGGCAGTGGGGCACCCAGCTGACGGCGAACATCCGTTCTCGCTCCTTGGTCACTTTCCACCAGGTGGTTATGAGCAGCTACAACGAATACGCCAGCTCGCTGCCGGCATCCACCTCGATGGTGCTCTGCAACTTCGGTGACGCGGAGGCCAAGGCGGTGTTCCAGTTTCCGAGCATCGCGGCGCTGTCCTGGTTCAGCCACATGCTCGGCGGCGACGGCACCCATGACGAGGCCGAGCGGCGCCTCACCCAGCTCGAGCAGATCCTGCTGCGCAAACTCATCGATGACGCCCTCGACGACCTGCGCTACTCCTTCGGCCCCATCCTGACCGCGCCCCTGTCGATCGACACGATCCACCACAACTCGCAGCTTGCGCAGGCCGCCGCGCCCGGCGAACTGATGATCGTCGCCACCTTCACCGTGCAGGCCGGCGCCCAGTCTGCGACGGCCACCTTCGCCATCCCCGCCGACCAGGTGCTGCGCCGCCTGGTGGACAACGAGCCGGTCGTCACCGCCGCCGAGGCGCAGGAACTGGTGCAGGCGCAACTGGTGCGGGTGCCCGTCGACGTGTCATTGCAGCTGCCGCCGGTCAAAACCACCCCGGCCGAGGTCCTCGGACTCTCGGTCGGTGACGTTATCCCGCTGCACTACGCCAACCACAAACCCCTCGACCTCGCCGTGAACGGGCGAACGCTGGCACGCGCAGCGGTCGGGGTCCACGGCACCCGGATGGCATGCGTGGTCACCGATATCGAGGAGAACCGCCCATGAGCTCAGCCACCCTCTACGACGCAGCCGTCAACCAGATGGTGACGATGCTGCCAACCGGCAGCAAACTGCACCCCATCCGCCGCGGTATCGGCTCTGAGCCGGTCATCGCGATGAGCCAGGCCGCCGTCGCGACCTTCGTCGGATCGCCGTCCGCTGACTTCGCCATTGTGCTGCTCGACACCGACGCGCTTGTGCTGGCCTCGGAGGAATCCGCCAGCACCATCAACATCGGCGACCTGCTGACCCCCGCGCTGGAAGCCGCGGCCAGCGGCTTCGGCGCCGGGGTGCTCGGCAAGGCCCGCATCGAAGACGCCACCGCGCTGTTCGCCGACGTCGACACCGTTGTGTATGAACTGCGCGAGGGGATCCGCATCTCCGGCTGGTTCGCCATGCGCATCCGCGACAACGGGTCGCTCAGCGGCGGCTCGTCGTTGTCCGACGACTCCGTCGCCAGCCGCCTCGGCCGCATCAACGACGTCGAGATGACCCTCACCGTTGAGATCGGCCGCACCCGGATGCCCGTCCGCGACGTGCTCGGCCTCGAGCCCGGCGCCGTCATCGAGCTGGACCGCTCCGCCGGCGCCCCCGCCGACATCCTGCTCAACGGCCGCCTCATCGCCCACGGCGAAGTTGTTGTTGTTGACCAGGACTACGCCATCCGGGTCACCCGCATCCTCGACATCCAGGATGGCCTGGTCTAAGTGGACACCCTCTTCACCGCGCTGCGCGTCGCCGTCTCCCTCGGCGCCGTGCTTGCCGTTATCTGGTATGCCCACCGCCGCATCACCCGCGGCGCAGGACTGGTGAAGAGCGAACGACCCATCACGATCATCGGCCGCCAGGGGCTCAGCCAGAAAGCGTCCGTGGTGATCATCGAGGCCGAGGGCAAACGCCTGCTGCTCGGCGTCACCGAGCACACCATCACCGTCCTCAGCGACAGCGACCTCCCCGTCGTCAGCTACGACTCCACCGCCAGCTACGACTCCACTTCCAGCTACGACTCCGCGGCCACCGGCGAGCCCACAACAGCGGCGGTGCCGGTGGATGGCGAACGCCGACGCGAGCTCGAGGGATCAGCCCGCAGCTTCTCCCGCCACCTCGCCGAGACACCTCCGGCCGAACCAGCGCAGGCCCTCACCCGGCCGCGCAACCGCGCAGCGGCATCCCCCAGCGTCGACGCGATCATCGCCGCCAACGCTCCCGCCATTACCGGCGCCCCCACTACCTTCCCCGCACCGCACGGATTGCTCCGCGGGTCCATCCTTTCGGCCGAGACTTGGAAGCTCTCGTTCGCCGCACTAAGGCAGGGACCACAAAAATGACCGCCTCCTCGACCAGCTCACCGCGGTCGGGGCGTAGGACACGAATTGCCGCACTGGTGGGTGCGACGCTGCTTCTGGCGTTGCTGCTCGCCGTGCTCGGTGCCACCGCGAGCCACGCCGGGGTGCTGCCGCAGGCACTGCCCGACCCGGCAGATACGACACCCCCGAGCGATGGGGGGCTGAACGTCGAGATCAACGGGCCGGACGGCACCCCGTCCTCCGCCATCACCACGATCATTGGCATCACCCTGCTGTCGGTCGCACCGGCACTGCTGCTGATGATGACCTCGTTCACCAAAATCTTCGTGGTACTGGCGATGACCCGCAACGCCCTGTCGCTGCCGTCGATCCCACCCAACCAGGTGCTCGCGGGCCTCGCACTGTTCCTGTCCCTTTTCATCATGTGGCCGATCCTCACCGAGGTGAACAACGCCGGGGTGCAGCCCTACCTCGACGGCACGATGACGTTCGAGGACGCCGCCACCGTCGGCCTCGAACCCCTGCGGACCTGGATGTTGTCCTTCACCCGCGAGGAGGACCTCGCCCTGATGACCCGTGCCGCCGGCCAGAACAACCCCGCCACGATGGCCGACGTTGACCTGGTCACCCTGATCCCCGCGTTCATGATCTCGGAACTGCGCGCCGCTTTTATCATCGGGTTCGTCATTTTCATCCCGTTCCTCGTCATCGACCTCGTCGTCGCCGCCGCGCTGATGTCGATGGGCATGATGATGCTGCCGCCCGTGATGATCTCCCTGCCGTTCAAAATTTTGTTGTTCATCCTCGTCGACGGCTGGGGACTCATCATCACCTCCCTCATCGCCAGCTACCAGGGCGGTTGACCCATGGATTCAAACGCGGTTCTCGACATCGGCCTGCAGGCCCTTATCGTCGCGGCGAAACTCTCCGCGCCCGTGCTGGTCACCGCGCTGGTGGTGGGCTTCGCCATCTCCTTCTTTCAGTCGATCACCCAGATCCAGGAGGTGACGCTGTCCTTTGTGCCGAAGGCCATCGCGGTCTCCCTCGCGCTGCTGATCTGCGGGCACTGGATGATCTCCGAGATCGTCTCCTTCACCCACGCGATGTTCGACAAAATTCCCGGCCTCATCGGTGGTGGCTGATGAACATCACCCTCAACCTGCAGTGGCTGGAGGCGGTGATGCTCGCCAGCGTGCGGATGGCGGCGTTCATCGTGATCGCCCCGCCGTTCTCCTACCGCGCCTTCCCCGGCCGGATCAAGGCGATGCTCGCCCTCGGGCTCGCCGTCGCCGTCTCCCCGAGAGTGGTCCCCGGTTACGTCTCCCTCAGCAACAGCGCCTTCTTCGGCGCCATCGTGATGGAGCTGCTCGTTGGGGCGATCCTCGGGTTTCTCGTGTTCATCGCCTTCGCCGCCATCCAGTCAGCAGGTAACCTCATCGACACCTTCGGCGGGTTCCAGCTGGCCCAGGCCTACGACCCTGGCACCATGATCAACGGCGCCCAGTTCAGTCGCCTCTTCCATATGACCGCCATCGCGCTGTTGCTGGCCTCCGGTGCCTACCAGCTCATCCTCGGCGGCCTGTTCCGCACCTTCGACGCCCTGCCGCTCGGCGGTGGCATCAACTTAGGGGTTTCCGCCGACCTGATCGTCACGGCGGTGACCCAGATGTTCCTCGCCGCCGCGCAGATCGCCGGCCCGCTGCTCATTGTGCTGTTCCTCGCCGACGCGGGCCTTGGCCTGCTCACCCGTGTCGCCCCGGCCCTGAACGCCTTCGCCCTCGGGTTTCCGCTGAAGATCTTCCTGACCCTCGCACTCGGCGGCCTAGTGCTGGCCGTGCTGCCCGCGATCGTCTCCGCCCTCACCGACTCGGTCGCGAAAACCCTGGTCGGGGTGAGGTGAGCCATGACTGACGCGCAGGAGAAAACCGAGCAGGCCACCGACAAACGGATGAAGGAGGTGCACTCCAAGGGAAAACTCCAAAAATCCCAGGACGTCACCGCCTGGCTCGGTGTCGGCGCCGCCGGCCTGCTCATCCCGCTCACGCTCAGCCGCGCCACCGAAGCCACCACCGCGCAACTGTTTGTGACCCGCTCAATCGCCATGCATCCCACCCCCGAGGCGGCACTGCAGGCGCTCGTCGACGGCCTCTCCTCGTTTATGCCGATCATGGGCACGATGCTCGCCGCGGTGGCCGCCGCCGTCCTCATCGGCGCCGTCGCCCAGGGTGGGGTGCATTTCCGCACCCAGTTCACGAAGTTCGAACAGTTCAACCCCGCGACCGCCCTGTCCCGCACCTTCGGGCTGCAGGCGCTCTGGCAGGGCGCGAAGTCCCTGCTGAAAACCCTGGTGGTTGGCGGGGTGCTTTACTTCGTGATCCAGTCGCTGATGCCCGTGCTCACCTCCTCCGGTGGCCTGCCGCTGTCCGCGGTGCTCGACGCCGCGAGCACCGGAACCGTCACCCTCCTCATCGCTGCCGTGGTCGCCGGCCTCGTGCTGGCGGCTGTCGACGTGCTGGTGGTGGCGAAAAAGAACCAGAAGCAGACGCGGATGTCGAAAAAAGAGGTCACCGACGAGAGCAAAAGCTCCGAGGGCGACCCGCTGATCCGCCAGCAGCGCCGTTCCCGTCAGCTGGCGATGAGCCGTAATCGCATGATGTCCTCCATTGCCGACTCCAGCGTTGTGCTGGTCAACCCCACCGAGTTCGCCGTCGCGCTGCTCTACGAACCGGGCAAATCGGCGCCGCGGGTGGTCGCCAAGGGCAAGGGCATCATCGCGGCGCGCATCCGGGACGAGGCAACCAAACACGGGGTGGCGATGGTCAAAGACATCCCCCTTACCCGCGCCCTGCACGGCGCCTGCGAGATCGGCCAGGAAATACCGCTCGAGCATTACAACGCCGTGGCCACCGTGCTCACCTTCGTCGCCGCCCTCACCCGGCGCGGCAGCCGCGGCGGCATCCACACCCTTTCCCCGTCCCGGCCCCTGCCTGCCAGCACACCGCCCGGCGCCACCCGAACGACACCATCCGCACCGTCCCGCGAAAGGCCCGCAACGTGAAACGTGCCCTCCCCAAAGTCGCCGTTCCCATCGGCGTAGTCGGCATTGTGCTGCTGCTGGTGGTCCCCGTGCCGGCCGCGCTGCTCGACGTGCTGATCATCCTCAACATCGTGCTGGCGCTGGTGGTGCTGCTGACCACCATGTTTGTGCGCAAACCGCTGGACTTCTCCGTTTTCCCGTCGCTGCTGCTGGTCGCCACCCTGTTCCGGCTCGGCCTGAACGTCGCCTCCACCCGCCTGGTGCTTGGCGACGGTTACGCCGGCCAGGTCATCGAGGCGTTCGGGCACGTCGCGGTCGGCGGGTCCATCATCATCGGCTCCGTCATCTTCCTGATCCTCGTGGTCATCCAGTTCGTGGTGGTCACCAAGGGTGCCGAACGGGTTGCCGAGGTCGGCGCCCGGTTCACCCTCGACGCCATGCCCGGCAAGCAGATGGCCATAGACGCCGACCTCAACGCCGGCCTGATCACCGACGTGCAGGCCCGCGAACGCCGGGCCGAGGTGTCCGCCGAGGCCGACTTCTACGGGGCGATGGACGGAGCGTCGAAGTTCGTCAAGGGTGACGCCATCGCCGGAATCATCATCATCATTATCAACATCATCGGTGGCATCGCCATCGGTATGCTGCAGCGCGGGATGGAGATCGGCGAAGCCGTCAGCACCTACACCCTGCTGACCATCGGCGACGGGCTCGTCACGCAGATTCCCGCCCTGCTGATGGCGGTGTCCACCGGCATGATCGTCACGCGTTCCAACGCCGAAGCCGACATGGGTTCCACCGCCGCCACCCAGCTCGCGCAGTCCCGCACGGCCCTGATGATCGCCGGGTTCGCCGCGATCGCCATGTCGCTTATCCCGGGTATGCCGATGATCCCGTTTATTCTCGTCGGCGCCGGCCTCATCTTCGCCAGCACCCGCGTGAAGGCGGCGGAGAACAGCAAAAAGGCGTTGGTGGATGCCGCGGCGCAGGCTGAGTCTGCTCCCAAGGCGGAGACCACCGATGACCTCATCACCCAGATGCGGGTGCACGCGCTGGAGATCACCCTCGCCGCGGACCTCGTTGACCTGGTCAACGGTGGCTCGGACGACCTGCTCGCGCGAATCAAGTCGCTGCGCAAGAAGATCGCCATGGAACTCGGTTTTGTGGTGCCGCCGGTGCGAACACGGGACAACGTCGAGCTGCCGTCGGCCACGTATTCCATCCGCATCGCCGGGGTGGAGGCGGGGCGGGGCATCGCGCCGAGCGGCAAGGTGCTCGCCCTCGGCGACACCCTCGACTCCCTCCCTGGCATCTCCACGGTCGAACCCGTTTTTGGACTCGCCGGAAAATGGATCCCCAGCGAGATGCGCCGCAGCGCCGAACTCGCCGGCGCCACCGTCATCGACCGGGTCTCGGTGGTCGTCACCCACCTCTCCTCGGTGATCACCGACAACGCCGCTCGCCTGCTCACCCGCGAGGACGTGCGGGTGCTCACCGACGGGGTACGGACGGTCAACCCCGCGGCCGTCGAGGAACTCACCCCCGCGCCGCTCAGCCTCGCCGAGGTGCAGCGGGTGCTGCAGGGGCTGCTCAGCGAACGGGTGCCCATCAACGACCTTCCCCGCATCTACGAGGCCCTGTCGCTGCGCGCCAAGGTCGCCACCGACCCGGAGGGCCTCATCGAGGCGGCCAGGCAGGCGCTCGGCCCAGCGCTGGCCACCGAGCACCTCGACGGCGACGTGCTGCGGGTCATCACCATCGACCCGCTGCTGGAGCAGCAGATGCTCGAGGGGATGCGCCCCTCCGAACACGGCACCCAGATCATGATCAGCGCCAACCAGGTCGAGTCGGTGCTCGGATCGCTCAAAACGGTAGTCGCGGCCCTTCAGCAGCGTGGGCAGAGCGCTGTTGTGGTCTGCGCCCCGTCCCTGCGCCCCGCCGTGCGCCGGCTGATCTCCACCCAGGTCAACGGCATCCCCGTGCTCAGCTACCAGGAAGCGACCGCCGCCAACGTGCAGATCGAGACAGTGGGGGTGATCCGCGCCAGTGAACAGGTTTCAGCTTAGGGGCACCAGCCTCGACGACCTGAAGGCGCAGATCCTGGTCGAACACGGCCCGGCCGCCCGCATCGTCAGCGCCGAGAAGGTCACCCAGGGCGGCGTCGCCGGTTTCCTCGCTAAACACTTCTACGAGGTCACCGTCGAGGCCCCCGAGGTCATCCCCATTGTGATCACCCCCGCCGTCGGCCGGCACCGCGACCCGGGAGACCGGGTGGGCATCGCCGCTCTGCTGGCCGCCGCCGACGACGCCGACGAGGGCATGCTGCCCCGCGCTGCCGGTACCGCCGCCCCGACATCCACCTCGCTCGGCACTCGCCGGGCCGCCGGTGCCTTCGAGGAGGTCGTCGCCGAGCTGTCCCAACGCGCCGGCCTTTCCACCCCCATCCCGGAACCCGCCGCCGGGCTGACGCACACACCGCGGGGGCTCGAGGCCGAGCCGATCGGCGCTGACGCCGAGAGTTCCCGGCTGCTCGACGCGCGCACCGTCGACCCCCGGTTCAGCGTGGAGGTCGAGTTGCCGCTGGTGCCCGAGGTGTCCCGCATTGCCGGTGACCTCACCCTGCTGGTCGGGGTGGGCCAGCAGGCTCTCGCCGTTGCGCACACCCTCGCGGCGGACGGTGCCCCCATCGACGTGCGCGCCGGGGGAGTTATCGCCGCCGAGGGGTCCAACAGCGGGACCGCCGCCGTGAACGACCGCCGCTCCGCGCTGGTCGCCCGGGCCTCGGTCGTCACCTCGGGGCGCGCGGTCCTGGTCGCGTTTGGCATCACCGCCGGGGTCGACCCGCTGCGGGCGGACGTGCGGGATTCGCTGCGCTCGATTGGCGCGGACGAGGTGTGGGTGGTGGTCGATGCGAGCACGAAACACGAGGACACCGCCCGCTGGGTGCGTCTGCTCAGCGCCGTCGTGCCCCTGGACGCGCTCGCGGTGGTGGGGGTTGGGCTGACCTCAACCCCGGAGACCGTCGAGCGGCTGGGCATACCGATCGGTTACCGCGACGGCCCAGCGTCCGATTTCCAGTCGAACGCGCCCCGCCCGCTTGATCCGGGGGCCACGCCGTGAGACACCAACGACCGCTCCACGCCGTGTGTACAGTGAAGAGCGGGCGCTTTTCCTGCGGTTCGACCCACCAAGGATGTGCCCCATGTTAGTTCTGACACGCAAGGTGAACGAACGAATCATGATCGGTGACGACATCATCATCACCTTCATCGAGTTGCGCAGCGACAACAGCGTGCGAATCGGCATCGACGCCCCCCGCGGGGTCAAAATCCAGCGCGAGGAAATCGTGGTGGCGGTCGCCGACGCGAACCGCGCAGCGGCGAAGGCCGG
>JAODAO010000231.1 GCA_025463465.1 Glaciihabitans sp. | reverse complement strand
CACGGGCGAGCGCCACTTCTACCACTAGCGACCAGCGGTTTCATAGCTCGCTGCCCATAGGGTGGGGCGCATGGCCGTCATCACTCGCAGGATTCCGTTCGCCCGTCGGTTCACGGCCTCCGTACTGTCGGCGGTCGCGGTGGCTCTGGTCGCGCTGCTGGCAACCGCGTTCCTGCTGTTCTGCGGGGTGCTGGTCGGCTCGAACGGGGCCGATATCTCGGTGCTCCTCTCGCTATCCGAAGTGTTCGTCTATGGCGCGATAGTGCTGTTCATCGTCGTCGCGGTGTTCGCGCTGGTCGGTCTGTATCAGCGTTGGTATCTCACGCTCGTCGGCGCGATCATCGCCGCGGTGCTCAGCGCGTTCCTCGGCAACCTCGTGCGAATATCGGCGACAGGGGGCGCGATCAGTGTCGATGCCCTCCTGCAACCGCTCATCTCGGTCTTCCTGCCGTTCGAGGTCTTCACGGTCATCGCCCTCTTCGCCGTAGGCACCGTCATCTACCGGCGGCTCGCCGCGGACACGCTGCTGCCGGGAGAACGACGCATCGCCATCGTGCGCGCGCCCGCCGCGAACCTCGCCGAGGGCGAACTCAGCCATCTCACGCGGTCGCCTGTCGACACCGAGTTGGCCGACACGCAGTGGGACGCATACGTCGACGCCCTCACCGCTGCGGACTGGGCGGTCGTCGAGGTTCCGGTCGGGGAGGGAATGGCCGACTCGGTCTTCGTCGAGGATGCCGCGGTGATGTTCGGCACCACGGCCGTGATCACGAGCCCCGGCGCTGAGTCGAGGCGCGGTGAGACGGCCGCCGTCGAGGAGAGTCTGGTGGCCCTCGGCCAGAAGATCGAGCGGATCACCCTCCCGGGCACGCTCGACGGCGGGGACGTGCTGAAGATCGGAACGACGGTCTATGTCGGGCGCGGCGGGCGTACGAATGCGGACGGCATCCGTCAGCTGCGTTCCATCGCCGGAGCCCTCGGTTACACCGTCGTGGCTGTTCCGACGACGACGGTGCTGCATCTCAAGAGCGCGGTCACGGCACTGCCCGACGGCACGGTGCTCGGCTACCCGCCTCTCGTCGACGACGCGGCGATCTTCGAACGCTTTCTCGCCGTGCCGGAGGAGGGCGGGGCGCACGTCGTGGTGCTCTCATCCGACACCGTGCTCATGGCGGCCTCGGCACCCAAGAGCGCTGAGCTCATCGCCGACCTCGGCTACCGCGTGGTCACGGTCGACATCAGTGAGTTCGAGAAGCTCGAGGGCTGCGTCACCTGCCTGTCGGTCCGCATCCGCTGATTTCCCGGTGGCAGCGGGTACCACGGCGCCCGCTGCCTGATACCCGCTGCTCCGGTACCGCGGCCCTGGTCGACCGGAAACGGACCTGTGCCTGGGCCTAGTCCTGCCCGTTTCCGCCGGATGATTCGGCGGCGAGCCCCACAACGGCGGCGACCAACGCGTCGATTCCCTGGGCGAGGGCGCGCAGGTCATTGATGGCCATCCTCGCCACCGCCTCGTCCCGCAGCACGGTGCTCGTCGCCATCAGATCCTTGAACACGGCCGTGCCGGCCTCGGTGGGAACCAGCAGAGCGGCCCGGTGGTCGTTCGGGTTCTCCGCCCGCACCGCCATGTCGCTTTCCACCAGGCGGTCAACGATCCCCGAAATCGTCGCGAGCGAAACGTGCAGCAGCGACGCGAGCTGCTGCGCGGAGACGGAGCCGTTGCCGGCGATGATCACACCAAGCACCTTCAGCTGCCGAATGGTCAGCGGAACGGTCAGCAGTCGGGCGACCGTCTCGTTCAGCTGGATGTCGTCGACGGCAGCCTCGGCGCTGGTGATCCGCTCCAGAAGCCTCTGTCGCTCCTCGGCCGTGCCGTCGGTCGTCCCGTCCGTCGTGCCGGTGTTGGGGGAGGCATCCACGCTGAAGCTCCGTTCTGTGATTCCGCTGTGACGACGCAGAAGATGGTTAGCGTAAGGCTAAGGTTAGCCTTTAGCTAACGTCTTCATCGTACAGCGCACATATCCTTGGGGGATCTTTTGTCCGGACTTGCCCGACTCAGTTTGGCCAACCGCGCCGTGGTGGCGCTGCTGGCCATCATCATCGCCGGCGCCGGCCTGTTCTCGATGTTCTCGCTCAAGCAGGAGCTCATCCCCTCGATCAGCATCCCGATCACCTCGGTGGTCACCACATCCCCCGGCGCCAGCCCGGACGTGGTCGACGAGCAGATCAGCAAACCGCTGTCGGTGGCGCTGAAAAACGTCAGCGGTGTCGAGTCGGTCACCTCTACCTCCTCCAGCTCCATCTCCTCGATCACCGTTTCCTCCGAGTTCGGCCTAGACTCGGCAGTACTGAAGGCCGACATCGCCGCTGCGGTCGACTCGGTCACCGACCAGCTGCCGGAGGGCGCAGAACCCCAGGTGGTGTCCGGCAGCCTCGCCGACCTGCCCGTGATCTCGCTCACCGCCTCCTCCGACGCCGACATCAACACCCTCGGTGAGCGTCTCGCGGCCGGCACGGTGCCCGACCTCGAGGGCATCGCAGGGGTCCGCGAGGTCACCCTCAGCGGTGTCGCCTCGCAGAACCTCACCATCACCCCCGTTGCGGCCTCCCTCGCCGCTGCCGGCCTCACCGTTCAGGACATCACCGCTGCCCTCGACGCCAACGGCATCACCCTGCCGGTCGGCAGCATCACCGACAACGGGGTGACAGTGCCCGTGCAGGGCGGCACCGCCGTCAGTACCGTCGCCGACGTGCAGGGCCTGCCGCTGGCCAGCGCCACCGTGCCAGGCGTGATCACCACCATCGGCGCGGTCGCCTCTGTCGAGGTCGTCGCAGAGGCCGCCACCAGCATCACCCGCACCAACGGTGCCGAGAGCCTGTCGCTGTCCATCACCGCGCTGCCCGACGCCGACCTCGTCTCGATCTCGCACGCCGTCGGCGACATGCTCGGCTCGCTCGAGGACGACCTCGGCGACAGCGCCAGCCTCGTTGTGGTGTTCGACCAGGCCCCCTTCATCGAGCAATCCATCGAACACCTCGCCGTCGAGGGGCTCCTCGGCCTCGTCTTCGCGGTCATCATCATCCTGGTGTTCCTGTTCTCGGTGCGCTCCACCCTCGTCACCGCCGTCTCCATCCCCCTGTCGGTGCTCGTCACCTTCATCGGGCTGAACATCGGCGGTTTCTCGCTCAACATGCTCACCCTCGGGGCGCTGACCATCGCGATCGGCCGGGTGGTGGATGACTCCATCGTGGTCATCGAGAACATCAAGCGTCACCTGAGCTACGGCAAGGACAAAAAGCAGGCCATCCTCACCGGTGTGCGCGAAGTGGCCGGCGCCATCACCGCATCCACCCTCACCACGGTGATGGTGTTCCTGCCGATCGCCCTCGTCGGCGGTGTGGTCGGCGAACTCTTCCGCCCCTTCGCGGTTACCGTCGCCATCGCCATGGTCTCCTCGCTGCTTGTCGCCCTGACGATCGTGCCGGTGATGGCGTTCTGGTTCCTGAAAACGCCCAGGGGCTCCGTCGACGCCGAGCTCGTCCAGGCCGAGGCGGAGGGCAAGGAGGCGCGCAGCCGCCTGCAGCGTGCATACGTGCCCATCCTGCGCGGCACCCAGAAGCGCCCGGTGGTGACCGTGGTCGCCTCCGTGCTGCTGCTGGTGCTGACCGCCGCCCTCATCCCGCTGCTGAAGGTGGACTTCCTCGGCGCCAGTGGCCAGAACACCCTCAGCGTCACCCAGAGCTTCGCATCAGGCACCGAGCTTGCCACCATCAGTGACGTTACCGCCGAAACCGAAACCGCCATCCTCGACACCGACGGTGTGGAGACGGTGCAGCTCACCGCCGGGTCCTCCGGCGGGGCGTCCGCCTTCCTCGGCGGCGGCGGTGGTGGCGACGCGACGTTCCAGATCACCACCGATTCCGACGCCGACCAGACGGCGTTGCAGGCCGACCTCACCGAGCGCCTCGCCGCCCTGCCGGCCGGTGCCGACATCACCGTCGCCGCGTCCGCCGCCGCTTTCGGCAGCTCGACCGTTGACGTGATCGTCACGGCGAACGACGACGAGGTGGCCCTCGCCGCCGCGGCCGAGCAGGTCAGCGCCGCCCTCACCGACGTTCCCCTGTCCGAGTCCGTCACCAGCGACCGCACAGCAGACCAGCCGACGGTGCAGATCACGGTCAACCGCGAGGCGGCCCTGCGAGCCGGTTTCACCGAACTGCAGCTGACCGGGCTCGTCGCCTCGCAGCTCACCCCCTCCAGCGTTGGTAGCATCCGCATCGACGGCAGCGACCTCGACATCTTCGTCGAGACGGGCAGCAGCCCGCAGACCCTCGACGAGTTGCGCCAGCTGCAGCTGCCGAGCCTCGCCGGGGTTGTCACCCTCGCCGACCTCGCCACCGTCGAGATCGCCAGCGTGCCGACCACCATCACCCGTGAGGGCGGCGAGCTGATCGCCACCATCTCGCTGACGCCAGAGGAGGGTGAGCTCGGCGCCGTCAGCGCCAGCGTGCAGGAGCGTCTCGACGAGCTCGACCTGCCCGCCGGTGTCACCGTCAGCCTCGGCGGCGCGACCAGCCAGCAGACGGAAGCGTTCAGCCAGCTTGGGCTCGCCATGGTCGTCGCGATCGCCATCGTCTACCTGCTGATGGTGGCGACATTCCGCTCGCTCATCCAGCCGCTGATCCTGTTGGTGTCCATCCCGTTCGCCGCCACCGGCGCGATCGGCCTGCTGCTGGTGACCGGCCGCCCGCTCGGTGTCGCGTCCCTCATCGGCCTGTTGATGCTGATCGGAATTGTGGTGACCAACGCCATTGTGCTGATCGACCTCGTCAACCAATACAGGCGGCAGGGGCAGAATGTCGCGGACGCCGTCACCAACGGCGCCCGCCAGCGCCTCCGCCCGATCCTGATGACGGCCCTCGCCACCATCTTCGCCCTGACACCGATGGCCCTCGGGGTGACCGGCTCAAGTGGTTTCATCTCGCAGGACCTCGCGATCGTGGTCATCGGCGGGCTGGTCTCCTCCACCGCGCTGACCCTGATCCTGGTGCCGGTGCTGTACCGGCTCATCGAGGGTCGCGCTGAGCGTCGGGCCGCCCGCAAGGCGCACACCCCGGGGCACCTCAGCACCACGCGCTGACCGATCCAGCCCGGCCGCTACTCTCCCGGGGCGGCCGGGCTGCTTTTTCGTGAATTCCCCGGCCGTGCCGTCGCCAAACAGCCGGATGCCGCTCGCTTCTACACCGCTGACCTGGGTGCCGTGCAGCCCGCTGGCACCGGCACGCCCACGGGCGAGTGGGTATGTCGAGGAAAAAACAGTTGCCCCGCGACCAGGGGTGGGCCTAATCTGGAAGGCTGCCCGGGGGCAGGCGGGCTGGTCGTGCATCGTCACGCGGCAGGCCGCCGACCGCCACCCTCTCGGAGCAGCATCCATCATTGAGTCCCAGAGCACCAGGTTGTTATGTCTCCCACCTCGACCGGCGACGGTCGTTCTTCCACCCCTCCCACCACTACGCCCGCGGACGCGCCGAAGCGCCCGGGCACCTTCCACGCTTTAGCGCGGCTCTACTCCTTCGCCAAACCCGCGATGCCCCGCCTGTTCCTCGGTATGGCCGCGGCGCTGCTGGCATCTGTCCTCGCGCTGCTCATCCCGCAGGTGCTGCGCCAATTGGTGGACGGCCCGCTGCAGAGCGGCGACACCAGCCAGATCTGGCCGGCAGCCCTGACCGTTCTTGGCCTCGGTGTGCTCGAGGCGCTCCTCGTCGCGCTCCGGCGAATGTTTGTGCTGACCCCGGGAACCCACGTCGAGTCCCGGATGCGCAACGCCTTCTACGCGAAACTGCAGGACCTGCCCGTCAGCTTCCACGACCGCTGGGCCAGCGGCCAGCTGATGTCCCGCGCCGTCAGCGACCTCAACATGATCCGCCGCTGGTTCTCCTTCGGGCTACTGCTGCTGGTGGTCAACATCATCACGATCCTCATCGGCTTCCTCTTCCTGCTCAACATCTCGTGGGTGCTCGGGCTGATCTTCATCGTCTGCTCCGTGCCCCTGTGGGTGAACGGCTTCCGCTTCGAGAACAAGTACTCGACGGTCGCCAGGCGCAGCCAGGACCAGGCTGGCGACCTCGCCACCGCCGTGGAAGAGTCGGTGCACGGCATCCGCGTGCTCAAGGCGTTCGGGCGGGGCAAACACGCCCTCGCCCAGTTCACCTCCCGGGCGGAGGACCTGCGGGGAACCGAGATAGAGAAGGCGAAAGCCATAGCGGGCATCAGGCTGTGGCTGATCCTCGTCCCCGACGTGACGTTCGCCCTGTCCCTGCCCGGCGGGGTGTGGCTCGCCGCAGACGGCCAGATCACCGCGGGCGAGCTGGTCGCGTTCTTCGCCACCGCCACGGTGCTGCGCTTCCCCGTCGAATCGATCGGTTTCCTGCTGTCGATGACGTTCGACGCCCGCACCGCCACCGACCGTTTCTTCGAGGTGATGGACTCCCCGAACACCATCACCGACCCCGAGAACCCCAAGACGATCGCCACACCAGAGGGGCGTCTCGTTTTCGACGACGTCCACTTCCGCTACCAGGACTCCGCCGCGCAGTACCCCGACCTCGTCGACGGGGTCAGCCTGGTGCTTGAGCCGGGGGAGACCATGGCACTCGTCGGGCTCACCGGATCGGGCAAATCGACCCTGACCGCCCTCACCACCCGGCTCTACGACGTCACCGGGGGTGCCATCACCCTCGACGGTGTCGACATCCGCGACCTCGGCCTCGGGGAACTGCGCGGGAACATCGCCATGGCGTTCGAGGACGCGACCCTGTTCTCCGCGACGGTGCGCGACAACGTGCTGCTCGGCCGGCCGGCCTCCAGTGACGAGGAGCTCGACACGGCCCTGCGCGTCGCCCAGGCGCAGTTCGTCTACGACCTGCCGCTCGGCCTCGACACCATGGTGGGCGAGGAGGGGCTCAGCCTCTCCGGTGGCCAGCGCCAGCGCCTCGCCCTCGCCAGGGCGATCGCGGCGAAGCCGCACGTGCTTGTGCTCGACGACCCGCTGTCTGCCCTCGACGTGGACACCGAGGCGATGGTCGAGGCGGCGCTGCGCAAGGTGCTGGCGACAACCACAGCGCTGATGGTCGCGCACCGCCCGTCTACGGTGATGCTCGCCGACCGGGTGGCGCTGCTCGAACAGGGCCGGATCAGCGCGGTTGGCACCCACTCCGAGCTGCTGGCAACCAACGACCACTACCGGTTTGTCATCTCCAACCTCGAAGACGAACTCGACCGTGAACGAAAGGAGGCGATCCGATGAGTGTCACCGGAGTAGAGGGCGAAGAACGCCACGACTACGACAAGGCAGAATCTCGCCAGCTGCGCAGGCGCTCGCTTGTGCTGCTCGGCTCGCTCCTGCGGCCGCTGCGCACCCGCGTCATCCTGACCATGCTGGTGGTGGTCATCAGTACTGCCGCCCAGGTGGCGGGACCTGCCCTGATCGCGATCGGCATCGACCGCGGTCTGCCCGCGCTGATCAACCAGGACTGGATGCCACTCGGACTCACCGTTGTGGCGTTTATGGTCACCGCGATCATCGGCGCCGGGCTGATGGCCTGGTACACGATCCTCACGGCACGCATCAGCCAGGCGATCCTGATCGACCTGCGCAAGCGGGTCTTCCTGCAGACCCAGAAGCTCAGCCTCGACTTCCACGAGAACTACACCTCGGGGCGTATCATCGCCAGGCAGACCAGCGACCTCGATTCCATCCGGGAACTGCTGGACTCCGGCATCAACCAGCTCGTCCAGGGTGCCCTCTACATGGTGTTCATCGCCGTTGCCCTGTTCTCGCTCGACTGGGTCAGCGGGGTCATTTTGTTCATCTCGCTGCTGCCACTCGGCTTGCTCGCCGTCTGGTTCCAGCGTCGTTCTCAGAAACTGTTCCGGCAGACCCGGGTCGCCTCGGCCCGACTGATCGTGCAGTTCGTCGAGACCATGACCGGCATCCGCGCCGTCAAGGCGTTCCGCAAGGAGAAGCGCAACGAGGCCGAGTTCGGCGACCTGGTGGAGAGCTACCGCGACACCAACAGCCGCGTCATCCGCTTGTTCGGCATCTTCGATCCCGGGCTGGTGCTGATCGGCAACGTGACGGTCGCCGTTGTGCTGCTCGTCGGCGGGCTGCGGGTGGCGGGGGACACCCTCGCCATTGGTGTGCTGCTGGCGGCGCTGCTCTACACGAGGCAGTTCTTCGCCCCGGCGGAGGAGATGGCGATGTTCTACAACTCCTACCAGTCGGCGACGGCCGCGTTGGAGAAGATCTCCGGGGTGCTCGAGGAGCGTCCCGGTGTTCCCGACCCGACCAAACCGATCGACCTGTGGAAGGCCACCGGGCACGTCAACTTCGACGGGGTCACCTTCGGCTACACCGAGGGCCGCACGATCCTGCCGAGCTTCGACCTCGACATGCCCGCCGGGCAGACCATCGCCCTCGTGGGTTCCACCGGCGCCGGAAAGTCGACCCTGGCGAAGCTGATGG